>PLDW01000351.1 GCA_003136315.1 Gemmataceae bacterium | reverse complement strand
TCTCCGCCAACGCCTGCAACGCGACGCGACGGTGAGATGGGCGGCTGTCTGACACACCGTGTCGTGATAACCACGTGCGTGTTTCGTTGTTGCCCCAATACTGCGGGAGGGCCTCGATAGCCCCTAACTGGAATTCTACTCCGTCGACGGGGCCATCTCTGATTTCAACGAGGCGAAGGACTTGCTCTCGCGGTGCCCCGAGCATTGAGCAGAACTTCGGCCAAAAACGCTGCATCGGGCCACTGCCCAAAATAAAACGTGACGGCTGCGTTAGGACGATCGATGTCACAATACCCTTTCCCGGCCAGCGCGGCCCGATCTCTTCAGTGGCGCGAGACAGAGTGCTCGCGAACTCTCCAACGCCAGGTTTGCACATTGCCGTTGCCACGTTAATCAGCAGTTCTTCCCCGATTTCTTCAAGCCTCGCGATGTTACGCGCTTCGCTCAAACATCCAATCGCCAACGGCAATTCCGGCAACGGCGTTTGGCCGTCCCATTTCTCCACGTCCGTGCGTGTAGCCAAACGCTCGACAATCAGACCGACAAAGGTGTCGTCTATCTGACCGCAGATCAGACGCAGGACCTCGCGCCAGTCGTCGTCGCGGCAGTGCTGGTCGAACAGGGCAATCAAGCCGTCGATGTCAAGCGTTTTGGCGACATTAAATTGATGCACGAATTCCGCAGCGCAGAAGTACTCCAGAAACGTGCGATGTACAAAGGCGTAGCTGTCCGCGCCGACGAAGCACAAGATGAAGTTACGATGGCGCAACTGATCAACCACCGCCCGAGCCGCAGCGCGGGCCTGGGCGAAGTGCAGTTCGGTCTGCAAGTAATCTTCGATCAAGCCCGTGAGCGTCGTTCCGTCAATCAGGTTGCCCTTCAATCCTCCGGGACCAGCCTGCATGTGCGCTGCGATACGGCGGAGGATGTCGGTCTTCTCCCGCAGGCCGACCTCGTTGCTCATCCCCGGGAAGTCCACCAGGGCGCGTTCAGTGTCCCACTGGTGTAGCAGCACGCGCGACGCCTGGGCGTACAAGTCGGCCCGGTCCCGCGGCAGTTCCTGGTTGCGGTTCAGAATGGCCATCATGGTCAGCAGGAGCGGGTTGCCAGCCAGCATGGCAATGGACTTGGACTCGCGGACCGCTTTCTGCAAACGCTCCCGCTTCGGTGCCGCCTGCGCCGGGTCGTCGAAAGTCACCTCGTGCCAGCGATTCACGAAGTCCGCGATTTGCGTGGGGCCCAAATCCTGAAGCATGAAGTGGCGGAACTCGGCGTCGCGCAGCCGTTGGGGTTGATAGCCCACGACGCGCGAGGTGACGACCATCGGTACGCTCGTGTACTGACTGCTGAACCGAGCGATGTCGTTAATGACCGACTCGCGTTTCGGAACCTCAAAAACCTCATCCAGTCCGTCCAGGAGCAGCACGACTCTCCCAGGCTGTTCGAGCAGCCGTCCGAGTAGACCGCCGGGCCATTCGTGCCAGACTGGGGCCTCCTCCAGGAAGCGGACGAAATCCTTGCGGCCGTCGCATGGCCAGCGGCCGTAATTGCCCAGGTCGATCACCAGCGGAATCGGCTGCGCGTCGCGGACGGTCGGTTCGGCAATGCCCGCCCAGCGGAGGGCGAGGTAGCGGACCAGCGACGACTTGCCGGAACCCGGATCGCCCAGGATGACCAGCCTCCACGCGGCCCCCGCTGGCGAGGCACGAAGGGCCTCGTCCACGACATCGAGCACCGGGCGGAGCGGCTGGTGGAAGTACTCCTGCCGCAGTCGGTCCGCCTGCTGCTCGGCTTCCTCGAGTTCTTTGGCGGTGATCGCGCCGGCATCCAGCAGCCGCCGCTGGTGTTCCTTGGGGATTTCCAGCAGCCGCGGGTTGTACTGGTGGCATTCCCGGACCGACTGAGGGACGAAGACACTCCACAGCCGGAGACTGTGGTATGCGCCGGTCGTATCGAGCATGTCGAAGTTGAGCTTGTCGAACCGCTTGAGCACCGCAGCCCGGTAACGTTCCGCATCGAACTCGGCTGGCAGTGGGACCGCGGCTGCGCCCCCCGTGGCGGCAACGCGGGCCGCTCGTTCCGCGGCCCACGGGCGGGAAGGATCGGCGAGCCACAGGTTGAGATCGTGCGCCAGGACATCGGCAAACCCGGAGGCACTCGGGTATTCCGTGTAGAAGATGGGGTTCTTCAGGTCCTGCATTCGCTTGCGGAAGCCTCGGACCTTCTTCCATTGGTCCAGCGCTGCATCCGCCTCGTCAGGATCGGAAGGCAGTTCCAGCTTGTCCACTTTGCGGAAAAACCACTTGATCTCCGGGAAGCCAGAGGCGCTGTGGCTCTGCATTGCCCAGTTGAACTCTTCCTCGGTTCCCGATTCCGCCTTGCCGGTCGGCGAGCCGAACCGCTGGGCCATGACACCGACGACCAACGCCAGCGACTCGCGGTGTTTCTCCAGCGTTTGCTGTGTGATCAGCTCCTGGGGCCGGCCAACGCCGATGGTCGCGTAGTTCTCCCAGTCGACGACCTCGAAACGGGCATTCCAGATATGTGCGGTGTGGCGATTGTACTCATCGAAGAACCGGCGCACAAACTGCCGTTCCGCGGCCACGTCACCGGGCGAAGCGAGGAATACATGATACTGACTGAGTTGATTCGGGGTGATCGGGCTCAATCGCGTTGGGGCGACTCGAACGTTGCCTGGCGCTGGAGTGCCATGACTCACCGGCGTGCGCCGGTCGGGGTCCGGTGAGTCTAGTGAGGGTTTGACTGCTTCTCCGCCACTTCGACGAGGAAGACCTTGTCGGGATCGACCCCGTCGCGCCCCGACAAGACAGGCGTCTTGTCCTCGGGAATGCCCATAACCTGAAGAGCCGCAATCGCTTGGTCAAATGCATTCTTGACAGAGCGACCGAATCCAACGGCCAGGTAGAACGAAGCGGCAAAGACACGAGCGGCCTCGTCGCCGATACCACGTTTCATTCCGATGGCACAGTCGATCACGTCGGTAATCGAATCGGCCGCCTTTTGCGTGTAACATGCATTGAGAACAACGAGGCGGATATTGTCCTTCACCGCCTTGAGCATCGCCTTCAACCCCGCCTTGCCGACCGGGGCCGCGTTGCCGTCATCGCCCTTGAACTCGATCTCATCCTTCGAGCCATGCCCGCTAAAATGCAGCACATGCGGCTTTTCCTTGTTGAGGTGCAACTGCAAGTCGTCCCGTCGAACCGCGAATTTCGGCACGAAAACGATGGCATCGCGATGGTCAGTCTGAAGAATGCGTTGCTCGATGCCTCTCGCTTCTTCGTCCAATTGAAGCGATGTGCAGTCCAACGGATTGGCCGCGAGAAACAGGACTTTGCAGCGAGTCATGCCGAACTCCCGTATGGTGTGACTTGCAACATTACCATTTTTCGGGGGGACGAACAAGGGTGCAGGTCAGATTGCCACCGCCTTTTTCGGGCGTGCGCGTCGCGGCGAGCGGACATCAGTCTCAGGATATTTGCCGTTCTCAGTTGCCAAACCGTGCCGCCAGGCAACTCACCTGGTTACCCTGGAGTGGCCCTACCCCCAGTCGCCACTGGTGGGCAGGACCACGGACACCACTCACGGCATCGACGGGACATTCGTATGGGCTGGGAAAAGGGTCGGTACTACACCCGCACCAGGCGGGTCGATGGGAAGGTCGTCCGCGAATATTTCGGCTGCGGACCGGAGGCCGAACGAGCGGCCCGCGAGGACGACGAGGCCCGGGACCGTCGCCGGCTCCAACGCCTGGAAATGCAGA
>PLDW01000015.1 GCA_003136315.1 Gemmataceae bacterium | reverse complement strand
GCCACGCTGCTGGGGCACCACCGTATTTTGCCCTTTTTTTGTAAAAAGGGTCCTGACACCTTTTCCGCGACCTAAGCCGCCAGTACTCCGTCGAGCGCCTTGTAGCTCATCTCCATGCCGTCCGTCATACCCGTCGACATCGCCGCATCACGATCCGCCTTCGATGCATACTTGATCGAGGTCGCCACGTTCGTGATCCCGTTGGTCTCGTTGAACGTGACCGTGATAATCGACGGCTCACCTCCCATCGATTCACCCAAATCGCCCGGGTCGAAGATCTGCGTATGCACGATCTTCGAATGCAACGCGACCTCCAGCATCTCTCCCGTGAACCCAAACTCCTGGCCGTTCTCGTCATATCGCTAGCGCCAGCGCCAGCGATACTTCCCACCCACATGAGTAGCCATCTCGCACACCGGCATCGACCATCCGGGCATGGCCGTTAGCCAACGACGCATCAACGCGGGATCCGTATACGCCTGCCACACCAGATTCACCGGCGCATCAAAGCTCCGCTTAACTAGTACTTCTCGATCTGACGGAGTGCTCACTTCAGCAGGTTTCATTTCTTTCCCTCCTCTTTCTGTGCTTGCTTCAACTCGGCGAGTAACGCATCGAGTCGCTTGTAGTTGCCTTCCCAAATCTCTTGCACTTGCTCCAGCCAATCCGTGACCGCCTTCAATCGTTCCGTCTCCAGTTTGCAGGGCCGCACCTGGGCCACTCGACTACGCGAAATCAGCCCTGCCAATTCCAACACCTTCAGGTGCGACGAGATCGTCGGTTGCGTCAACGAGAAGAGGCCGACCAAGTCGGATACGGATGCCTCGCCGCGAGCCAGATGCACCACGATTCCACGTCGAGTGGGATCGGCAAGAGCGGCAAATGCTTGGTCCAGTCGGGTCATTTGCATAGAATATCGTCTATATAGATAGCCGTCAATATACGAATTTCGAATTCGCTGGAAATTCGAACGCATTAACCCAAGGTTTGCGGTGCAAAGGAGCGCAGGGACGTGAGCTCCCCCCGTTACGAAGGGGGGTAGGGGGGGTCATAGGTCGGGCAGCGAGGTGATCGAACGCGACAATTCGTGAAATCGACGAAGCGCGTGCGTTTGTGAGGAACACCCTCCGTAGGGCTTAACGCCCCCTGCCCCCTTCGTAAGGGGGGAGCTATGATTCGCTTTGCGAATATGTGCAAACCTAACGTTGATGCGCTCGAAACCAGATTCTAAGCTAGCGAGCAGCAGGAAACTACCTTCAACTTACGTCCAGGCTTTCGGCAGGCCCCGCGGGGCGCTGATTTCCCCAGGAAAACGTAGGAGTAACTGCTTAATTTATCCTAACTTGCCGTTTTCAAGCTTCCGCCGCAACCCGGCTTCCCATCCCCAGATGCCGGTTAGGAAAAGTTCAATTGCCGTCTTGTCGTCCCGAAAAAGCGTCGGTGTGTCGGGCTGACGCGCACAGCGCGTGTCGGCAGCTCTGTACGGCCTCAATCCACGGGCGGCAGGTGTGCCGGCATCGCAGGTTCGCAGCTTGCGACGAGGTGCGAGACCTCTTGAACGACAGATCCGAAGCACTTACAATAACAAACCAACTATCCTGTTTGTGGGCTGGCCGATGAAAGATGTCAAACAACCACGAGCATTGGAAACCCGGGAGAAGATCCTTCAGGCGGCGGCCCGCCTCATCGCTCTCAAGGGCTATCACGACGCGAAGCTTGAAGAGGTTCTGGATGCCGCGCAGGTGACCAAGGGCGCGTTCTTCCACCACTTCCATGACCGGGAGGACTTGGGCTTCGCGGTACTGGACTGGCACATGGACCAGCGCAGCAAACTGCTCGATGAAATTGAGCTAGGGTTGCCTCTTGCCAAGCCGGCCGATCCGCTCCAACACATCTTTCGGCGGCTGGACGCCATCCAGGAAATGGTCCGCCGTCGGGACGGGTGCAAAGGCGGCTGCATCATCGGCAACATGAGCACGGCCCTGAGCGATTGCCACGACGGCTTTCGGAAGCGCCTGGCCGCGTGTTTCGACCAGATGGCCCAAGAGTTCCTTCCCGGCCTGAAGGCAGCGGCTCAACACAGGGGAGTATCTCGGCGGACGAATACCACGGAACTGGCCCAGTACATCGTCACGGTCATCGAAGGGGCCATCATGCAGGGCCGCACGCTCTGCGACGCGACCCTGCTCCCCCGTCAATTGGCCTGTTTGAAGGAGCACCTGAAGAAATCCCTGGCACCGTGAAACCGGGCCGCTCGTCGCCGGGTAAATCGTGTCGGAAAGAGCAAACAGACTGGTTGGTTTCTTTGTCCCCGAAGCGGCTGTCACCCCGGACGAGAAGCACGGGTAGCGGTCAGTCTGCGGACACCGTCGAACCGGTGTCTATCACCCCGAGCGATCCGATCGCGAAAGGAACGAGAGCCATGAAGAATCTGGTAGTCGGTGCGGGTGCGTTGGTGTTCGTCGGCCTCGTGTGTACACGGGCTCCCGCCCAGGACGTCCCCGAGGAGGTGCGCAAACATCTGTCGAACACCCTGGAAGGGTCGTTTCTGGTGTTCCGCGAGAAGGTCCAGGACGACCTGAAACTGACCAACGAGCAGAAGGAAAAGGTTGAGGAACACCTCCGAGAGCGGCTTCCCGACACCATGCAGTTCCTCCAGATGCTCGACGGGCTGAAGCACGAAGAGCGCGAGAAAGAGGTCAAAGCGTACCGCCCGAAGGCGCAGGAGAAACTGGCGACGTTCCTCAAGCAAACCCTGAAGGACGAGCAACTCAAACGGCTGCACCAACTGGAACTGCAACGGGACGGGGCGTTCGTCTTGCTGCATGGGGACGGTCAGATCAGGAAAGACCTGAAGATCACGGATGAGCAACGGAAGCAATTCATGGGTGTGATCCAGGATCTGCAAAAGAAAATCGCACCCCTTATTAAAGAGGCCCAGTCGGGCGGCGATGCGCAGGAGATTTGGCCGAAGATCATGAAGATCCGCAAGGAACACGAGGACAAAATCGAGGCCCTCCTCACGGACATCCAGAAGAAGCAGTGGAAGGAATTGCTCGGCAAGCCATTGAACCTGGAAGAGTAACGAGTTCAGTGTTTAGTGTTCAGTGTTTAGTGTTCAGTGTTCAGTAAAAACAAAGCTAGCTGAAAACTGAAAACTGAAAACTGAAAACTAAGAGATGGAGACCCCAATGCGCCATGACCACCCACGATGGGACGACCGCTTTCTGACCCGCCGGGAGTTGCTCGCCCACGGCAGTATGGGCATGGGTGCGCTGGCACTGATGGGCGTCATGGGCGATGCGTCGGGGGACGCGCCGCGCCCCGCGGGCCACCTCGACTCCCCGCTGGCGCCGAAGCAACCCCACTTTGCCGCCAAGGCCAAGCGCGTGATTCACCTGTTCATGAACGGCGGCCCGTCCCACCTCGATACCTTCGACCACAAGCCGGCACTGGACAAACACCACGGCCAGGAACTCCCCAAGAGCGTCCACCTGGTCACCGAACGCCGAACAGGGGCCGTCATGAGGTCGCCGTTCGCGTTCCAGCGCTACGGTCGCAGCGGGATCGAAGTCAGCGATCTCTTCCCCCACGTCGGGGCGTGCATCGATGACGTCGCGGTGATCCGGTCCATGCAGGCCGACGTGCCCAACCACATCCCGTCGATCCTGTTGATGAATTGCGGTGACGCGCGGCTGATCCGGCCCAGCGTCGGGTCCTGGGTGACGTACGGTTTGGGCACCGAGAACCAGAACCTTCCCGGGTTCGTCGCCATGTGTCCCGGCGGATACCCGGGCAACGGTGGAGCCCAAAACTGGCGGGCCGGGTTTCTGCCGGGCGCTTACCAGGGAACCTACATCGACACCCGGCACACACAGATCGAAAAACTGATCGAGAACACGACCAATCGGCGCATTTCCAACACGGAGCAGCAGCAGCAACTCGAACTGTTGCGGGAACTCAATGAGGGGCACCGCCAGGAACGCGACAAGAACACGCAGATCGAAGCACGCATTCAGTCCTTTGAGCTGGCTGCGCGCATGCAACTGGAAGCGACGGAGGCATTCGACATCAGCCGGGAACCCGAAAAGGTTCGCCGCATGTACGGGGAAGGCACCGAAGCCCGGCAGATGCTCATCGCACGCCGACTGGTGGAACGGGGCGTCCGCTTCGTGCAGGTCTGGGTCGGCGGCGATTGGGACCACCACCAGAACCTGGAAGAAGGCCACCGCAGGATGGCCAGACAGTGCGATCAAGCCATCGGTGCGTTACTGAAGGATCTCAAGCAGCGGGGCATGCTCGACGACACCCTGGTGATTTGGGGAGGGGAGTTCGGCCGCACTCCGACCATGGAATTGCCCATGGGCCTCCCCAACAACACAAGGGGCAACGGCCGAGACCACAACCACCACGGGTTCAGCATGTGGCTGGCCGGCGGCGGCGTCAAGGGTGGGTATGTGCATGGCGCCACCGACGAGTTTGGCTTCAAAGCTGTGGAGAAGCCGGTCCACGTCCACGACCTGCACGCCACGATTCTCCACTTGCTCGGGTTCGATCACACCAAGCTGACCTACCGCCACGCCAGCCGGGATTTTCGCCTCACCGACGTATACGGGGAAGTGGTCAAGGAAGTGATTTAGTTTTTAGTGTTCAGTATTCAGTGTTCAGTTAGCTTTATTTTTACTGAAAACTGAACACTGAACAC
>PLDW01000371.1:27466-27614 GCA_003136315.1 Gemmataceae bacterium | reverse complement strand
GGGGGACGAGAACCGCTCCTCCCTGGTTCGGCACCTCCGGGTATCCCACCGGGTGTCGAGGAACTCCCGCCACCGGCCGGTCTACCACCGGGACGCGGGGTTCGCTTGCTGCCGCCCGTTGCGCGATAAGGCGGTGGGCAGGAGAAAG
>PLDW01000371.1:0-27391 GCA_003136315.1 Gemmataceae bacterium | reverse complement strand
CCGCACGCCTCAACACGTTGCTGAGTTGCCACATACGCTGATACTTGCTCCTTGTGCAACGGTACTGCGCCTAATGGGGAAGCCTCGTTCTCCCCGATGGTCGTCTCCTCAGAGCGTCGCCCGGGGCTGATAGATCTCAGCCTTCCAGGCTGAAAACAAATTACGCTCCCGGAAAACGTGCGTCACCCGCTGCCCCTGATTCCCAATGAACCATGTCACAACTGACCCATTTTGACGACTCTGGCGCTTCCCGGATGGTGGATGTCGGTGGAAAGGCCGAAACGGACCGTGTTGCTCGGGCGTCGGCCGTTGTCCGGATGGGCGGCGACACCCTTAACCTGATTCGTGATCGGAAGCTCTCCAAGGGGGATGTCCTGGAAGTGGCGCGACTCGCCGGGATCATGGCAGCGAAAAAGACGGCGGATCTGATTCCCCTTTGTCACTCGCTCCCACTCACTTCGGTGCGGGTGGAATTCGCGTTTTGTGAACCGGACTGTCTACGGATCGAGGCGACTGTCACGGTTTTCGCCCGCACGGGTGTTGAGATGGAGGCCCTCACCGCGGTTAGTGTTGCAGCCCTGACGGTGTACGACATGGCGAAGGCGGTCGATCGGGGGATGACAATCGAACGCATTCGACTCGAAGAGAAGACCGGGGGCAAAAGCGGACACTTTGTCCGCAACCCGGTGGCCTCGCGCACGAGCGATTGACGGTCGGCACCTGGGCTGTATCACTGTCCCGATGCGGTCGCCCGCACGGCCGACAGCAGGAGCCGCGCATGGGGACCGTCATGAGCACGATTCTGCCCACCGTCTTCACGGGGGCTCCGTCACGGACGACGGGGCTACCATTCGGGCCGGTTGCGTCGGACATCGAGGAAGCCGATCGGATCTTTGCCGCCACCCTCGCTGCCTATGCTGCCCCCTCGACTGGTGGGGCCACGGACCTGTTCTCCACCACGACCGGGACTCCGTTGTCCCCCCTCATTCAGCATCTCAAACACTATCGCGGAAAGCGGTTGCGTCCGGCTCTCTTGCTACTCACTGCAAAGGCATGTGGGTCGGTCACCCCGGCTCATTACACCCTCGCTGCCGCCGTGGAAATGATCCACACCGCCACTCTTGTCCACGACGATGTGCTCGATGAAGCCGATGTCCGGCGGCACGTGGCAACGGTCAATGCCGGGTGGGGGAACAAAGTCAGCATCCTGCTCGGGGACATGCTGTTTACCCATGCGTTCCATCTGACAAGCACCGTTGACGGGCGAGCCTGTCGCATTATAGGCGAGGCAACGAATCGGGTCTGTGCCGGGGAGTTGCGGCAAGTCTGCGAACGGGGCAACCTGGATCTCACCGAATCGGCCTACTTCGCCATCATCGACGGGAAAACCGCTGCCCTGACGGAATGCTGCGGCCGGCTGGGAGCCCTTTACGCTGGTTGGGGCGACGCCGATGCAGACCGGCTGGCCAATTTCGGCCGGTGCCTGGGGCTCGCCTTCCAGATCGCCGACGATCTGCTCGATCTGGTGGGGGACGAACAGGCCGCCGGAAAGACACTTGGTACCGACCTCTCCCAACAAAAACTGACCCTCCCCGTGATCCACTGCCTGAACCGCCTCCCAACGGGTGAAGCTGGTCGGTTACGGCAGGCAATTCGTGAGGCCGGTCCAGGCGTGGGTGATTGCGTTCTTGCCGCGATTGAAAGGACGCAGTCGGTTGCCTACGCTCACAGGCGGGCGGACGAGTTTGCACGGACTGCTCGCACGGAACTCGATGCCCTCCCGCGGTCTGAATGCCGGTCGATTCTCGAAGGGCTCACTGACTGGTCTGTCAGGCGAGAAAAATAGATCGAGTTTAAAGTTTAAGGCAGTTGGTGAGAGAAAATCTCCCAGTGGGATTGGGTGCCACGGGCGGCTTGCCCGTGTGACGCCTTCACGGGCGGGCAAGCCGCCCGTGGCACCCTGCATGATCGTGGTAGGTCATTTCCTGGCATCTGCCTAAAGTCATTCCCGCGTGGAAACAGCATTACAGACGCGCTGCCACTCGCCTTCCTTCATGGCGGGGTCTGGCTCACTCGTCAGCCGCTTCCTCCAACCCCAGAATCCCCCCAACCCGTACAATTCCCCTCACAGATCGATCGCGGGAGCACAGGGGGGAACTCACATGGCGTTCGTGGTGACCACGTCGGAGCGGACGGCCGGGGACCGATCCGGGCCGGTGTACGAACTCGCTGACTCGGCCGGTACAGTCCGGGCCGAAGTGTGGCCGATGTGGGGGTTTAACTGTCTTCGGTGGCAGGTCCGCCGGCCAGACGGAGCGTGGGAGAGCATCCTGTTCACCGCCCCGGACTGGGAATCGAACCCGGTCCCGACCCGCAGTGGCCACCCGATCCTGTTCCCGTTCCCGGGACGGCTCCGGGACGGCCAGCTTACGGTCGAGGGCAAGACGTATCAACTGCCGCTCAACGACTCGACGAAGCAACACGCGATCCACGGGTTTACCCCGCGGAATCCGTGGCGAGTGGTCGGTTTCACAGGAGGCGAGGACCGGGCAAGCGTGACCGGGCAGTTCTCGCTACGATCGGATTTGCCGTCTGCGATCGGGTGCTGGCCGGCCGACTTCGAGTTGTTCATCGCCTATACGCTTTTCGCCGATCGCCTACGGGTCGTTGTCACGATCGGCAATCTCGGCCCCGGCCCGCTCCCCTTCGGCCTTGGGTATCACCCATACTTCCGCCTCCCGGGTGTTAGCGATCCCGATCTGAGTCGATATATCCTCCAGGCGAACGTCAATCGCGTCTGGGAAGCCGATGCGAACAACTTGCCCACCGGTCGGCGGAAGGAGTTGCCGCCTGAACTCGACTTCCTTCACCCCCGGCCGATTGGTGCGACGGCCCTCGACCACGTGCTGACCGGGGTCACCGCCACTTCACCCAGCGCAGGACTCGTGGAGTTGGCAGTCCTGTCACACCCGGACGTCACCCGTCGGCTTCGGGTGTTGGCCGATCCTGCGTTCCGGGAACTGGTTCTGTTCACCCCAGCGCATCGCCAGGCGATCGCGATTGAGCCGTACACCTGTTCGGCGGACGCGTCTCACCTCGCAGCGCGCGGGATCGACTCGGGATGGCGGACGGTGAGTTCCCAGGAGCCGTTCGTCGCTGCTGTGGAATATCACTGGGAATAAGGAGATCGGGCGGGTAAATGGCCGAGCGGAAGACGCACTCCGTTCCACCGGCGCTGTTCAAGTCGTTTGCCAGAGCCCTGAAAAAAGGCTAGTGTTGCCGGGTATTACCGGTCACTGTGGCAACACCGCGGGTGGGGTGGTCGCGTCCGAGCACGCGCGAGATGAATCCCCTTCAGGGGGGGTTCATTGACCGACCGGCGGCCCCAACCGGACTGCCGAGCAGGGGGAGCGCGGATGCTGGGGAAGACGGCTCTGGGCGCATACCGACTCCTGCGGCACCTCGGGAGCGGGAGCAACGCCGCTGTGTATTTGGCTGAGTCGCTCCGCCACCCGGGCCAGAAGGTGGTGGTGAAGCGAATTCATGATCATGTCGTTACACATGCGAAATTCCGGGCATTATTTGAGGCAGAAGTTCGCTCGATGGCGAACTTCATCCATCCTTACGCTGTTCGTTTGCTGGGGGCGGCGGTTGACGACCCGATCGGTCCGTGCCTGGTGATGGAGTATGTCGCAGGGGTGACCCTGGAAGCCCTCCTCCGGGTTCACAAGCGGTTGAGTGTTGACCGTGTCGGCCGACTGCTTGGGTATCTTGGTCACGCTCTCCAGGCGGCCCACGACGCCGGGATCATTCACCGGGACCTGAAGCCAGCCAACCTTATGGTGGTGGATGCTGGCCTGCCGACCGAATCCCTCAAGGTGATGGACTTCGGGTTCGCGGGGTTTGCTGCCAAACCACATATCCAACTGGCCGAGTTGACCGGGCACGGGCCAATCTACGCGATCGGGACACCTGCCTACGTGAGCCCAGAGATGATCCGCGGCGACCGGGTCGACGCTCGCAGCGACCTGTACGCCGTTGGGGTGATCCTGTTCGAGTTGCTCACCGGTCGGCTACCGTTTGAGCACCCCACGCAAGAGACGCTGCTCGCGGCTCATGTCAAGGAGCCTCCACCACGGTTCCACCGAATCGGCTGTGGGGAGATCTCCCCCGGGATTGAGGGGGTAGTCCAACTGGCCCTCTCGAAGTACCCGAATGAGCGGCAGCAGTCCGCCCGGGAGATGGTCGAAGGGTACGCCAACGCGATCCGGGAGAACCTCTGGCTGGAGGTCGCTCCGCCCGGGTGGGAGTCGTCCCAAAGTTCACCGGTACGCTTCACCCCGATGCCTCGCCCGGCCCCGGACCTTCCGTCCGATCCGTTCCAGGTGGCGTCCGAGTTCGAGGTGGCGATCCCGGAGCGTTTGGCTGCGGCCAAGCTCAAGGGGTTCGTCCAAGACTTTGGCGGCCAGGTGGTGACCAGCGACCCGGGTCTGATCATCCTGCGGATCGGGGTGCCAGCCGGATACAAACAGACGCCAACCGGGGGGAGTGGGCTTTTCGGGTGGATCTCGACCCTCCGTCGCCCAAGTGTCGTGCGCGGGCAGGAACCGATTGAGATCGAACTCCACATGGAGAAGCCAAACCCATCGCTAGCCCGTCTACGAGTCGCAGTGGCCTGTCGCCCGCTGCGAGATTACCCGCCCCACAACCTCGCCGGTTGGCGGGAGCGCTGCGACAAACTCCATTCCACCCTCCGCCAGTACCTGGGAGCGTGAACGCAGAACTCCGAACGCCAAAGGAGTTTGGGCGACCCCCTGGGTTCGGGAAGTCCAAGATAATAAAAACACGAAACACGAAATATGAAATACGAATTACTAAATACTAAACACTAAAGACTAAACACTAAACAATTAATGCGACACCAACACGGTGTACGTATACTTGAGCTTCCGTTCCTCGCCGGCCTTCAGGGGGATGGACCATAACAACTCGTTGCGTCGGTTGACGCAGTAGACGCCTTCCTCGCGAAGCGACGACTTCGGCGACCCCTCGGCCTGCACCAAATCACCGGAGAAGCGGCGACGGATCAATAGCTGAATCGCCTCCTTCCGGTGGTTGTTTACCGTCAGTTCGCCTTCCACGGTACTCTGACGGAACTGCCGCCCGCCGACCCACACGATTTCACGACCTCCGCGGTCCTTGAGCTGGATTTCGTTTTCGACTGCCCTGGTCCGGACGCTCAGCGCCTTGTTGACGCGCAGAATGGTCTCCTCTCCTGCGTTGACCCAGAAACTCACTCGCTGACCGTTGAACGCGCCGCCTGCGGTCACCATCGCCGGGCCGGTTGTCATTGGGAACGAGAGCGGGTTCTTGAACTTCAGGGCGTCCCAGGCAGTATCGTCCGCGTCGTCTCCCTGCCTGCGGCTGTTGTACACGCCGTACTCGTTCCGGTTGTCCTGGACCAGCCACTCGACGACCCTCGCGTAGGCTGCCGACTCCTTTGCAACGGTCAGGTCCAGCGATTCTCCTTCCGCGAGCGTCCGCTTGCCGATTGGCTGGTAGTGGAGGTCGACCCCCTCTCCGGTCGGGATCGCACCCAGGGTTCCGTCGGCAGGAGCAATCGAGTTGTAGGCGATGGGTTGAGCCGAGAATCCCTGTCCGACCATGACGTTTTCCTGACCGTCCTGTCGGTTGAGTTCCTGGAAAAACGCCGCCCAGGATGTGCGGGGTGAGAGCGGCGATCGAACGTGAGCCATTGCCACGCTTGGGTAGCCAGAGATCAGCCGGACCTCCGCCCCATTGAGGTCGGCGAGTTCGTTGCGGATGACCGCGTGCTGTTCCAGGGTGAGAGTTGCCGGGTCGGTGATGTCGATCTTGTAGCTCGGAGCCCACGCGAGTCCACGCGTCAGGTAGTGGATGGTGACCTTGGTCTGGGGCTTCTCCGTTGCCCCGAGCGTGAGTAGTAGTCGGGGCTGGCGCCGGGTGATGGTCTCGCCTGGGTTGTGGGCTTCTACCGCAGCAATCTCGGCCGACTCGACATAAGTCCGCCCCCTGTCTGTTTGCACCACCAGGAACCGAGAGGGACCGCCGATTGCCTCCTCGGCCTTGGCAGGCTTGATTTTCATCACGGTCCCGATCACTGGGACGTGTCGGTCGCCTTTGAGATACACCGTCACCTTCTTCCCCGCGAGATCGTCCTGGAGGTTTCCTGGGGCAGTCTCGGCGGCAGGCACTTCGACATCGCGCATCTTCACGACGGTCTCAACCGGTCCCGCACTCTCGACCCAGTATGTCCCGTGGACCGGTTGCGGCACGTCGTCGAGGGTGTATGTCCCTGGCTTGCTCAGAGTGGCCTCACGCCGGACGACCACCAACCCGTTCTTGAAGAGGTCCACACCGACGATCTTGCTTTGGGCGGGGATGTCATCCGCCCGTGCAGGTGTGACCAAGACGACCGCTGCGAAGGCCACGGCAAGGAATCGGGGAGAGAACATATTGAACTCCATGATGTTAGAGTTAAAAGATTTTATTTCCACGCTTCACAAAGAAACACCAGGGCGTTGCCATCACACCCAGGGCGTTGCCTTCGCTCACCCAGGGCGTTGCCCACGGAACCCAGGGCGTTGCCCTGGGTTCCGTGGGCAACGCTCCGGGCTCGCTGTGGTACGAATTCAACGTTCAACTCCCGATCAATCCACAATCCCCGCTCCAAACGCGTCCTCTTCCTCGGGTTCAGCGGGGGGCGGTGGCTGCGAGGGGGTGGTCGCAGCGATGACCACCGCGTGGACCTCACCTTCCACCACGTCGGCCGCATGAGCCTTCTTGATTGCCTCTTCCGTACTCGTTGGGTCGATCGCCCGACACGTTGCAGTCAGTTTGTCGGCGATCTCCTTGAGGTCGGCCTGCCAGGTCGCGGGTTCAATCCCAGGGGGGGTGAGTTGCTCGAATTCCTCGGTGAGAAGGATGAGGCGCAGTAGGTGGCGGAAGATCAGACCCTCCTGTTTGGTCAGCTCACGAGTCGTCACGTAGGTGTTGAAGTTCCCGCCGTACCCGATAAGGATCTCTCCGGCCGCCCACACGCCCTGAGTCACGAAATCCCCGACTTCGGGATACTGAGCGTCGAAGAGCATTCGGAGTTTTTCGGCCAAAACGGGCGGCCGTTCGTCCCACGGCACATACTCGTCCTCTTCATCCTCTTCACCCTCGGCATTCGGGACTTTCGCCGTGATCAGCCCGAGGGCAATCAACTGCGCATCGAGTTTCTCGGTGGCGAGCGGGCCAGGGGACAGATCGAAGGGCACCCGGACGTAACGCAATAGCGGCCGGGGCAACTCCAGGACACTCTCCAGGGCCTGGATTCGTTCCTCGCGACTGGCCACACCGAGTTGATCGATCAGGTAGGCTCCGTAGAGCGGGTGGCAGGCCCGGAAGACGAGCAGTTTATCGAGTGAGGGCGTGGGGATCGCGAGAACAGGCTGGTAATCAGGCTTCTGAGGGGTGGGAGCCGTTGCCCCCGGTGCCAGAGGTGTTGCGTCGATGAAGTTGGCGAGTGGGGTCGCAGGAACCGGGGCATCGGCGGCAGGGGGCTCCGGATCGAGCTTCACAAACCCCTTCTCATGCAGGGTCAGGAGCATCCGGTTCAACTGCTTCATCCCTGCTTCGACCCGCGGTTGATCGAGCAATCGCTTGCGGACCACGTTCCGGATACGGTCGACCTCCGGTGACACCTTGAGCAGATACGCCAGAAGTCTCCAGGGAAGCGGACCCTTGCTGTACAACCGGGCCGGTGCAGCGGTTTTGAGCCGCTCGAAGTCGGATTCTGTCCAGTACTTCTTCGCCTGATTTCGGCTTGGTTTCTTACGAAGAAGATCTTTCTTCTTCTTCAGCATCACCGGATCTTTGGCATTCTCCGGAATCTGATCGAATTGTTGCTTCCACCTCAGGATGCGGACATCGTCTTCGTGCGGGAACGCATAAACGAACCCTTCGGTGTCGTACTGCGGTCGTCCAGCTCGGCCGAAGATCTGATGGGCGGAACTGGGGTCGATCACCTTCTCTTTGCTGAACGGTCCCTTCACCAGGCTCGTGAGGACCACCGAGCGGGCTGGCAGATTGATCCCCGCAGCGAGCGTCTCTGTACAGAGAGCGACCGAGAGGAGTTTCTTCTCGAACAGATCCTCGACCACACGGCGGTATTTGGGCAGGAGTCCGGCGTGGTGGACCCCGACTCCACGGCGGAGCATCTGCTTCAGTTTCGGACCGACCCCCTGCGGCCATTCAAGCAGGTCCACGTGCTTGTTGAGCGCGGCCTTCTGGGGTCCGCTCATCAGTTCGAGCCCCTTGAGTTGCTCGGCCACACTCCAGCACTCATCACGGTTAAAGCAGAATACCAGCGCGGGGGTCTTTCGGGTGGCGTCGTCGCCGCGGGCCATGTCGACAAGGAGTTCGTTGAGGAACTTGTCCGGCACCCAGTGGTAGGTGAGCGGGATCTTTCGGTCGC
Source organism: Gemmataceae bacterium (assembly GCA_003136315.1). Lineage (GTDB taxonomy): Bacteria > Planctomycetota > Planctomycetia > Gemmatales > Gemmataceae > Urbifossiella. The sequence goes on along the minus strand of PLDW01000371.1, from coordinate 18,891 downwards.
GGCTTTCGACAAGGTCGAGTCGGCGGCCGTGGGATCGATCCAGCCAGGAGATGAACTCGGCCGAGTTCCCGACTGTGGCTGACAGGAGCAGGAGCCTGACGGTCTTGGGGAGCATGTTCAGCGACAGTTCCCAGACAATCCCTCGCTCCGGGTCAGCGAAGCTGTGGAACTCATCCATGACGACGGCCGAGACATGCCCCCACTCGAACCCGTCCGGGTTCAGAAGGCGGTTCAGGAGGATCTCGGCGACAACGACCAATATCCTGGCATTGTGATTCACCCGCCGGTTCCCGGTGACCAGGCCGACATCCTCGGCCTTGAACCCCCATCGGACCGCTGCCACCTGCATCTCGGCGAATTTCTGCTCGGTCAGAGCGATGAGAGGGGTGGTGTAGTAGGCGACGGTGTTGGTGTGCAGCGCTTCAAAGAGCGCGGCCTGTGCGATCATCGTCTTCCCGGTCCCAGTCGGTGCGCAGACGAGGACGCCCTGCTCGGCCGTAAACCAGGCGAGCAGGGCGTCCTCCTGAACCGGGTAAGGAGGGTAGGGGAGTTGCTCCAGGTATCGTGTCGCCAGGTCGTTCCGGGTCAGGTCCGTGGTCATGGGGCACCCTCGGGGTGGAGCCCTCACTTTATCAGATCCACTGGGGGGTGCGATGGCATGTGATGAGGCAGAGAGGACTCGAATGAGGATTCGCTGCAGAGAGCGTGGAGGACGCAGCGATGAGCCAGCCCTCGCAACCCGGTGGTATCGCTGCGCTCAACCACCGGCTAATGGCTGCGACCCCTCCGGGGTCGTTTTGGTCATCGTTTTTACGTAATGGTCACCGTGACCGCCACCGGTGGTATCGCTACGCTCAACCACCGACTAATGACTCTTCTTCCGTCTTCCCTCTCGCTCACCGTCTACGGACCGCCCATCCCACTGCAACGGCGATTAGCGCCAGGATCGCTGCTCCCGCCGCAGCGTTCTCGTACTTCCGACCACGGTCCGCGTCTGTCCCGCCTGGCTGGCGCTCCTCCAGGCTGTTCCCGCCGCCGGATCGCCTTCTCAGCTCAAACGCATCGAACACGTCACCACGTGCGGTGCGTGCCTCGTATTTCAGCAGATCCCCGTCCACCCGGATGAGCTGATAGAGTTGCGTGTTCGCGGTCTTGCTGGCGGTCCACGGGAGGTCGCCGAGGTCGTACATCTTCGCTCCGCTCACAGAAACGACATATACCGTCCCGCTTGAGGAGTGGACCTGCGAACCTGTCATCAGGTTGTCCTCCCGCATCAAGCCGCTGCGACCATAGGTGTGGTCGTGGCCGGTCAACACGAGATCGGGATTGTACCGGTCAAAGATCGGCCGCCATGCTTCACGAATGGTCTTGTTGTCGCGGCCTTTGCCGGTCGAGTAAATCGGGTGGTGAAAGGTGATGACTGTCCACCTGATCGACGGGGGACGGCTCGCGAGAACCTTTTCCAGCCACGGTGTCTGCTCCTTCACTTTCTCGTTCGAGTTCAGGCAGATCACCCGCATACCCTGGATATCGTGGTAGTAACAGGTCTCGGCGAGTCCAGAGGGACCATCCTCGGGGAGGGTGAACTGGGGCCGCCAGTGGTCGGTGAGCCCAGTCTTCCCACCGTACTCGTGGTTTCCGGGGCTTGGAATGCTTGGAATCATCCCGTTGATCCACCCTGCGGCAGAATGCCACTCACCCCAGTCGGCGTCGTCCGCACCGTTTTGGACAAGATCCCCAGCGTGAATGATGAACTTAGCTTTCGGCATGTCCGAATAAGCGCCGCGTGCCACCCGCGACCAGAGCGACTTGATCGCATTCTGGGCGTCCCCAAAGTAGATGAACCCGAACGGCTCTGGCTCCGGGCTGGGGGTGTCGAACTGGAACCACTCGCTCCAGTTCCGCCCATCCCCGACGCGGTACATGTAGCGGGTCTTCGGCCTCAGTTCCGTGAATCGCGCGCTGTGGTAGTGGGCGATATTGAGCCCAGTCGTGAGGGGCGTCGTTCGGGCCGAGACGGTTTTCACCTTGCCGGGATCGTACCCGCGCCAACCGGATTCGACCCCCGGGCCGGGATCGGCCAGGGCGATCTGGGCGACCGCTGCGGTCACGCTCGTGTCGGTCCGCCAGGTGACCGCCTGCGCGGTGGTGGTTTCGCTACTGGGCCAGGTGAGAATCACCCGATCCGGCATCGGGGACGGAGCGTGGATTCGGGTGGTCAGTTCCTTTTTCGCGATCTGTTCGGGGGTTAACGGTTTTTCGGATGTGGTTGTAGATGCTCCCGACCCTGGCTTCTGATTTTGGCCGAGTGAGAAGGCGACAGCCACAAAAAGTACGGCGGTGGCCACGGTGGCGGCAGCGCGGCGAGGGTGCTTCATGGCGGAGACGACGCAGGTGGCGGGGGTGGGAACTCCTGTTCCATCATCCTCGAGTTTTGCTCCGCGATCTGCCCTCCAGTTGTGAAGATTGGGAAAAAGCCTCCCGGATTACCCGTTCCATCCGGATCCAGGATGGCGACCGAAACTCGGGTGTGTCGTCACGAAACTGGTTGCCCCACCCCACGGAACGGGGTATCGTGCGAGAATCACCCTCGCTCTCCGCTGCCAGGAGGTCACACGATGACCCATCAAACTCGCCGCAGGTTTCTCAAAACCACCCTTGCGACTGCTGCCACCATCACCGTTGCCGGGACCAAGTCGTCCGGCAAGGTGCTCGGGGCGAACGACACCGTCAGAATCGCTGTGGCCGGGCTCAACGGCCGCGGCGCGTCGCACGTCGGTGAGTTTGTCGGGATGAAGAACGTCGAGATCGCCTACCTCGTCGACCCGGATACCCGAACGTACAAGCGTCACCTCGCCACGATCGCCAAGGTCGGGAAGCCCACGCCAGTCGTGGTGCAGGACATCCGGAAGGTGCTCGAAGACAAGACCCTCGATGCGGTCTCAATTGCCACTCCGAACCACTGGCACGCCCTGTTGACGATCTGGTCCTGCCAGGCCGGGAAAGACGTTTACGTCGAGAAGCCGTGTAGTCACAACATCCACGAGGGGCGGATCGCGGTCGATACCGCCCGGAAGTACAAGCGGATCGTCCAGCACGGGACGCAGAACCGGGCCAGCGCGTCGTGGGCACGACTGGCGGCCGTTGCGAAGAGCGGGAAGCTCGGCAAGTTGCTGGTCTCCCGTGGTCTCTGCTACAAGGATGGAGGCTCAGGCGGCGGAACCCGTGGGAATATCGGGGTGAAGCCGACCAAGTCGCCGCCGCCCGAACTCGACTTCAACATCTGGACCGGCCCGGCCCAGCAGACGGCCTATCACGAGAATCTTGTCCACTACCGCTGGCACTGGTTCTGGGACTTCGGGAATGGCGACATCGGCAACCAGGGGGTCCACGAGATGGACAAAGCCCGCTGGCTGATCCCCGGGGCGGTGTGGCCGAAGACGGTTCTGAGCCTTGGCGGCCGGTTCACGGGGCCGGACCAAGGTCAGACTCCGAACACCCTGGTCACGGTGATGGATTACGGCGAGACGCTGCTCATCTTCGAAGTCCGCGGCCAAAAATCGGCGGACTACCTCGGCCAGGGGGTTGGCAACATCCTTCACTTCGAGGCAGGGATCGTGGTCGGTGAGAAGTTCTACCCGAAGGGGTCGGAGAAGGCCGAGCCGATGCCAAAGATCGCTGTCGAACTGGATAAGAAGCCGTCCGGCAGCCACTTCGGGAACTTTATCGACTGCGTGCGGAGTCGGAAGATCGAGGATCTGAACGCGGACATCGCGGTCGGGCACGTTTCGGCGGGTCTGTGCCACCTGGCGAATATCTCGTACCGACTGGGCAAACCCGAGCCGTTCAACCCGCGCACCAAAGCGGTCGCGGGGAACGCCTTCGCGACCGAGACGCTTGCCCGGGCGGAAGAGTACCTCAAGGGGAACGGGCTGGATCTCGACTCCGCGAAGTTGACGGTCGGCCGGACGCTGGAGTTCGACGCCACCCACGAGCAGTTCAAGAACGACTCCGAAGCCAACGCCCTGCTCACCCGCCAGTATCGCGCGCCGTTTGTGGTGCCTGAGCGGGTGGTGTGAGGCGACTGTCCAGCTTCTTCGGTAGAGTGCATCGTTTGGTCTAGGCCGCGTAAGAGAAGCGGCCTTTAAGTCGTCGATGATGTGCCCGGGAGTTTCCGAGAACCGGAGAAATCAACGAAACCGGCCGCCATTTTGACCATCATTCTGAAGATGGCGGCCCCTCTACCCCCCTGTTCCATATTTTCATCAGCAATGGCTTGGGCTTGGCGGAAAAAGTTGGCGGCGTTCTCGATTTGGCCACGGCGAGCATATGATTTTCCGAGTTGAACAAGCATGTGTCCTTCGCCCGTTCGGTCCCCGATCTGACGAGCAATTGCCAGAGCCTGCTGGAAGTATTCGATCGCGGTGTCGATCCGACCAAGATCCATGTACACTCCCCCAAGGTTGCCGAGCGCGAATTCTTCCCCTCCTCGACTTCCGATTTCCTGTGCGACCGCGAGGGCCCGCCGGTGGTAGTCAATCGCCTCGTCGAACCGGAGGCTTCGGGCGTATAACTTTCCAAGTTGGGAGAAACCAGCTCCTTCTCCGCCCCGATCCCCGATCTCATGTGCGATAGCGATAGCTCGCAGGTGATGGTCGATCGCCTCTTCAAACCGGCCCCGGAGGGCGTGTGCATTTGCCAGGCTGGCGATTAGGTGCCCTTCCCCGAATCGGTCCCCGATTTCGCGGGTGATTTGAAGAGCTTGCTGGTAGTGAGCGATCGCCTCCTCGACCCGTCCCAGGTCAGCGTACGTCCGCCCAAGATTTTCGATCGCATCGACTTCCTCTCGTCGCTCCCCACACTTGCGGGCGGTCACAACCGCTTCCTCTGAGAATTCGAGAGCACGTTGCGATTCTCCCAGTTCGCGGGCGGCGATGCTGAGATTTACGAGGGCAGCACAGATACCCTGATGGTCACCAATTTTGCGGTAGATAGCTAGTGCTCGCTCAAGCGACCTTGTCGCATCGAGCAACTGGTTATTGGCCCAGGAATCGACGCCAGCTTGTAGGAGTACATCGGCAGCACGTCGCAGAAGTACATCGGCAGCACGCTTATCATCCCCCGGGATCTCGCGGGCTGGTTCGGTAATCGATGGATACATCCTTAGCAGAGCAGCTGCAGGGGTCGACGCATCCTCCGGATCACCCAATGCGAGTACGAGCTCGTGGAGATGATTTCGGGCTTCGTCACTCATTTCGATACGCTGTACCGTCACCAGACGGGCATCTGGTGGAACCGCCGCGAGAAGCGCCAGTGCTTCGGAACCAGAGATCTTCCGGAGTTCATCCGCTGCGGCCATAAAACGTTCCGGTGAGTAACCGGCGATCCAATACCTGACTCGGTCGAACTGTCGCAGTAAGCGAGGTAACCCGACGTGAAGGATTAACCAACCTTCACTCTTGTTAGAGAGGATCTCCGGTTCGGCAGTCACGGTAGTCGTCATAGCCCGTCTCCTGGTCCGGAAACCGTCCGCGGGTTGGTGAAGATCCGCCGCACCAGGGGCGACGTGAAGTAACATCGCTCGTCATGGTAACTCTGGAATACAAGCAGATTATCGAATGCAGTGCCAATGAATGGGTTATTCCCTTCAGTCACGCGCATATGCAATTGACCGTTGCGGGTAGCCTCCTCGATCATGGAGACCGCTAACTCGCACCGTGATCGGAGCGCAGCCACGAGTTTCCGGAACACGTCAACAAACCACTCGTAATCCCGTTCCGTAAAATCGGAGTCGTCCTTATAACGATCAAACGCCGTATGGAGATGTTGGAGGAACACGCCGGGAAGCCCGTTCAGTTCCTGCATCTCATTGGCGAACTCTTGGAGTCCCTCGGGTGTCAGGAACCGCTCAACCCCGGCCTTCGTGGCGAACTGCCGAATGTGGTTATTGTGGATCTCCACCAGGGCTTCCGGCGAGAGGACGCTTTGGGTCAGGTCGACGAGTTGAGTCAATACCTTGCCGGAGTACACAAACCAACTGCGCGCGGTCAATACGACGTCAACACCCGGTTGGCCATGCAGTGTGCAAAGGGCATCTGTGAGTAAAGACCGCTGGACCCGTGCCTGCTGAGGCGACGCCGCGGAGTAATCGAGCAGGTCCACATCGTCTACAAGCACCAAAAGGTGTTCGGCCAGCTTGTACTGCATGAGCTTCTCGACTATCACACCGCAGACCTCTGCGAGCCTCTCTGGCGTCGGCGGCTTCAGGACGACCTGCCGGGTCTGCTTGTTGGCATCCCGGCTCTGGTACTTCCCCAACAGTTTGCCCAACAAGCCCGATAGCTCTCCCCCGACCTCCAGTGTCGCCTCGTCGCTTCTCTCACGGGTGATCGTGGCAGACTGAGCAGTGTCCAAAAATAACCTCATCTGCTCAATCAGATCGTCAACCAATCGGATGTCCGGTAAGTCCTTGACCGGTGGGCTCAGGCGATCGTCCGATGTCAATCGGCGGAACTCGCCGACGAGTTGCCCGAACAGGTCGGCCATCACAAGGAGGGCTTCGATTTTTTCCCGGGCAGGAATCAGCATCTTGATCCGCTGCGGCTTCGCTTTGAATTCAGCCAGGATGCGGCGGGCGAGATGGGATTTCCCACTCCGCGATTCCCCGTGGATGACCCACGGTTTCTTGTCGAACCCCTTGGACCGACTCCCGCTTATGTCAAGGTGACGGAGTAGGATCTTGTAGCCCTTCTGGAGTTCTGCATCCCGGCCTGCGAACAGCGATTTCACCAGTCGCTCGGCCACGGGCGGTTCGGGCTGGAAGAGCGATATGTCGCAGTCGTATTTCGAGCGAGTCTTTCGCGGTGCCATGAGCGACCCTCCCCCAGACATGATACCCCCCGAGACCAGGGCTGTCACTCAGCTCAAGTCGGGCAGACGTGCCATTCCGTCGCCCCGCCTCACCCTTTTCGGGATGAGCAGGTGAAACTCTCCGGAGAGGTAGGTCCACAACTGTCGCTGAGCCGTCTTGTTCGGGCGCCTGGAGTCGCATGCTCAAGCCTGCGAATTCGGCCGGTTTGTGGGGACTAGCGTTCGCAAGCTCAAGCCTTCGACTGCAAGACGTTCTGCCTTCTGATGCGTCGAACACAGCGTCGTCGAACCGACACGACTCGCCTCCGTTCTTTTGGGGATTTTCCTTGCCGATCCTCAGTGGGCTCAGTAACACAATTTTCGGAGACGTAATACGGCTGCGTATTCCGACTCCGTAACACCAAAGCCACCTCGCCCTTCCCCGGAGCCACACCACGATGCGCGTCGTACTTGGCGCGACACTCGGGGTGGTCCTTGCCATTCCGGTCGCTGCTCATGAAATCAAGGTGTTCGCCTCCCAACAACTGGTGCCCCAGCCTGGGGCAAAGACGACGGTGTTCCTGTCCTGAAGGGCATCGCGTCCGGGGGACGATCTGATCGACGCCACGACCCTCGATCGCTATGATCTGATCGCACCCGACGGGACGGCGACTTTCCGTCCGGACTGGGCCGGAACCTGGGTTCTCAAGGTCAACATCAGGCGGTCGGCCCCCGAAAGTCTCAAGTCGGAGTTCGACCAGGAGTCGTTCACCACCACCCTGACCCTGGAGGTCCGGCCTTGAGCCGCTCGAAGCGCACCACTCTCGCCGGGCCAGCCGTCGCGATCTGGATCATCCTGACGGTGCCAGCCGTGGCCGAGGCCCATGCGGTCGGGGTGTCCGCCAAGTTGAAAGAGGGAAAGGTGGTGGTCGAGGCCTATTTCGACGATGACACGCCAGCCGTTGATGCGAAGATCACTGTCACTGATCTGGCCGGAATGATGGTGGCGGAGGGGAAAACAGACGCGAAGGGCGTCTGGTCGTTCCCGCCTCCGTCCCCAGGGAAGTACAGGGTCGCAGTGGATGCCGGGGCCGGGCACCGGGCGAGTGACACCATTACCATCACGAGCGCCCCCAGGCCGACCGAGAAGGCACCGCTCGCAAACCCGGACGGTCCCCCGCAGCTAGCGCCATCTGAGGCGGGGACAGCTTCAGGAGAGCTGGTCGTGGTGTCCGAGGGGCCGAGCCGATCTGAGTTCACCGGCTGGCGGCGGTTCGCCTGGGCTGTGGCCGGGGTGGTCGTGATCGGCGGCGGGACTTGGATCATCATGCGGCTCTTGCGGGCGAGGAGGAACCGGCCAATGGCGGGGGGTGAGGCATGATTATTACAGACATCATTCCGAAGCAGCGGGCGATACTCGGCCTGGCCTTGCTCGCCAGCGTCATTGGCATTTCCTGCACCAGTACGGACTCGCAACGGTTGCCCGTTTATCCGGTTCGTGGAGAGGTCTTTTACCAGGGCAAACCGGCGGAGGGTGCTCAGGTTCTCCTCCTGCCGGCGAATGATTCCGACCTACAAGTACCGCGGCCTCACGGGCAAGTGGGTCAAGATGGTGCGTTTGTTCTGACCACGTACCGGGCGGGTGATGGTGCCCCCGTGGTGTCTATGTGGTGACGATTGACTGGCAAAGACATCCGCCAGGCCGTGGCGGAGCTGGGACGAGTCTCATCCCTCCCAAGTCCAGCAAGCCCAATGAGTCGCCTCTGCGAGTGACTGTGACGACAGAGCCGAACCAACTTCTCCCGCTGCAAATTCCCTACCGGGACCGTGCATGAAGCAGCGAGACATGGCGGCGGGTTGAACCGGCACGACGCCACCGAGCTCGAGATCGCCGCCCCGGAAACGCCCGAGGACCTCGTCGCACTCGACGAGGTGCTGGACTGCTTCACGGCGGTGCAGCCGCAAAAGGCGGAACTGGTGAAGCTCCGCTACTTTGCCGGGCTAACCATCGAACAGGCAGCCGACGCCCTCGGCATCTCCCCTGCCACCGCGAAGCGGCACTGGGCGTACAGCAAAGCATGGTTGTTCCGGGGCCGGCCCGAGGTCGAAGGGGTTGGATGATTCACTCTCCGGCGAATCCCAGATGCAACGGGTGTGCCGTTGCCGATGGAGATCTGGGAAGAGTCTCGGGTCAACCGAGCATACGACTACTTGCAGGGTGTGCCGTTGTCTGTTGGTGAGTGCTGGGGTTCCACCTCAAAGAGACGAAACGTCTCCCGAACGGAACGGCGGATGCATACTCGAACTGGTTATCATGCCAGTTGAGGAGATCCAGTGATGGTTTCGTCACGACGGGTCGCACGATGGGTATTCATCGGATTCTTGGCAGTCGGGGCAACAGTCCTCTTGCTGCGGTTAGGGGCCGGCGTGTACCTGCACACGCCAGCCGGGCATGAGGCAGTGGCGAAGCGACTCGGGACGACCATCGGGCTGCCGGTCGAAGTGTCAGATGTCGAACTGGGAGCGCGGACATCCTCGCTCGCATTCCGAGTCTTCGATCCAGCGATCGGAACCAGCCCAGGTTCTGAAATCCTATCTGTTGCCTCCGCCACCGCGGACGTGTCGCTCATTGACCTCGTGACGGGCAATTCAAATCCCAAGGAACTCCGCTTGAGTGGGGTCAGTGTGGCCCTCCGCATGGACGCGGCCGGCAAACTTCTCACCACCCTACCAACCCAGACGATTACCACCGGTAAGAGCGAACTCCCGACGATCACCCTAAATGACTGCAAGGTGACGATTCGCCAAGAGGGCCGGCCGGAATTCAACCTGACCGGCCTGAGCCTGAGGGCTGTGCCGACGGGAGACAAACTGATACTCAGCGGGTCTGCCGACGATCCGGCATGGGGGAAGTGGCAGCTCTCCGGTGAGATTGAGCCGGGGCCTGAAACGGGGTGGGTCGATCTTGCCAGCGACGATGTTCCAGTGACCCCCGAGCGGCTCAGATCCATCCCGTACGTCCCGCTCTCGATATGGGAGAATGCTCGGCCGGAGGGGCGGGTCAAGGCGACAGGGCATTTCGCCATTGGGGCAAACAAGAACCTGACGTACGACGTCCGGGTGCAATCGAAGGGGGCAACGGTCGGAATCCCAGCCGCCGAGGTCATAATCAGAGACCTGAACGGTGTGGTCCGGGTGCATGATGGGCTGGTGGAGGTGTCCGGGGGCAACGGGGCAGCCTCGGCCAACGGGAAGATGGCCGGCGGAACCGTCACCGTCCGTGCGAAGTGGGATGGCAACCACGAACCGGCTGTCGGCGACCCGGTGGTGGTTTCGGTCGATCATCTGGCGGTGAAAGAGCTCCCAGCGAAGTGGGGCCTCCGGAATGTCGGCGGGCTGAATGTGGAGGAAGGCATCCTCTCTGGCACCGCCAGGATCAAGCTCGTGGCCCATCAGGATGGTAAGATCGAGACCTACGGCAAAGGGAAAGGGGAGATGCAACTGCCCCACTTTCTCGGCGGTCAAGGAACAATCGACGTCACCCTTGGCGGGAACGGACAGCGGCTGAACTTCAACCTCGGCGGGGTGGCACCCGCCCCGCCAACACCGGCCAAGCAACCCGGAGCCACACGCCCGTCACGGTCCGGCCCGACAGTCGCGGTTGATTCGGACGCCGGGTCGGGGCCACCGCGGACGCTCCGGGTCGAGATCACCAATGAGCGGGAACTCATTGCCCTGGCAACACTCCTTACACTCCAGCCGAGAGTCGATCCGCAGCGAACCGACCAAACGAACCTCGACGCTGTGATTTCGCTGCGCGATATCGATCTCGCTCAGTTCATCGAGCAGTTGCAGATCAAGATTCCGTACAAGGTGACGGGGCGGGTGAATGTGCGAGCGAAATTCGGGGTGCAACTCGGCCAGGTCGCGACGCGGTCGGCCTACCGGCTCACTGGCACCCTCACCTCGTCGCAACTCGGGTTCGAGGGGCTGATTGTCCGCGATGTGACGACGGAAGTGAATTACCAGAACGGCTCGCTCACCCTGACCACCCTCCGAGGGAAGATTCCACAGCCCGGCGACCCGAAGGCGGTCCCTGGCGAGTTCAGCGGCACAGCGTCCGCCGCGATCGAGCCGCCCGGGAACGTGACTGCCAGCCTCACTCTCACGGATATCCCGCTCGTCCAGGTGGTCGCGGCCGTTCCAGGGCTCAAGCTCCAGGCCGGCGGGTTGGTGTCGGGCAAGGCATCGTTCAAGGCACCGTTCGACAAGATCTCCGATCCGACGACCTGGGATGCCTCCGCCGAAATCCACAGCGCCAACTTGAGCATCGCGGGGCGAACCGCGACGGGGGCGACGCTCGCCCTCGTCGTGGCAAAGGGACTCGTTACCCTCAAGGAGGCAGTCGCAACTGTCGCGGGCATTCCGGTGACTGCCGACGGGACGCTCACGCTGTCGGCTCAATACCCATTCGGTGCCACTGTGAAGACGACTGGCACGAGTATCGCCGATCTTCGTAAGCTCGTCCCGGAAGCCGATCTGCCGGTCCCGATGGAGGGGGTATTGGCAACCGAGTCGAAGGTAGTGGGCAGTCTCACGCCACTGTCATTTACCGCGACCGGTCGGGTCACTGCATCGAAGCTCATACTCAACAAGACGCCCACAAATCAGTTCGACGTGAAGTGGGAATTGACACAGGACCGGCTCCGGATCACCGATTTGACCGCCAGCGTGTTCGGTGGCACCGTATCCGGGTCGCTCGATTACCCATTCCACCCGGACAAAGCTGGGGATGTTGACCTCTCATTCAAGGAAGTGGACCTCGCTGCGGCCGCTGCGTTCGTCCCCGACTTCCCGGTGCGGATCACCGGGGCGGTGTCGGGCAAGCTGAGCGGGACCATTCCCGCGGCAAAAGCGGGACACGGGCGGATTGGAAACATTGACCTCGACCTGACAGCAGCGAAGCTGACCATCCAGAATATCCCCGCCGAACGGCTGGTCGGTAAGGCCGCCGTCAGGAACGGTGAGATCGATTACGCGCTGGAGGGGAAAACTCTGGGCGGGTCGTTCGAGGTGAAGGGCCGTTATCCCGGGCGGGAAAAGAAGAATGCCGGCCCGCCAGCAGCGGGAGAGCCGAAGAAGGGTGATCAGGGGACACTTCGAGTCACCGGTGTCGACCTGGCAAAACTGGCGGGGGTGATGAAGCTGGAATCACTCCGGCCACTCCGCGGACGGATCGATCTCACCTTCGGTTTCGAGAACGATCTCTCGGCGGGACTCGGCCGTGTGTCGGTCCGCGGCCTCCGCTGGGACGAGGCACACGCTGGCCAAGATCTGTCGGGGGCGATCATTCTGCGCAACGGCTTACTGGAGTTGCGGGATTTCGCCGGTTCGATCGCCCGAGGATACCTGCGGGTCCAGGGGCAGGTCCGGATCGATGACCCCCGTCGCAACTCTCTTGTGGCCTCGATTGATCGGGCCGACGCGGCTCGACTGCTCGCTCCGATTCCCGACCTCGCCGGGGTGGTGACCGGTGAGGTGCGTGTTGTCGTCCGTGGGACGGTTGGCCGCATGACGACTGGGTCGGGGTCGGTCACGCTCGCCCGTGGGACAGTGGGCGGGGTCGAGGTGACGGAACTCCACATCCCATTCGACTTCTCATCTGCCCCGGGCGGATACGGCCGGGTCGTGATCCGGGAGGCGAGTAGCCGGGCCGGAACGGGCCGGGTCACAGCCAACCTGACGGCCGAGTGGGCCGGCGCGACTCGGGTCAATGGGCAGGTCCGGTTCATCGACCTCCCGATCCGGGCGCTCTCGCAGAGTCTTGCACAGAACAGCCTGATCGGGACGGGGCGGCTCACCGGCCGGGCCACCCTGACGGGCGAGAACGTCAGTTCGGTGAACGACCTGACTGGCTCGCTGGTGGCGTCCCTGCGGGGGGCATCAGCACGTGAGATTCCCCTGCTACAGAGTGCAGTCCCGTACCTCAATCCGCTCGGGGCGACGCAGGCATTCCAGACCGGGGATATTCACGGGACGCTCTCCCGCGGCGTGTTCCGCGTGCAGCGGCTGGCTCTGTCGAATCCATCGGCCCAACTGTTCGCGAACGGGTCGATCACCCTGGCAAACAGCCGGCTCGACCTGAACGTGGTGGCTCACACGGGGCCGGCTGGCCCCGAGGCGGTCGGGTTCCGACTCCTGGCCCTCCGACTCCCGGCAACGATTGGCCCAATTCCGGTCGGGCTGCTTCGGGATGTGACCCTCTTCCTTTCGAACCGGACGGTCCGGCTCACCATCAGCGGGACGGCCACGAACCCCGTGGTCCGGTTGAATACGGCTGCACTGTTGAGTGAGGAAGCCGTTCGGTTCTTCCTGACACAGTATGTCCTTCCAGCCGAGGTCAGCGAGGCTCTCGGGTTCGGGGCTGGCGGGGCCGTCCTCGGCGGTAAGTAATCCCACTGCAACCCCGGGGAACTGGTATGGTGAACCGGCGACGTCAGTCGCCGGGTGAGCTAAAACGTACCCGGCGACTGCCGTTCGCCATACCCGGCGACTGACATCGCCGGTTAGGCCGGGAAAGATCGGGTGGAATCGTCTCATGCCCCATTATCGGTAGGCCCGATCAATTGGGTACGCCTGGAAACTCCGGAGACGAGGAGTTGGATCGATGCGCGGATACACCCGGTTGATCACAGTTTTCGGAGTCTGGGTTTTGGTCGTCAGTGTCCTTGGCTGCGAAACTCTTGGCCTCTCCCCTCCTTCTCAGCAACTCCTGCCCGAAACGAAAGAAATCCGGAATTCCGCTCCAAACCCGGCTCCGGTGCCCCGCGAACTCGCCAAGGAACTGCATGGAGCGTTTGTGGTCGAACCGGGCGACACTCTGCTCGTCCAACCAGCCGACCTCGACTCTCCGCTTCGCCTCCCGCCCGACCAGACCATCTTCCCGGATGGTACGATCGATCTGGGATTCTACGGCCGCCCAGTCGTCGCCGGGAAGACTCAGGACGCGATTGCAGCCGAAGTGCAGCAATTGATTAATGCGAAGGAGAAGACGAAAGAGCCGATCCGGGTGACCGTCCGAATCCTGGGCCGCAACAGCAAGGTGTACTACGTGCTCGGCGAGGTGAATGCCCCCAACGCATTCCCCATCAACGGGCGAGAGACCGTTCTGGACGCAATCTTGACCGCCGGTGGACTCACCAAGAAGGCGTCAGAGCAGAATATCATCCTGAGTCGCCCCACACCACCAGATGGGTGTCGCGTGGTGTATCCAGTCTGCTACACAAACATCGTCCAACTCGGTGACACCTCCACGAATTACCAACTCCACCCGGGCGACCGGATTTACGTGCCAGGCAAGGGATTATTGGAAGGACTCATCACGGGCCGTCGCTGCCACCGGGATGGGCCATGCGATCGACCTCAGGTCGGGTGCTGGAACGGTGGGTGTGTGGCCGCCCCTACTAACAGAATCCCATCGACGCTGACCTCCCCCGCCCTGCCAAGTGGGAACCCACTCGTCCTGCCGACTCCAATTGGCGCCCAGGATAACATACCGCGCCCGTAACGGGACAATCGCATCAGGGTCGCAGCCAACGTTTAAGGCCCAGCGGACAAACCGCTCGACTGGGAGTCGCAGGAGAGTCCAACCGCCTTCCGTCTCCCTCTTCCTTCTCAGGGAAGGGGGTTGGGGGTTTAGGTTTTCTTCGCTCGCTAAGGGGGGGATCCAGTCATGCGAGCGTCGCCTTCCATCATTGTCCCGACTTTCAGACAACCAGGCGGCAGTTCCATGTGGTGTTCCCGCAACGCTACGGAATAGGATTTGCTGATCTCTGCCATTTGTCCCACAGGTTCAACGCTCGTGTTGGATCACAAGTTAGACAAAAAACGGGTTCAGAAACGATGGCCACACACGCTAAGGCGGGGGGCAGGAGCTAATAGACCCGTGAGTTTCGCGACCGAGTTCTGAGCGAGCGGCGAGCCCTAAGCCGCCGGTTGGAACTGAAGGGTCGCAGAGGCTTTAGGTCAAGCATCGGCGGGCTGACGCCGCCGCTGGCCCTGATCGCGTATCCTTTCTCCTGCCCACCGCCTAACTGCACCATCCCCAGCCTCAATAGCCTGTCGCGTCGGAACGCCTTCCAATCCGAGGAGGTATTTGAATACATTCTCACCAATGTCGAGTTCTTAGACGTGATTGAGGAACAAGAATTGTGGCTCTTCGAGAACCGGTGTTCCCATGAGGGCGTTTTCTGGAGCCCAATCCAAGCCGGGTGACACCCGAGGCAAGGGTACGTCGATCCGTGAATCGCGAGGGTGCAAGCTGGGCGAGGGCATGCTCGAGTGCCGTGAGATCCCGTTCATCGTCTGCCACGATTCCCTGGACGAGAATTCGACCTCGGTGACGGTGTATTAGTATCTCGACTCTATTAACTGCCCCGTTTCGAGGGAATGGCACGGTAGTTCCTTGCAGGGAACACCTCGTCGAATCGAATTTTCATCTTTCGCAGCATCCTTCTGGATAGCCATGCCAAAAACGCCAAAGGGGACAGTTAATAAATTCGGGATACTTAACGTCGCAAAATCTCCAAACGTACCGGCAGGCTCACGGATTATTCTAGTTAATGTTTATATTGAATAAATTAATCTCTTTAACAAAGATGATGATATGTTAGTTCATGAACAGTTACTCCGAGGACAAACGGCCCTGGTGACCGGGGCGAACTCCGGGATCGGCGAGGCATCGGCCCGTGCTTTGGCAGCAGCCGGGGCGGCCGTCGGAGTGAACTACGTCGTCAACCCAAAGCAAGCCCAGAAAGTCGTTGGCGACATCGTAGCCAGCCGTGGGCGGGCAGTCGCCCTACAAGCGGATGTCGGCAATGAAGATCAGGTCCAGGCGATGTTCCAGACCCTGTTCAAGGAATTCGGCACGATCGATATCCTGGTGAATAATGCCGGTCTCCAGCGCGACTCCGCGTTCACGGAGATGACTCTTCAACAGTGGAACACGGTCCTGACTGTCAACTTGACGGGGCAGTTTCTGTGTGCAAGGGAGGCGGCCAGGGAGTTCCGCCGCCGCGGCGTGCGTCCCGAGATCTCACAAGCGGCGGGCAAGATCGTCTGCATGAGTTCGGTTCATCAAGAGATTCCGTGGGCCAGGCATGCCAATTACGCAGCCTCCAAGGGCGGGGTGAAGATGCTCATGGAGACGATCGCCCAGGAACTGGGGCCAGAGCGCATTCGTGTGAATGCGATCGCACCCGGGGCGATCAAGACGCCGATCAACCACGATGCCTGGGCAACCCCTGAGGCTGAGGCGGATCTCCTCCGCCTGATCCCCTACCGCCGGGTCGGGGTCGTGGAGGACATCTCCCGGGCGGTCGTCTGGCTGGCATCGGATCTGTCTGATTACGTCCACGGGACCACTCTCTTCGTGGACGGCGGTATGACCTTATTTCCGGGGTTCGCTTCCGGCGGTTGATCCTCCTTTCAAAGGTATCCCATGACAATGTTGTTAAACGACCACCCGGCTGATGGTGCGCCAGGGATCTCGCCGCGTTGGGCACGTAGCGACAAGGAGGGAGTTGGGACAGCGTACTCGGCCCTCAGCGAGGTCTGGTTCACTGTCGCGCGCGGGATGCTCAATGAAGTTTATTACCCGACCGTTGATCGTCCCCAGATCCGCGACCTCCAGTTGCTTGTCGGAGACGGCGAAACATTCCTCCTCGGCTCACGCGAGATGAAGGCAACCTACGAGCATCTTGGAGACCGGACCCTCGGGTTCCTGATCACCCTCTACGATCCGGCTGGGCGCTTCCGCCTTTTCCAGGAAGTGATCACCAACCCCTACCGCCCGTGCCTGCTCATGCGAGTCCGGCTGGATGCCGACGCTGCTCTGCTGCCCAAACTGCGAGTCTTCGTATTGCTCGCGCCACACCTTGAGGTCGGCGGGACAGGGAACACGGGCAATGTCGTCCGCACCAGCGCAGGCGCGGTCCTGACGGCCCACAAGGGGCGCACCTGGCTGGCACTCGGGGCGACAGCCCCCTTCACCTGTTGCTCGTGCGGTTACGTCGGAACTACGGACGGCTGGCAGGATCTCAAGAAGAATTTCCGGCTGAGCCATGTGTTCGATTCTGCCGGCCCGGGGAATATCGCGTTGACTGGTGAGATCGACCTGGGCCAGGGCAAGGAGTTCGTACTCGGGCTGGCCTTCGGGAATAGCCTCACAGAGGCTCTGGTCGGGTTGACCCAGTCTCTGGCCATCCCGTTCGACGAACACCGGGCCATCTTCGTCCAGAAGTGGCAAGAGACGGGGGCACACCAACCGCCGCGATTGACAGGTGCGACCGGGGATGATGGCAAGTTGGCCCGACTCAGCCACTCACTGATCCTGGCACACGAGGACAAGCGGTACGATGGAGCGCTGATCGCGTCGTTGAGCATCCCTTGGGGGGAGACGCGGGACAAGGATGGCCTGGGCGGCTACCATCTCGTCTGGACTCGCGACCTGTGCAACAGCATGACCGGGCTACTGGCAGCGGGTGACACGGCAACACCGCTGCGATCGCTGATCTACCTGGCCTGCACGCAGCGAGAGGATGGTGGCTTTTCCCAGAACTCCTGGATCGATGGTGAGCCATATTGGGACGGCATTCAGCTTGACGAGACGGCATTCCCGATCTTACTCGCCTGGCACCTTCAACGAGTCGGTGCCTTGAAGGCATTCGACCCGTATCCGATGGTCCGCAAGGCTGCCGGCTACCTCGTTCGAAGCGGACCGGTCACGCCACAGGACCGGTGGGAGGAGGATGGCGGGTTCTCGCCCTCGACCCTAGCTGCCGTCATCGCCGCTTTGATCTGCGCTGCGTCGTTCGCACGCGAACGGAAGAACGAGGTGGACGCCCGCTATCTCGAAGAGTACGCCGACTTCCTCGAAAGCCGGATCGAGCGGTGGACAGTCACGACCGAGGGGACACTCGTCCCTGGTATCCCCCGACACTACATCCGCCTGTGCTCGGCCAACCCGGCCAACCCGCGGCCATGCGAAGATCCCAATCGCAGCACCCTGGCCATCCGCAATCAGGCACCCGGCGCGCCGTCTCGGTTCCCGGCGAAAGACGTGGTCGACGGCGGATTCCTCGAACTGGTTCGGTATGGTGTTCGTCGGCCCGGCGACTCGCTCATCGAGGATTCGCTGCGGGTGATCGACACGGTCCTGGCGGTCGATACCCCCGGGGGGCGGTGCTGGCGGCGGTACAACCACGATGGATACGGCCAACGAGTTGATGGGGGGCCATTCCATGTCTGGGGCCTCGGGCACGCCTGGCCGGTGCTAACCGGCGAGCGAGGGCACTACGAACTGGCCGCTGGGCGCGATCCGGTGCCGTTCCTTCGGACGATGGAGGCACTGGCAACGACAACTGGGCTCCTCCCGGAACAGGTCTGGTCTCTACCGGACTTGCCAGAGGCACACATGGCATTCGGCCGACCGACTGGCGGTGCAACGCCCCTGGTCTGGGCGCACGGGGAGTACCTGAAACTGGCCCGGTCGATTGCGGATGGTCAAGTGTTCGACCTGATCCCGGATGTCGTGGAGCGATACAGGCGACCCCGAAAGACCGTCCTGAACGAGTTGTGGACATTCCACCGCCAGGCCGCAGCCGTAGCACCCGGAGGGACGCTCAGGATTCAGGCCGACGCCCCGTTCCGTCTGCGATGGACGGGGAATGACTGGCGGCAGTCTCAAGACTCGACTGCGAAAGCAACTGGCATGGGCGTCTCGTTCGTCGATATCGTGGTGCCGGCCAGACAGCAGGCTCCGATACGGTTCACGTTCTTCTGGGAGGAGCCTGGTATGTGGGAGGGACGGGATTTCCTGGTCGAAATTGTGCAGCAGGGATGAGACTTCTCGCCAGAGGCGACAGGATAGCCCTATTGGGTCTGCAGCGTCCTCGTTCCCACCCTCTGCGTGGTGCATGACGCAGCCAGGGGGTAAGGCAGACGCCAGGAAATGACCTAGCACGATCATGGTGGGATAGGGGT
>PLDW01000353.1 GCA_003136315.1 Gemmataceae bacterium | reverse complement strand
TGGCGGCCCGGCGTTGGTAAGGCATATACGCAGCGCAACTATATTCTGTACCTCGTCTTACGTCGCTGTTTCGGCCCGCAATCCTTCTCGTGCAACGGTATTGCGTTTAGGCGGGATTGCATGGAACCCATAGGCCCGCTGTTATTTCGCGCAAAGTCGCAGATTTCAAGCAACTGTTCGGTCCGCGCGCCGATCGTGACTCAATCGGCAAGTGTGCTTCGCACCCCGACACGTTTCGACTGACCGCCAAGTGAAGGGGACTACGTACCGCCAGCGCCGCCCCCGGTTGGGCCTTCGAGTCCTTCCGGGCCACTCCTTGCGGGAGATCCAGCCGACTAAATCCACCGCGTAGATGATTGTGCTGGGACGACAGCACCGCCGTCAAGCGAATTTCCAAAGAACTTCAGTCGATCAGCCGTTTCTCCTTTCCGTTGTCGGCTTTGCACCCACGACACACCAACGCCTCACGATCTCGCGAGGACGTGATCGACCACCCAGCACCCGCGGACATGCGGACCCGGATCGCGGCAGTGATCGAGAACGGTGGCCTCCTCGCACCTGGATCCAGTCATGTGGCCGGGTCTGGTGTAGCGCCGGGTTCAGCTTCCCGCGCTGCCCCGGCGGGGATCGTGGCCGCCCCCAGATGCGCCTGCACGGCCGACAATAATTGCCCGTCCTCCGCGTCCCATATCTCGGCGTCGGCCCACCCGGCCACGTTGGCGACCAACTGACCGACCCGCCAGTGCGGATACCGGTGGGCCAACTCCGACAGGGCCGCGAACAGTTCGTCCCGCTCGTGTGTGCTCATGACGGCGTATCCCCCACCCGTGGCGTCCGGGTCACATCCACGTTCGGCAAGTCGGCGATCACCTCGGCCGGGATCCGTTCACCCGGCCGCAGTGGGGCGGCACGAGTCGCCCGCGTCACCCCGTCGTTCAGCCGCAGGTGCCCACCTTGCCCGCGCGTCACCTCGACCGGCGGCATCCCGTCCAGTGAGTCCCCGTACGCCGCGATCTGGCGGGCGAGTTTGGGTAGACGCCAGGAAATGACCTACCACGATTCTGGGGGGGTGCCACGGGCGGCTAGTCCGCNNGTGTGACGCCTTCACGGGCGGACAAGCCGCCCGTGGCACCCGATCCCACTGGGAGATTTTCTCTCACCAACTGCCTTGTACGGGTCGGCACCCTGTGCTCGCACCCCGCTCGGCAGGTGCAGGCCAGCCGGATCGACCATCAAGAACTCGCGCATCGGCGGGCCTCCGGCCACCATTGTAGCGAGGACATTCGGGGAATCGTCTGCATCCGCCACACGCCAACGCCTCACGATCTCGCGAGGACGTGATCGACCACCCAGCACCCGCGGACATGCGGACCCGGATCGCGGCAGTGATCGAGAACGGTGGCCTCCTCGCACCCGGCGTCCTGGAGAGCATCGGCCAGGATTGGCATCGCGGCGAAGTCACGGGTGTCGTACATCTGCCGGGCAATGGCGATGGCCGTTGAGGTCTGCCAGTCCGGGGCGAAGGCGACCGGGCGGAAGGGGTTCCCCATGATGTCGCGAATGATTCGGCAGTAGGCCGCGATGTGTTCGGGAGTTGAACTCAGGGAATGCCCGTATACCCACCCGGCACCCAGCACTTGCAGTGTCCTGGCCACCGCCTGAAAGCCGTGCCAGTTCAGCAGAGCGCCTGTCACTGTTCGTGGGTCGAGAGACCGCCGTTGAAACATCCCTGCCCGCTCGGCCTCGACTGTCCGGTCGTCAGCCAGACGGGTCGCCAACTTGAGAGACTCTGCCAACTCGCGATCCAGTCGCTGGCCTAACCGTGCTTCACAGCAGGCGACAGCAACGAGCCGCATTTTTCGCTCGATTTTGGCTCCCTCAGTGGGAAAGTGCCGCAGCAATCGTTCAGGCGATGTCGATTCCAGCCACTCGGCCTTATCCATCACTTCGGCTCCCCGAGGTGCTGCTTGAAGAACCCGGCGGTCTTCGCCCAGAGACGTTCCATCACCACCGGGTCGGCGGAATACATGTGCGTGACACCCGGGAGGGCCAGGGCTTCAAAGTCCCGGCCGGCACGGAACAACGCATCGCTCAGCTTGAGCGTGTGCCGGTAATAGACATTGTCGTCGGCCGTGCCGTGGACGAGTAAGAGCGGTCGCTCCAACTGCCCGGCGAGCGGGATCAGCGAAGCGTCGTCGTAGGCCGCCTTCGACTCCGGCAAGAGCCCCATGTACCGCTCGGTGTAGTGGGTGTCGTAATCCTCCCAGTCAGTCACGGGAGCACCGGCGACCGCGGCCTTGAACACGTCTGGCCGACGGAGTACCCCGTTCGCTGCCATGTACCCACCAAACGACCAGCCCACGATCCCCACCCGCTGACGGTCCAACTCCGGGTATTTGTCGCAGACTAGCTCAAGCCCCTTCACCTGGTCTTCGAGCGGAACGGTCCCAAACTTCTTGTAGATCGCCGTTTCCCAACCCGAGCCTCGCCCCGGAGTGCCGCGGTTGTCGATCGCAATCACGACGAAGCCCTGGTCCGCCAGCCACTGCGGCACCAGCCAATTACGCATCGCCTGGACGACATGCAAGTGCTTCGGCCCCCCGTACACGTCCACAATCACCGGGTATTTCTTCTTCGCGTCGAAATCTTTCGGTCGGACGATGGCTGTGTAGTAGTCGCCGATTTTCTGGACCACAACATTCGGGAGGAATGGTGGCTCGGCAGCGACCGATGGCAAAGACCCGAGATTCTGCCCGTTCACTTCAGTGTGTTGGATTCGGGTCTGTGGCATCGTTGCGAGTGTCGTCGAGGTGATCGCTGCGAGAGTGCCGTCGGCCGAGACGGTCCCTGTGTGAACCCCCACATCCGGTGTGAGACGGAGCCCACCCGATGCGAATCCATCCGGTGGCCCAAAATTCCCCTCACCCTCTCGGTAAATCATCCGGTAGAGGTGCCGTTGAGTGGGATCTCCAGGCGCGGGGCCAGTGACGATAAACGCCAGTCGCTTCTCGTCGATCCCGAGAACCTCATCAGCTCCGCCAGCGGTCGACAAGCCGCCCGGCTTGCCAGTTGGAGAGCCCAAGAAGCTGAGATGAAATTGCCGCTCAGCGTTCCAGGGCTCCAAAACCATTGCAGAGTTGACCGTCGTTAATGTCTGCCAATCAGGCGGAAGATTAATCCACGGTGTAGTTGCGCGCAAATTCACATGCCAGTCGCGATACTTTCCCGTCTTTGGGTCAGCAGTGGCAAATGCGATGCCACGTTGATCTCGGGTCTGAAGGACCAGCAGGAGTTGGTTTTTACTCCAGCCAACCCGGGCCAGATACTCGTACTCGTTCCGATCCCACTCGATCCACACCGTCTCACCACCCTCGACCGGCTTCACTCCGAGCCGGACACTCACATTCTTCTTGCCTGGCCGCGGGTAGTATTGCGGGGTCGGAGGCACATCCGGCTTGAGCGGATCGGCCACGAACCATTGCTCCACGCCTTTGTGATCCGCCTCCTCGTAGGCGATGAATTTCGAGTCCGGCGACCACCAGAATCCGCTGAAGCGGCCCATCTCCTCCTGCGCCACGAACTCGGCCAGGCCGTGCGTCTTGATCTGCGTGCCGCCGGTGGTGACGGCCGTTTCCTTGTCGGTGGCGAGGTCGTAGGCGTAGACATCGAATCCGCGGACATAGCCCACACGCTTCCCATCCGGCGACCACTTCGGATCGACGATCGCTCCGTCCTTGCCGGCCTTTAATTCCTGCACCTTCCCCGTTGCCCGATCCAGGATGTACAGCGTGTTCGAGAGCTTCACCAGAACGTGCGTACCGGCGGTGTTGAGGTGATAATCGGCGAACCCGCCAACGCTGATTCGTTGCCGCTCGCGACGGGCCTTCTCCTCCGGAGACACATTCTCGTCCGCCCCCTTCAGGATCAACTCCGGGGAGAGGATTTCGCGGGTTTTCTGGGAGGCGATGTCGAACTCGTACAGCTTGAGTTTCGGCACCTTCGCCTCGGACCGCAGGAACAGGACAGTCTTCCCGTCCGGGGTGACCTTCGGCTTCTGCGGGCGGCCGAGCATGAAGCCGCGGGTCTCGGAGTAGAGTTTCAGGAACGAGGTGTCCAAGGCGGGGCCTTTCGGGGGGTCGGCCGATGCGCGAGGAACGTGCCCCCCGGCGAGGAGTCCGGCGACCAGGGTGAAGACGATACCAGTAGCGGCAGTGAAGGTGTTCATGCGCATGAGGATATCACACCCGTGGTGGGCTGTCAGCAATGCGGCTCGATCGATTCCCACCGCATCCGCCGAAGACACGGTGAAGAGTGGGTGATGTTTCAGCAAAGCCGTGGGTTGTGGTTGCCGATCAGGTCGGATAGAACGCACAGTAAGGGAAAGGCATCCACTCCCAACAGCGGAGGATCGATCATGATATTCGGGTGGTTCAAACGGAACCGGTCGGCCGGAGCCCGTGGGAATGGGTCGGAAGGCATCGGATCGCCCACGGCAGTGGCCGAGGTGACTCCGGTGGTTGCGGATGTGTCGGACGTGGCTCCGTCGCCTGTTCCGGTTATGGCGACCGAACCACTGACCCCACCGGCCCCTGCCCGTATCCCGGACGACAAGATCGCGGCACGAGCATACGAAATCTGGGTGCGAAAAGGTCGACCAGATGGGGCCGACCTCGTGAACTGGCAGGAGGCCGAGGCCGAACTCCGGGCTGAGTTCGCCTCCGCACCACCGCCCGGACCCGCCCTCCGCAAACCCCGATGACCCTGGCCCTTCGCCACCGCCCGATCCCGGATTCGCCGCTCGCCCGGTGGGATGCCCGCTGGAAACTCGCAGCGATTCTGGTTGCGGTCGGCGGAATCGCTTCGCTCAATCACCTTGCCCCGGCGGGTGTTGCGCTCGGGGCGGGTCTAGTGCTGCTTGTTGCGAGCCGGCTTCCCGGTGGGTGGGTGCGCGGCCGTCTCGCCGCCTTCGCACTCGCGGCGCTGCCGTTCCTGGTGGTGTTGCCGTTCACCCTCGACCCCGCCGGCCCAGGGTGGGAGGTGGGGCCGCTACGAGTCTCCGAGCGGGGGCTCCTCTCCGGCCTGGCGGTGAGCTTCCGCTGCCTCGCGATCGGGACGCTCGCCCTCGTGCTGGTTGGGACGGCTCCCTTTCACCACACCATTGCTGCGGCCCACCGACTGAAAGTTCCCGGGCTCCTCGTTCTCCTCACCCTACTCGCGTACCGTTATGCGTTCCTGCTCGGCGACGAATTGCGGCGATTGCGTGTCGCTCTGCGAACACGTGGCTTCCGGGCGAGCGCGAATCGACACGGGTATCGTACCCTCGGTCACGTCACCGGGGCGGTACTGGTCCGCGGGACCGATCGGGCCGATCGGGTGGCCGACGCCATGCGTTGCCGCGGCTTCGATGGCCGGTTCCACACGCTGGCTGCGTTCCGGACCACCCCGGCCGACATCATACCCTGTCTCCTGGCGGTCGCCGGAATCGCTTTGCTCGTGATCTGGGACCGGTGGCTTTCGTTGGGATGAGCAGAGTCGGAACCTAACCCCCCAACCCCCTTTCCTGGGAAGGAAGGGGGAGAAGGCTCGGAACCTAACCCCCCAACCCCCTTCCCTAATACAGGAACCCGCAGAGGCTGTCACATTCCAGGAGCAAACATCGGTCTAACGGGAGGGCGAGGCTCCTGCCGAGCGTGAGGGTGGTACGGCTCGGCAGGAGCCTCGCTCTCCCGTTTATACGTCCAATCATCTTCCCATAGATGCGACAGCCTCAGCAGGT
>PLDW01000221.1 GCA_003136315.1 Gemmataceae bacterium | reverse complement strand
TGAAGGAGTTGGCCACACTCAAACTCCTCACCTACCTCAACCTGCAAGGCACGCAAGTGACGGACGCAGGATTGAAGGAGTTGGCCACACTCAAAGACCTCACTTACCTCGACCTGATGGCCACGCGGGTGACGGACACGGGGTTGAAGGAACTTCGTCTGGCGCTGCCGAAATGCAAGATCGACGGCGTGGGCACTCCGGCTGGCCTGGCGAAGTGATCGCGGTGCCACAGCGACCGAGAGTCGGGCACCACCTCACGCGATGAGGACAGCAGTCCCGCCACTGCCGGCGGCGGGAAAATGTCTGGGGTGTGGGCTGGTCTGCCTGACCTCGGGACGGGTATACTGGGATTTCAGTGACCGCCTCATCTGCCGGAGCTGCCAGTGTCCGATCACCCGACATTCACCCGGGCGGCCGACGCCGACCCGGCCCCTGCCGACTCCTCGGCCGATCCGGCCGTCACAAGCCTCGGATGGGGATCACCCTCGAACATCAGCCCCCCGTTGGCTTCTGCCAGCCGGTACGTTCTGGGGAGCGAGATCGCCCACGGCGGGATGGGCGCGGTTTACCGAGCCACCGACACCACATTTGGTCGGGAAGTCGCGGTCAAGGTGCTCAAAGAGACGTTTAGCCCGACCTCCGGCGTGGCTCGCCGCTTCGCCGACGAGGCCCGGATCACCGGCCAACTTCAACACCCCGCAATTCCTCCCGTCCACGACTTCGGCACCCTCCCGGACGGCCGCCCGTTCCTGGCCATGAAGCTCATCAAGGGCCAAACGCTCGATGACTTACTGAAAGAGCGAGCGGATCTCAACGCCGACCGCGGTCGTTTTATTATTGTGTTTGAACAAATTTGTCAGGCGATTGCCTACGCCCACGCTCATAACGTCATCCACAGGGATCTGAAGCCAGCGAATGTGATGGTTGGTAGTTATGGCGAAGTGCAAGTCATGGACTGGGGGTTGGCCAAGGTTCTTGGAACCCAGACAGACGAAGAAGACCCCGACACGACAGCCAATGTCACGAACGTGGATTCGCTCCGGGACTCAGACGGGTTGTTCACCCAGGCCGGGAGCGTCCTTGGCACCCCCGCGTTCATGTCCCCCGAGCAAGCTCTTGGGGCGGTTACTCAGATCGACGCCCGAAGCGACGTGTTCGGGCTCGGGGCCGTCCTCGCAGTCATCCTGACCGGGAAACCGCCGTTCACTTCGGCCTCGGCCGAGACGAGTCGAATCCAGGCAGCGCAGGGGAAAGTCGGTGAGTCCTTTGCAAGGCTGGATGAGTGCGGGGCGGACGCCGAGCTGGTCGAGTTGTGCAAGCGCTGCCTGAGCCCGGAGCCAACCGACCGACCGAAAGATGCCGGGGAGGTCGCGCGGGCCGTGGCCGACCTGCGGGCGGCGGCCGACGAGCGGATCAGACAGGCGGAGTTGGACCGTGTGAAGGCCGAGGGTGAGAAAGTCGCGGCGGAGTTGAAAGCGGCCGAACTGAGGAAGCGACGACGGGTGCAACTCGCCCTCGCGGGGGCAGTCGGGCTGATCCTGCTCGGCATCGGAGTAGTGGGGTGGTACTCGGAGCGACAGGCGGCCGAGCGGGCGACGGAGCGGGAGCGGATGGAGCGGATGGAGCGGGAGAGGGAAGCGGCGGAACTCCGACAGCAACTCGAGGATGAGCGACGAGCGGCAGCCGAGCGGGACCGGCTCAGGCGGAATGCCGAGGCGGTGGCGACCCTGCTTCACCAGAGCGAGGAGGCCCTCCGGGCCGGCGACGCGGCCAAGGCAGCGGTCACCCTGGAAGCCGCACAGAAGCGGTCGGCCGAGGGCGGGGCGGAGGCTCTGGCCCTCAGGTCAGAACAACTCCGTGCCGATCTGACGGTTCTCACGGACCTGGATACAGTGGACCGCTTCCGCTGGACCCCCTTGGAGAGCAAGCTCCCGGATGCAGCCTCGGTGGCGACCCGATATCGGGAGGCGCTGGGGCGGTTCGGGGCAGATCCGGACTCGGTACCGGTGGATCAGGCAGCGGCACGGATCTCCGCTTCTTTGGTGCGGGACCGGCTGGTCACGGCCCTTGATCGCATGCTTCGGGCACAGAAGACGGCCGGGGTGCGGGCGGCCCTCCATGCCGTCGACCCGGACCCGTACCGGGATGCGGTTCGGGATGCCGTCCTGGCGCAGATTTCCCCCCAGACAGCGGAGCTGCTGTCTCAGCCTGAGGCTCTCCACCAACCTCCGGGGTTCGTGGCCTTCATGAGCGAGAGCGGGGCCATCGGCGTGGAACGTAAGCGGGAGCTATTGAGGGCAGCGGTTCAGCGACGACCAGGGGAGTTGGGGCTGTTGATGGCGCTGGGCAACACCTATCAGATCAGCTCGCGGGACGCCGCGGACGAGCGGGTGCGCTGGTTCCAGGCGGCGGTCGCGGTTGCCCCCGCCAACCCGGCACCTCACATCAGCCTGGGAGTCTCCCTGGGGGCGAAGGGAGACCGGAACGGGGCCGAGGCCGCGTTCCGGGAGGCCATCCAACTCGATCCTATGTACACATTTGCCCACAACAACTTGGGCGTCGCCCTGCAGAGCAAGGGAGACCTGGACGGGGCCATCGCGGAACTCCAGGAGGCCATCCGACTCGACCCGAAGTATGCTCAGGCTCACAGTAACCTGGGGACCGCCCTCCAGGCCAAGGGGGATCTCGACGGGGCCATCGCAAAACACCAGGAGGCTATCCGACTCGAACCGAAAAACGCGATGGCTCACACCAACCTGGGGGCCGCACTCCAGGCCAAAGGAGATTCGGACGCGGCCATCGCCGAGTACCGACTGACCCTCCGGCTCGATCCGAAGAACCTCAACGCCCATAACAACCTGGGGGTCTCCCTGCGGGCCAAGGGAGACCTCGACGGAGCCATCGAAGCGTTCCGGGAGACCCTCCAACTCGACCCCAAGAGCGTGAATACCCACAACAACCTGGGAGACACCCTCCAACAGAAGGGAGACCTGGACGGGGCCATCGTCGCGTATCGGGAGGCCCTTCGACTCAACCCGAAATACCTCAAAGCCCAAACCAGCCTCCTCCACGTCGAGCGGATGCGGGAGTTGCTCCAGCGGCTTCCCGACCTCCTCGCTGGCCGGGGGGAGTTGAAAACACCGGCCGAGGGCTGTGAATTCGCCCGGTTCTGCGTCCAACCCTTCCAGCGGCGGTATGTGGCCGCCATGCGGTTCTACGAGCGGGCGTTCGCCAGTGACCCGGCCCTTGCTGCCGATCTCAAGACCGGCCACCGCTATGACGCCGCCTGTTACGCGGCCCGTGCCGCCCGCGGAGATGGAGTTGATGCACCGATCAAGCCGGATGAACGGAAGGTTCTACGGGGGAAAGCCCTGGCCTGGCTTCAGGAGGACATGAGCCGTTACCGGAAGTGGGCCGGCTCGTCGAGCAGTGCGGAGCGGAAATTTGTGGTCGCGAAGTTGACGCACTGGTTACGAGACTCGGACCTGTCCTGGGTGCGAAACCCAGTCCTGCTGGCGACCTCAACCGCCGACGAGGCGAAGCAGTGGCTGGCATTCTGGGACGAAGTCCGCGCCACCCGAGAGGCAGCGCTCAAACCCGCCCCAACGCCGGAGGTCGCCCCGGCCCCGCGGCCAAAAGGCTGACGATGATCGTCGACATTAACCCTTATACAGGAACCTGTTGAGACTGTCGTATTTATGAAAAGACGATAGGACGTATAGACGGGAGGGCGAGGCTCCTGCCGAGCATCACCTTCACGCTCGGCAGGAGTCTCGATATTCTGTTAGAACGATGAGCGTGCGAATGGGAGAGCGAGGCTCCTGCCGAGCATCACCTTCACGCTCGGCAGGAGCCTCGCCCTCCCGTTAGACCGATGATCGCTCCTGGAATGAGACTGCCTCAGCGGGTTCCTGGATTCGAGCCTCACTTCGGAGCCACTTCGGTGAAGTGGTCGTGGACGGCCTTCGCAATGTTCGCCAGGAGCAGTTGCGCTGCGTTGTCGATGACCCACCGCTTGTCGTCGTTCTCGTTTGTCAGAACGCACAGGGCCACCGGGCCGGACTTCAGATACATGATCCCCGCCTCGGTCCGGGCGTTACTCACCCGCCCAAGTTTGTGAGCCATGACGACCCCGGCCGGCAAGTAGCGAGGAAACATCTCCTTGTCATCGCACGCCTTGAGGTGGGCGATCATCTCCTTGCACGCTTCCGGCGATACCACCGTTCCGGCCTCGATCCGCCCGAGCAGTTGCACCATTTCACGGGCCGTCGTCGACCCCAGCCCATACAGCTTGGTCCGGGCCGGGTCGATGCTCGTGGTGCTCGCCTTGAAGACCTTGGCGTGGATCCTGGTGTTCTTCAGCCCCAACGACTCCATCCGGGCGTTTGTCGACGGGATGCCGATCTGATCCAGCACCATGTTCGTGGCGGTATTGTCCGAGTAGGCGATCATGAGCCGGACCGCATCCCGTAGAGGAAATGTCGCTCCGTCCGAGAAATGCTGGGTCAGGATGCCGCTCCCGGTCACCTTGTCGTCCTTCTTGAGCGTCAGGGTGGTGTCGAGTTTTACCTTCCCCTCGGCCGCCTGCCAGTAGGTCTCGACCATCACCGGGAGTTTGATCAGGCTTGCGGTGGGCATCACCTGATCGGCGTTCAGGTAGAACTCCTCCCCGGTCTTGAGATGCTTGACCGCAACCGCAACCACCCCTTTGTGTTTCTGCACCAGCGGTGCAATCCGGGCTTCGAGGTCAGCCGCAGCGGACCTTCCCGGGACAGCGCCGACGAGCAGAACCAGCGCGAGTCGTGGGGCATACGTCATGGGAATAGCCTCCGCAGTCCGGCTCATACATGAATCCGGTCGCAGTGTCGCATCTCAGGGAAC
This sequence comes from Gemmataceae bacterium, assembly GCA_003136315.1. GTDB lineage: Bacteria > Planctomycetota > Planctomycetia > Gemmatales > Gemmataceae > Urbifossiella. The sequence continues at coordinate 23,624 of PLDW01000221.1, read as the reverse complement.
ACAACGGGGACGCACTCCCGTTATGCCGATCATTGCTCCTGGAAGTAGACGACTCAACCGGGCTTATGAAACATGACATCTACCTGTGGGGCAAAATTACGCCACCACCAGATTGACCAGTTTCTTCGACTTCACGATCACCTTTTTCACCGTCTTGCCGACAAGCGACTCTTTCACCTTTTCGTCGGCAAAGGCGGCGGCCTCCAGCCCAGAGTCGTCGATCCCGGCCGGGACTTTGAGCACAGTCCGCAACTTCCCGTTGATCTGGACCGGCACATCAATTTCGTCGGCCGTCGTCAGCGCGGGATCGGACTTCGGCCAGGGCTCGTAGGCGAGTGTCGAATCGTGTCCCAGCGCCCGCCACAACTCCTCGGCCGCATGCGGGGCATACGGGGCCAGCAGCAGGACGAACGGCTCCAGTATCGACCGCGGCCGGACCTCCAGCTTGGTGACGTGGTTGGTAAACTCCATCATCGCCGAAATGGCGGTATTGAACCGCATCCCTTCGGTGTCCTCGGTCACCTTCTGGATGGTGCGGTGAAGCACCCGCAACGTCTCCTTGTCGGGCTCTGCATCCTTCACAGCATGGTGAAGTGCCAGATGCTCGGCGGCGTCGTCGACAATGAGCCGCCAGGCCCGCGACAGGAACCGATAGACTCCCTCGACACTCTTGGTATTCCAGGGTTTCACAGCATCGAGCGGACCCATGAACATCTCGTACAGTCGCAGGCTGTCGGCCCCATACTCCTTGATGATGTCGTCCGGGTTGACCACGTTCCCGCGGCTCTTGGACATCTTGTCCGCCCGGCCGATCAACTCGACCTCGGTGCCCTTCAGGTACGATTTGCCCTTCCGCTTCTCGATCAACTCGTCCGGCAGATTGATCCACTTCCCCGGCTCGACCGACGGTGCCTTCAACACATAACTGGCGTCCTTGTCCTCATCGGCGGCCGGACGGAAAACCGCTTCGATACTCCGGGCCGCTAGCGTGTCCTTGTGCGACTCGGATGCCACGGGAGTGATGTGATACTCGTACTCCCCCAGAATCATCCCCTGGTTCACCAGCCTCTGGAAGGGTTCCGTGCAGGGGAGGTATCCTCGGTCAAAGAGCACCTTGTGCCAGAACCGCGAGTACAGCAGGTGCAAGACCGCATGTTCGGCCCCACCGACGTACAGATCGACCGGTAGCCAGTACTTGAGTTTGGCCGGATCGGCGAAGCCTGTCTCGTTCTTCGGGTCGATGAAGCGCAGGAAGTACCAGCACGACCCCGCCCACTGCGGCATCGTATTCGTCTCTCGCTGGTAGCGCGTTCCGTCGATGGTGACGTGAACCCAGGCGGTCGCCTTTGACAGCGGTCCTTCCGGGGTGCCGGTTGGCTTGAAGTCTTCCAGATCGGGCGGGGTGAGTGGCAGATCGGCGATGTCCACTCGACGCGACACTCCGGTCGGCTTCCCCGCTGCATCGACGGCGTGCAGGATCGGGAATGGTTCGCCCCAGTACCGCTGCCGGCTAAAGAGCCAGTCGCGCAGCTTGTAGTTGATTCGCCGCGTGCCGATTCCGCGTTCCTCCAGCCAGCCGATGATCTTCGCCTTGGCCTCGGCTGTCGGCAACCCGTCCAGAATGCCGGAGTGGATCGCGACCCCTTCCTCGCAGTAGGCTTCGGTCAGATTCTCCAGAGTGCTCCCGGTTTTCTTCAGCCAGTCGTCGGTGGGGGTCACGACGGTCACAATCGGCAACCCGAACTGCCTGGCGAACGCGAAGTCCCGCTCATCGTGCCCGGGAACGGCCATGATCGCCCCGGTCCCGTAAGTGGCCAGGACGTAGTCCGCAATCCACACCGGAATCTTCTGTTGATTCACCGGGTTAATCGCATATGCCCCAGTGAACACGCCGGTTTTCGTCTTCGCAATCTCCGTGCGTTCAAACTCGCTCTTACGACTCGCAGCTTCCTGGTAGGCTTTTACGGCCTCCAGTTGACCCTCCGTCGTGATCTGAGCGACCAGTGGATGCTCGGGAGCCAAAACCATGTAGGTCGCCCCGAAGAGCGTATCGGGTCGGGTGGTGAAAACGCGGATGACACCCTCGTGGATTTCCAGCGCGAAATCGACCTCGGCCCCTTCGCTCTTGCCGATCCAGTTCCGTTGCATCTGCTTGATCGATTCCGACCAGTCGAGCGGTTCCAGATCGTCGAGCAACCGCTCAGCGTAGGCGGTGATCCGCATCAGCCACTGCCGGAGCGGCCGACGCTCGACCGGGTGGCTGCCGCGCTCGGATTTCCCATCGATTACCTCCTCATTCGCCAGCACCGTCCCCAGGGCGGGGCACCAGTTCACCGGCACCTCGGCCTGGTACGCCAGCCGAAAGCCATCCTGATACTGGCAGATCGCAGCCTCGCCTCGCGACCGAACCTCGGCCGGGATCGGCAACTCGGAGATCGGGCGGCCTTTCTTCTGGATCGGGTCGTACCAGGTATCGTGGATCAGCAGGAAGATCCACTGCGTCCAGCGGAAGTACGCAGGGTCGGTGGTGTCGACTTCTCGATCCCAGTCGTAGGAGAAGCCGAGCGATTTGATCTGCCGTCGGAACGTCGTGATGTTCTGCTGGGTCGTGATCCGGGGGTGGACGTTCTTTTCGACTGCGTACTGCTCGGCGGGCAGGCCGTAGGCGTCCCAGCCCATCGGGTGCAAAACGTGGAACCCGGCCATCCGCTTGAACCGGGCCAGAATGTCGGTTGCGGTGTACCCCTCCGGGTGGCCGACGTGGAGCCCGGACCCACTCGGATACGGAAACATGTCGAGGACGTAGTATTTGGGCTTGGCTTTGGTTCCAGGAGTTCCCGGGTCCGGGGTGCGAAACGTCTTGTTCGTTTCCCAATAGTGCTGCCACCGCCGCTCGATGTCGGCTGGGTTGTAGCTAGACATATGTCCACCACTTATTTAAGTTTAAAGTTTAAAGAGTTTAAAGTTTAAAGACATTGAGGATATTACAGGCGACAGGTAGAGTGAAGATTCACCACTCTCTCCGAACGCCGGGCCACCACGGCTGCCGGTTCCCTATGAATCTGGTGTAGGGGACACTCTCCGTGGCGGCCCGGTTCAACCCAGAATTGAGCCGGGACTCGATTATCTTTAGGCAGACGCTGGGAAATGACCTACCACGATCATNNACGATCATGGGGGGTGCCACGGGCGGCTTGCCCGCCCGTGTGACGCCTTCACGGGCGGGCTAGCCGCCCGTGGCACCCAAGCCCACTGGTAGATTTCCTCTCACCAACTGCCTTAAACTTTCCTCGTTCCCACGCTCGGCGTGGTGCATGGCGCAGGGACATGGGTAACGCGGAGCGTGGGAACCAGGGGAGAGCTTGTCGCGTCGAGCCAGACGTATCATTATCTTTAAACGTTAAACTTCTTAAAATTTAAACTTTAAACTGAATATTAGCTGATTCGGCTCGCTGGGTGTCGCCATCCAGGTGGCGAGCGCCCAGCACCCATAACACCCCTGCCACCGGGATCAGGAAGGATACCGCCAGGAATGCGTCGTGTAGGCTCGACCAGACTTTGATCAGCCCGATAATGGGTGGTGAGATCGCATCCCCCAGGGCGTGGATGATCAGGATGTTGATGGCGAATGCGGTCGCCCGGATTTCCCCCCGAGTGACGTTCGCCAGGACCGTGTTCGCCGGGCCGGTGTTGAAGAACAGGGCGAACACGGCCAGAAAGATCATCACCCAGGCCAGCGGGAAGGGGACGTACAGGATCGCGACGAAGAACGGGAACCCAGCAAGCGTTCCCCACCCGGCGACGAGGAAGTAGGCCCCCTTCACCCCCCGCTTCCGCAGCCAATCACCGGCCACTCCCCCGAGGAGTGTCGCCGCCAGACCCGCGACCACGATGATCCCCCCGAGGGAAATCGCGATCGTCGCGTTCTTGATCGAGTCCGGGGCAGTTGCGTCAGTGTACAACCACTCGCTCGCGCTCTTCAGTTCCGTCTCGTCCAGAGTCGCGTCAAGGACGGCCCGGAGTTTGGCCGCGGTCATCTCCTGCGGCCCGGCCTTCCCCCGGAGTTTTTTCGCGATCTCGTCCGGTACGTACCGCTCCCCGGCCGAATTTGTTCGGGTCTCCATCTTCGCAATCGCGGCCTCGTCGAGGACGAATCGGGCCTCTCGCTCGAAGATGTACAACTGCATGACCGACGCCACCCCGCCAAGAACGAAGGTGGACGCGGTCATCCCCGCGCAGCAGAGGACGAACGAGCGGATGCTGCGGAGTTCCCGGAGCACGCTCCAGTACGACGGGCCAGGGGCAGGAGGGAGTGTATCCGGGTCGAGATCCTCCCTCGCGCGGGTGTGATCCCTCATCGCGAAACAGACGGCCCCGAGGAGGAGGCCGGGGATGACGGCGATCAGGAACGTCCCCCGCCACCCGAGAGCTGTCTGGCCGATCGCCCCCCCGATCACGAACCCCAGCGCGCTGCCGACCGGGATAGCAGCATAGAACCAACTCATCACCCGCCCGCGGTGATCCACCGGGTAGAGGTCGGAGAGCATGGCCGGAGCGATCGGTCCGTACGCTGCCTCCCCAACCCCGACCAGGCAGCGGGTCAGGAACAGGACGGCATACCCGGTTGCCAGCCCGGTCCCTCCGGTCGCCAGGCTCCAGAATATGACTGCGCCGCCGACGATCACCCAGCGGGACATCCTTCCCCTGGCCCGGCCGAAGACCGGGGCGAGGACCATGTAGGCGACCATGAACGCAGTCGTGAGGGCACCGAGTTTAAACTCCGCCCAATCGTCGATCGCCCGGAAAATGTTCGCATCATTCCGGATCAGAGGAAGTGTCGCGGACAGAATCTGTCGGTCGATGTAATTGAACAGGTTGATCGCCAGGAGGAGGGCGAGGGCAGACCCGGCCCCCGGCAAAACCCCCTTCGGTCCTCCCGTCCCGGACATTCCACTCGGCATAACCCCACCCCGGCCTTTAGCACCAATGAGTTGAACGCCTGGTACGGTACGGTATAATCACCCCTACGTCGAGAAGGATTGGTGACGGAGGACTTCGGCTCCGCTCCGCCGCACAGGCAGAGGCCACGATTTTCTCTTGGCGGGCATTCCCGACAATATCGCAACCCCCGCGACGAAGTATGATTAGCTGGGTATCGTCCCTCACCACTCGTCCCCATTCACCAGGTCCGGTTTCAGGAGATTTGCCATGTCAATGGAAGAGATCAAAAGTCGGTTCGTGAACGAGATCAAGCTACGCGCTTACGACGACAAGTACATCGACAAGAACGAGGAACGGGAGATCCTGCAGATTGCAATCCAGCTTGGTGTAAGCGTCGACAGCGCCCGGATGGCCCTCGTCCAGGTGTGTGACGAGCATTCTTACATCATGGAGAACGCGATCCTGAAGATGATCAAGGATCAGGTGGAGGTGGCCTCCGGCAACGACGGAAAGGTCGACCAGAAGGAATTCGACCTGATCTTCCAGAATATCCGTAAGGCGATGCAGGGCAAGAAGAACGATCGGGAGATCAAGAAGATGATCATCACGGTCATGGAGGACACCGGGAACAACAAGGTCAAGACCGGCTGGTTCAGCAACTGGTACTCTTCCCTGAAACAGGATCTGGGCATGGCGTGAATGCGTCGGGCGGGTGATTCGGGGTAGTTTGGGCTGACACTGCCTGACCCACACGGGTTAATTCCTGGTTTAGCGTCATACCCCACCGAGGGGTTTCGCATATCTACCGACAGTACAGGAGCTGCCTCATGAAGCGGTTTGGACTGTTGTGCGCCCTCATGGCGGGGGGGCTTCTGCTGGGTTCGCTCTCCACCATCTACGCGGGTGAAAAGGACAAGAGCAACGTCGGCACGGAGCGGAAGGCGATGAAGGACACCGAGGAACCGGATGTCGTCGAGATCAGTCGAGAAAAGTTCGCCTGCAACGAGGACGTGATCTCGATTGGTAACCTCAAGGCCGCGGGTTGGTACAAACTCAACGACAAGGGCCGTTTCGATCTCAAGAGGGATTCGGAGTCGCCGCTTCTCGCGATCCGCGGCAAGACGATCGGCTGGTGGTGTGGTGCGGCCTCCGAGGATTGGCAGGCGGATACTGGGGCGGAGTATATCGTCGTCCAGCGTGGTCCAAAGGGCGCCGGCAACGTCATCTACTACAAGAAGAAGTGAGGCCTGCTTGGCTACGGAGCCGAGCAGGCGTGTGTCGGATGAGTACAGCGCCTAACGTAATTGAATCTCTGCGACTCGGGCCTCAGCCTCCCGCCCCAACTCGGTCGGCCACACGTGTCGCAGAGGTTCTTTTGTGTTCGTTGGGTTCCCGGCATTCCCGTTGAGGCTGTTCGTCTCGATAGACCGTTGACGCCCCCCCCTCTAACCCCTACCTTGACTCTTTCCGATTCACCGGAAAGCTTGATGCAATTTCACAAGCTCGGGTAAGGTGGGGGCTATGGTCGAGAAGAAGCAACTGGGCAAGAACCGCAAGAGCCGTTGCCGGTTCTGCACGAAGGAAGGCTGCCCGCGGCCAGCGTTCGTCGACTACAAAGATGTGACGAGCCTGAAAAAACTGGTCACGAGTCAGGGCAAGCTATTTAGCCGCAAGCGGAGTGGGCTGTGCGCGGCCTACCAACGAGCGGTGAGTGTCGCGGTCAAGCGGGCACGGTTTCTGGCGCTGCTCCCGTACGTTGGCGAGTGACCGACCGTGCGGCAGACACCGGAATTCTCTCACCCGGCACCTCGCCGGGTGTTTTCGTTCGCCCACGCTGACCGCGTGTGCTCAACTGGACCCCGAGGGACCAGCGCGGTACAAAGCGTGACGTCAGGATGACTGCCCAGAACTCTGTCGGCAGGGAGTCAGCCCGTGATTTCGACCAGCGACGACGCCTTTACCGAAGCGGTCGCCCGGCACCAGGCCGGTGACCTCACGACCGCCGAACGCCTTTACCGCGAACTCCTTGGGACCACCCCAGACCACCCCGGGGCAATGTCCAACCTGGGAGTGATCCTCGCCCGGTCCGGGGACTTATCCGGTGCCGCCAAGTTTTATACCGCTGCGATTGCCGCGAATCCGGGCCAACTGGACGCACATTTCAACCTCGGAAACCTGCTTCGCAAGCAGAACCGCCCACGGGAAGCGGCTGCCGCATACCAGGCCGTGCTACGGCTCGACCCGCACCACCCGCGAGCACACATGTGCCTCGGGCTGTCGCTCAGCGACGCTGGCGACTGGGTGGTTGCTGTCGAGTGTTTCCGCAAGGCGGTCGCTTACGACCCCGGGCTCGCCGACGCATACAACCTTCTCGGCGATGCTTTATACCGGCTGGGCCGTGGCGACGAAGCGGTCAGCGTGTTCCGGGAGTTCGTTGCCCGCTGCCCGGAGGAGCCCCGAGGGCACCACAACCTCGGGCTCGCACTCGTTTCCCGGGGGGAATATGAGGAGGCCGTACCGGAACTGGAAACCGCCCTTCAACTTCGCGAGAACTACCCCGACGCCCACAACTCGCTCGGGGTCGCCCTCGAAGGACTCGGCCGGGCAGACGAAGCCCAGACTCACTACCGACTGGCTGTCGAATCGCGGCCAGACTTTGCCGACGCCTGGAGCAATCTTGGCACCAGCCTGACCGAGCAGGGTCGGGTGCCGGAGGCAGTCGAGGTGCTGACGAAAGCCGTCAACCTCCGCGCGGACCCCCGCACCGCCAGCAACCTGCTCCTTGCCCTGAGCTACTCCTCCGACCTGAACGCCTGGCGGCTGCGCGACGAACACGTTGCCTGGGCGCAACGGTTCGCCGACCCCCTTTTCCCGACCACCCCGCGACGGCCCACCGACCCACGACCGGACCGCCGGCTCAAGATCGGTTACGTTTCTGGCGACTTCCGGACACACGCTTCGGCGGGGTTGATGGAAGTCCTCCTCGCCCACCACGACCGAAACACGGTCCACGTCACCTGCTACCCCAACTCGATGCGGGTGGATGACAATACCGATCGACTCCGCAGGCTGGCAGACGCCTGGCGACCGGTCGGCTCGGTTCCCGACTCGCGAATGGCCGAGATGATTGGTGCAGACGAGATCGACATCTTGGTGGATCTGAGCGGGCACACGGCCGGAAACCGGCTCCTGGTCTTCGCTCGGAAGCCCGCGCCGATCCAGATCACTCTATTCGGGTCACCGTGTACAACCGGGGTGCGAGCGATCGACTATCGCATCTCCGACCCCTATGTCGACCCGCCGTTGGAATCGGGCGAGCAATACACCGAAGCGATTTTGCGACTGCCTGAGGTCGGGTGGGTGTATCCGCTACCGGAAGGGGCACCGGAACCGAACCCTCTGCCCGCATCGTCCCGCCGGGCGTTCACGTTCGGCTGCCTGAACAACCCCGCCAAGTTGTCGGATGCCTGTGTCGAGGCATGGGCGCGAGTTTTGAAGACGGTCCCGAAGTCGCGGTTAGTGCTCCTGGCGGGGCGATCGGCGGAGGCCGCGAGGCAGATGAACGAGCGATTCACGCGACATGGGATTACGACCGAACGACTGGAACTGGTGTATCGGCTGCCAGCGGGCGAGTATTTTGAGACGTACTCGCCGATCGACCTGGCCCTCGACCCGTTCCCATTCAATGGCGGTATCACCACCTGCGACGCGCTGTGGATGGGTGTTCCAGTGCTGACCGTGTCCGGCCCCGACTCGCGATCACGGCAGGGGGCAGCGATCCTGCACAATCTGGGGCTCCCGGAGTTCGTCGCCGACTCGGCGGACAAACTGGTTGATCTTGCAACGATCTGGAGCGACCAACGAACGGGTCTGGCGGACCTGCGGGGGAGCCTGCGTGAGATGATGCGGGAAAGCCCCGTGACCCAGGTCGCGCGGTTCGTCCGGCATCTCGAAGCGGCTTACCGGCAGGCGTGGCTGAAGGCGATTGAGTAGGGATGAATGGAGACTTCTCGCTCGACTCGGCGCGTCACAGATGAATTCGAGCCGGTTTGCCATCGTTGACGTGTTCATCAAGATGGAACGGAATTGTTCTGGGCATACTTCCTTGCGAGCTTGTCCCTGAGTGGCGAGGCGTGCTTGAGTTTCATTTGTTCGACAAATGCCATTTCTTCTTGCACATCACGCTGAATTTCGGCGCGGTGGTCCCAGGGGTAGGCAAGGGCCGCGTACACGTCCGCCATTGTAATGTGCTCGAAGCGTGAGACAATTTCGTCGGCCGACGTGCCTTGCAACTCGTGCCAGACGTAGATGTCTTGCACGCGAATCCGGGTACCCGCGATGCAAGCTTTCCCGCCGCAGACCTCGGGTCGGCTAACGATGTGTTCGGTTTTGATTTCGTTCATGCCGAAATTTTATCGCAAAGGTTGTGCGTGGGTCAAGTTGTCCTGGCTTGCGGGAAGGTGCAGAGGAGAGCGCCAGCTTCGAGGGGAAAGCACATCTCGCGGCCACGACGCCTCAACCGTCCTGTCCCGGCTGCGTCGGCATAAAGGCTGTTCTTTTCGCATCTTCCCGCAGTTCAAATAACCATTCCAAGAGGACTTTCCGAACCAGCCTCGCTACAATGTGTCTACTTCCTCGAACGCTTGTCCGAAGCGCGAACAAAGCAGCAGTGAGGGGTGTTTGCCCATGCCGCGAGAGATACCCGACTGCCCGAAGAAGCCGAACCCCACCGCGGAGGCTGTCCGCAGTTACGAGATCGAACTTATCACACCGATGTTTGGCGGTGGAGTTGAGCCGAGGGTCAACGACACGAGCTTTCCAATCCGGCCGACAGCGATTCGGGGGCAACTTCAGTTCTGGTGGCGAGCGACCGTAGGGGCGCGGTACGCCACCCTTGCGGAGTTGCGGGCGGCCCAATCGGCAGTCTGGGGCTCAACGGAACGGGCGAGCCGAGTTCAAATGTTGGTAGAGAATGTCCGGGCTAGCGACCCTTTGCCATGCGCAAGATACGAGAAGCAAGGGGACAGGTTCCGTTCGATGCCCTCATGGAACTCGCCATTCTCGGGGCAAACCAACGCACTTCCCTACGCGATATTTCCGTTCAAGGGCCGGCTGTCGAAAGATCGAACTTGGATCGAGGAAGAGGCTGCATCAACCATCATGAAGGCAAGTTTCAGGCTGACTCTCGGTTGTCCAAACAGCATATGGTCGCAAGTCGAACCGGCGGTTCGGGCATGGATCAACTTTGGAGGTATCGGCTCGCGGACTCGCCGTGGCTGTGGGGCACTCTACTGCCAGGGATTGGCTCCGACAGGCACCGAGGCACTTGCAGAATGGCTCAAGTCGTTCGGGCCGACTTCCACCGCGACTCGTGCGTGGCCGACCCTCCGACAAATTCCGCTGGTGGGAAACGAGACCCAACAGCCCTTGACAGCTTGGGAGCGACTGATCGCAATGTACCGCTTCTTTCGCCAAGGAGTTGATTTTGCGCGGGATCCCGGTCCGGGACGATCCCGCTATCCGGAACCGGAGACGATTCGCAGGATCACTCAGCGTCGCATGCATCAACATGTACCGTGGGACGACATGCCAGATGGATTCCCGCGAGCGGAACTCGGATTGCCGATCGTGTTTCACTTCAAGGACGAGGACAAAGGCGAACCGCCAACAACAACGCTTAATCCGTTCGTGGACGGTAAAGCACTCGAACGAATGGCAAGCCCGCTGATTCTCAAACCTCTAGCTCTTGAGAACGGGAAGGCCGTACCACTGATCCTGTGCTTAAACACTCCCGGCGTTCAGCGGGTGGAGTTGCAGGACGATAACAAGAACTGTCTTACGCCGAGACATTCCGTGCCGGTCCAGAGTTCTGAATTCACAGTCGAAGGTTCGCCACTCCACGGGCTATCTGCCAACGGTTCCGCTCTTGATGCCTTCCTCGCCTTCGCCCGTTCGGAAGGGTTCAGGGAGGTGACCCGATGAGCCACCTCCTTGCCGTCTCTATTGGGCCGGTGCAGGAGTTCATCGCGGCGGCGCGGCGAACGCGCGACCTGTGGTTCGGCTCCTACCTACTGTCGGAAATCAGCAAAGTCGTTGCGAAGTCTGTCAAACCGCATGGGACGTTGATCTTTCCGCACCCCCACACCGACTTGGAATCGGGCAACGACAAAGTCAACGTCGCCAACGTGATCCTCGCCGAATTGACATCCGGCGATCCAAAAGAGATCGCCTCGCAGGCCAAGGAGGCTGCCCAAACGCACTGGTGGGAGTTCGCCGTGCGAGCGCGGGGAGAGGTGTCTTCGGTCATCCGTGACGGCACCTGGAACGACCAAGTCAATGACGTAATCGAGTTCTACGCCGCGTGGATACCACATATCGACCCGATGAGCTATCGGGTCGATCGCGCCCGTGTGATGCGACTGTTAGCGGGCCGCAAGAACTGCCGCGATTTCAAACAGCCCGGCTTCAACGACACCGGCCTGCCGAAGTCGTCACTCGATGGCCAACGCCCCACTGTGCTCGTAGGGCCGAAATCAGTGGAATCGCGAGAAACCTATCGTGACAACTGGCCCATCGAAGTTCGGAGGAAACTTCGGCTCTCCTTGGGTGAGCAGCTCGATGTGGTCGGCATCACGAAGCGGCTAGGCAAGAAGAAGGGTGAAGGTGATCCACGTTACCCGTCGGTCGCGCGAGTCGCAGCGGAGACGTGGTTGCGCGGAGTGAGGGGGAAAGCTGCATTCGAGAAGCTACAGCGTGATTGTGCCGAGATCCCGATGCTCAACAAGGTCGCGGAGCCAGAGTACGACTACTTCCCATACGAAGGGACAGTCATCTTCAAGGACCGGCACGCCGACTTGATTACCGAACTCGGTGAAGAGGTCAAGGAGCCACTGAAACGTGTCGCCGCTACTCTCAACGCGCTCGGCGGTGATCCCACACCCTATGTTGCCGTGCTGGTCGCCGACGGGGACGGCATGGGGGCGGGGCTATCCAAGTTGGAATCTGCTGAATCGCACCGAACGCTCTCGGGCAAGCTCGCGACGTTCGCCAGCGGTGCGAAAGACATCGTCGCGAAGCATTCCGGTATGTTGGTCTACGCCGGGGGCGACGACGTGCTGGCGTTCGTCCCAGTTCACAGGTGCTTGAAGTGCGCCCGAGCATTGCGGGAGAGATTTCTCCAGGAGACGGGAATGACCCTATCCGTTGGCGTCGCCATCGGGCACTTCATGGAAAACCTGGAAGACCTGCGTGACTACGGCCAGCACGCGGAGAAGGCTGCAAAGGCAGTCGAGGGTAAGGATGCATTGGCGGTGCATCTGCACAAACGGGGCGGGGCACCAATTCGGGTTCGCGGCCGGTGGGAGTTGAAGTTAGATGAGCGTCTCCTGCACTTCGCGGATTTGCTCAATACCGACGCCATTCCCAGCAAGTTACCCTACGAATTACGCGAGATGGCGAGGCTCTACGAGCCGTGGCCCAAGGCCGACGCTGAGGCCGCGATCAAAGTCGATCTCATTCGCTTGATTGCCAAGAAGCAATCGACGGGTGCCGAAACCGTGCGGAAACGGATGGGGCCGTATATCACCGACATGACCGCCAAGAAACTCCTCTCCCTCTCTCATGAATTGCTCGTGGCTTGCCTCATCGCAACCGCTTTGACGCAATCCGGGGAGGGATCATGAACAGCGTCATGCTACAACTCACCGCCCGAGATCCAATCGTGGCCCGCGACGGACGGCCGTTCGGGGCCGGTCAAGGGAACCGAATGCGCGGCCTCGGCTGGCCGCTGCCGTCCGTCGTCGCCGGGTCGTTCCGAACTGCGCTGGTGAAGGCGCATCCGGATCTCGACTTCAGTGGTGACATGCCGCAGCAGTTGATGGCAATCGAAGTGGCGGGCGTATTCCCGGCGGTCGGGAACGAGCTGTACTTGCCCGCGCCGAGTGACGCTGTTGCCGAGCCGACCGAGGACAGCAAGGCAATCAAGCGAGTGCATCGCGTGACGCCGCAGCCGAACAGCGGTGGCGGTGACTTTCCCGATGATCTACCAGTTCAACCCGTGATGCTCTCTGAGGATCAGTCCAAGCAAGACTTCAAGCCAAAGCCCGTCCCGGCGTGGTGGCCGTTGAAGAGGTACGAGGAGTGGCTGACGACGGAAAAAGCAGAACTCCCCGGCGACTGGTTCGATGCGAATTTCCTCAACGCTGCGGTTCAAGAAAATCGCGATCACGTCTCGCTTGATGCGGATACCGGAGCCGCCGCGGACGGACAACTTTTCAGTACGGCCGGGCTGAACGCGGCACACCTGCCACGGTATAGGATCGCAGGATCGGACCCATTTCGCGAACGATTCTATGAGGTGGTACTCTCCGCTCGGGTGGCGATCCCCGATTCCGACGCAGCGTTGAAGCTCGACAATCAGTTCCAAACCTGGCATCCGCTTGGCGGCGAGCGGCGGCTCGTCCACTGGAAAGCGGGTGGTCCAGTCGATGGGTGGACCTGCCCGGATCGCGTGAAGTCGGAACTGGCATGTGCAACACGGATTCGCATGGTGCTGGCGACGCCGGCAATCTTCGCTGAGGGATGGAAGCCGGGGTGGTTGAAAGACGGTTTGCCGGTCGGGCCAAAGGGGGATCGCGTCAAGCCGAAGCTCGTTGGGGTCAGCAACGGCCGATGGAAGGCAGTCTCGGGATGGTCGTTGCAGCCCCTTCCGGAGACAGGTCGGCCAGGGCCGAAACAGATTCGCCGCATGGTCCCGGCCGGAAGCGTGTATTTCTTCGAGGTCGCGCGGGGAGAAGCGGCCGTCCTCGCAGAACACTGGCTGAAATCCGTCAGCGATGGCGAACAGGAACGGCGCGATGGTTTCGGGCTTGCCGTCTGGGGCACCTGGTCACCGCACGAATAACCGAGAGACGACATCATGCCCAACACACGAATCTACTGGCTCCATGCCCTTAGCCCGACGCACGTCGGGATCGGCCGCGGTGTCGGCTACATCGACCTGCCGATCGACCGCGACGGCGTTACCGGCTGGCCGATCATCCGTGGCTCTGCCTTCAAGGGCGTTTGGGCCGACCACTATACTCAACAACTCCTGCCCCCTGAGTCGCGTGGTAAAGACGAACGCAAGCTGGACACACCGCAAAGCAAGCTATTAAAATCCGCCTTCGGCATTGCTGACGGCGACAACTCGAACTCCGGGGCGCTGATCCCGACAGACGCGCAACTCGTGTGCCTGCCGGTACGTAGTTTCCGCGGCACGTTCGCCTGGGTGACTTCGCCGCTGTGCCTTCGGATGCTGCTGCGAACGCTGTCCGTGCTGGCAGCAATACAGGATCTTCCCGAAGGTGTACCTTTTCCCAAGGAACCGGATGACAAGGCGAACCAGCCCGGTGAAGCCTGTTGCGTTGGAAATACGTTGGTCGAGGCCGGTGGAATTTACCTGGAAGATCTCGACTTCAAGGCTGTTCCGAATGATACCTTGACCAGCAAATGGGCGGATTTCATCGCCAAATCGGTGTTCGCAAATGATGCTGCCTGGCAGGCGCAATTCCAGAAGCGGTTCGCCGTACTACCCGATTCTGCCTTCGATTTTCTCTGCGAGACTGGCACCGAGGTGCATACACGGGTGAAGATCAGCGATGAATGCAAGGTCGTTGAGAAGGGGGCTCTCTGGACTGAGGAATCGCTCCCGTCTGAGACAATTCTGGCTGGCATCGTACAGTGCGAGCGAGTCTTCCAGAAGAATGGTGCTACGGATACTTCGATCAACGCCGACAAACTCCTCGCCGACTTCGCGACAAAGCCCCTCACCCTCCAAATCGGCGGCAAGGCAACGGTGGGCCGTGGCCGAATGCGCTGCGTGTTTACGGAGGTAAAGTGATGAGCCTGCACACCCGTAGCCAGAAGTTGGCCCAGGCGGCGTATAAGCAAGTTGCGGAGCGGAAGATTGGCGACAAATACAAAACAGCCGCGAAAAAATTTCCTGCTTTGATTCACACTTGCGGACTTGCTCAGGCTATCGCCTTTGGTTTGGCGAAATCCGAACACCACGAGTACATGGACGATTTGGCCGCTGTGATGAATGAATTGGGCTATCAGAAGATCACGTCCCGCGATGCGCTCGATGAAGCATCTCGGAGCGAACCTCTCAGCGGCTATCTCCGCATCAGCCGCGATGCGATCAGCGCGGCCAGTTGGCTGAAGCGATATGTCGAAGCCGTCTCACCCGAGGAGACGACGGAGGCAGCATTATGAACGCCGTCCGCGACCAGCTATTACTGTTGATGCCAAGCCGAGGGAAATTCGACTCGCACCCGGGGTTGTTACTCCAACGCTATCTGCACGAATCAGCGACTGGCGATCACGGCAAGCCGGAGCACAAGCGACAGATTCTTGATGCTGCGATCAATTCCGCAGAGAATCCGGAACACCGCAAACTTTACGAGGCTGCGTTCGCCCGCTGGTCGGCGTCGTTGTCGAGCGACCCTGACCCAATCGACCTCGCAACCCAGGGACGGCTGATCGTCGGCCTTGGCTCGGAGAGCGTGCTGGAAACCGGCATCCGGCTGCATCACACCTACGGCATGCCGATCATCCCCGGTTCGGCCCTCAAGGGATTGGCCGCCCACTACTGCGATCAGGTCTGGGGGACCGTCGACAAGCGGCATACGAAACCAACTCCGGCCGAGGATGAGGCGTACAGAAAATTCCTTGCTGGCAAAGCACCGAAGCCGGAAGGCAGCTTCCATCGGCTCCTCTTCGGCAACACCGACGACAGCAGTTGCATCACCTTCCACGATGCGTGGTTGACACCGGATTCGCCTGAGCCATTGGTTCTCGATGTGATGACACCACACCATCCCAAATGGCTCGATGGATCGGTCGCGCCGACTGACTTCGACAGCCCGACGCCGGTGCCGTTTCTTTCGGTTTCTGGCAGATTCCGTGTTGCGCTGTCATGGAACGGGCCAGCCAGCGATAAAGCGAAGAAATGGGCGGAACTGACACGATCGCTACTCTGTGACGCCCTCAAGGATTGGGGTATCGGCGGGAAGACAACCAGTGGGTATGGACGGCTCGCACCCCCACCGCCTCCACCGCCACCGAAAAAGCGGAACTCGAACGAAAAGGCCAAGGTCAGGATCATCGCCATTCGACCAAAAGGCTTCGACGTTCAGGATGTCGAACTGGGCCGCGCTCAGGGAACGCTCACGGTGGGCACACCGCCGCCAGGCATCGCCACGAACCTGGAGGCCATCGTAAATGTCTTAATTCATGTCGATGACGCAAAGCGCCCACAATACAAGTGGCCACAAACGCCAAAGAAGTAGGGAGTGATCGATGGCGCACACGATTGTCTGTTCGGTAGGGACCAGTGCGGCCAAGGACATTTGCTTACCCCCTCGACTCGCTGAGTGGGTGACTCAACAAGGCGGGATAGAGGTCGCCGCGAAAGCGATTTTCGCCAAGTTTGCCGAGGTCCGGCCTGAAGGAGAGTCGCTCCAGAAAACGCTCTCGGCCGAAATCCACTCTCTTGCGCGTATCGGTGTCAGCAATACTGATCGCGTGATCCTGCTCGCTTCGGAAACTGTTGATGGCCAAGCGTGTGCTGAGGCTGTAGCCAAGTACCTAGAGCGGTATTATGAGGGCGTTCTTGCCACAGTTCAATCTGTGAAAGGATTGCAAGTCAAAGATGGTTTATTGTTCCGGCGTGAAGGAGTCGTCAACTTCGTTCGCAGTTGTTTGCAGGCCATTCATGATTACGGTGCGGAAAACGTAATCCTCAATCCGACGGGAGGGTTCAAAGCACTTGTACCATACACGGTACTCGTCGGCATGCTTAAGCAGGTTCCGTGTCGGTACATTTTCGAGCAATCTGAGCAAGTTCTCGAGTTGCCGCCGCTGCCCGTCGCTATCGATCGCGCACCGTTTGAAACATATCGTAGCCTTCTTGATAGAATCGACCGAGAAACTGCAATCCCTCGAGCTGAATGGGATCAAACGGTCCAATTCGCTCATCGTGCGATGTTGGAGCCTATGGTCGAGCAGAATGGTCACGAGGTTACGATGTCCGGTGTGGGGTTGCTCTTTCTTGACGAGATTCGCACGCCAACTGCCCTCGTGCCATTTCTGTCCCGCACTGCTTGGAGCGATTGCTTGGACAACTTGTGCAAACTCACGCAATGCGAACCTTTCCGCTTTCTTCGACGGGTTGCGAGTGACTCGAATTTGTTCCAACAAGCCGAACACATCAACGTCGGCAACGGTCTACGTTGGTTAAAGCCGGGGCGGACAACCGATCGCTATCTTGTGTCGATAGAAGGCTGGCGAATGTTGGTCTGGCGCGCTATCCGGGAGGATGAGGCCGGTCCCAAATACGCCGCACAGATCACACTCAACCCAGAGAATGACCGCCGGCGATATGAGCCGTTCACAAGGATGGAGTTTTCAGATGACGCATGCTGATCCCAAAATCGTCATCTACTCCATCGGTGTTGATCAGCCGATCACTCCTACTGAGCCGTTGCCGCCGCTGCCAGACATCCCACGCGGGACACTGGTGGTGATTGAGGGGCGAGCACCGATCTGGCGATATGGGCTTGCATTTCACCGGCTCCACGGATCACCGGCCGGGGCCATCGCCGTCTACGACCCCAGACTCGGTGCCGTTATCATCGCTTCTCATCACCCGAATTGGCGCGAAGGTCAAGTGATTGAGGTCGATGTCCCTCAGGGAAAAGCCAAGTAGCCAACTCCGAAAACTTCGCACCCAGCCAACTTCAACCGGTCTTGTGAACCGGTTTCTCCTGGTGCCTCTGCGCTGCGTGGTAAACAGTAGTCGGCTGCACACAGAGCCGCCAATTTCACGTCGAGGTGACCGGGGGGCGATGGTTCTTGCTCAGGTCCCCTCGTTATCGGCGAACCAGGACATCGTCTTGATGGCGCGGATGATCATGTACAGGATCAGGCCGAGGGGGGCGAGCATGATGGTGATGAGGTAGATCGGGACCATGACGAGGTGCGTGATCTTACTCAGGCGGGCGTTGTGGAGCATCCATACGCCAGCGACAAGATCGACGGCGAGGATGTGAGCCCATGCGGCGAGTTGAAGCCCGTCGTTGGCGAAGACTCGCTGGATGCCTTCGTAGCTAAGGAAAGCGGTGATGCCGCCTGCGGCGTTGAGGTTGACAAAGTTGAAATAGCAGTAGGCGGCGGCGAGAATGAGGACGATGACGCCCATCACGGCTTTGTCGGCGTTTTTCCAGCAGGGGCTGATCACGATCAGCAGGAACCAACCGAGGCCGGAGAGGCCGGACATGATCATGAATAGTGTGGTGTTGTCCATTGGATTGAGGAGTAAGATATAGGGTCTAGGGGTTTGGAGCGAGTCTTGTGGTTTCGATAGCCTCAGCCCTTTGAGCGATCTCCTCCAGGAACCCGCAGAGGCTGTCTCATTCCAAGGACGATCATCGGTCTTACGGGAGGGCGAGGCTCCTGCCNNTCAGCGGGTTCCTGTATCAGTCCGCTTTTTTGGGAGTGTCGAAGGCAAGGACGAAGTTGTTGGGGAAGCCGCCCTGGGATTTGAGGCCGACGCCGCGGCCAGCCATGCTGTCGTCGCGGCGGAGGTTGGGGAGTCGCAGCACGGCAGCGACGAAGTCGGGGATCAGCACCGTGTTGATGTACCGGCCGAAGCATTCGTGAAGGCCGAAACCCCAGTTTTTGTAGGGCGCTCCCACAGCGGCCCGGGTGGGGTCGAACTTGCTGGGATTGGGGAATGTGACGGGATCCCTCATGGCGGCGGCCGTCAGGCAGAGGATCTTGGTCCTGGGCTTGATCGTGTAGGCTTTGGTGCCGCCACCGGTGAGGGTCTGCCGCAGCTCTGAAAATCGAAACACACCTGGCTGCACGGGCATAAACCGGAGGCATTCGGCGACGTAGCCGTACATGGGGTCCTTGTCCATCGTGATGGCCATGTCGTCCTTGCGCGCAATGGCAATCTCGGTCGCAGTCTTGAGCATGTCGGGACGGTCGAGGAGGACGCTGAGGGAGAAAATCACGGCTTTGTTCGAAGTCTCAAGCACGCCACTGATAATGCCGCCGATGTTGCGGTTGATAACGTCTTCGTCCACCCATTCGTAGCCGGGTGTGCGGGAGAGGAGGATCATGCGGTTGAGGACGTTGTCGGGGAGGGTGCCGCCTGCCTCGAGGATGGCGATACGGTCGAGGATGACCTGTCGCACCCAGTCCCGGCGCTCGACGCCAGCCTTGACGGCCTGCTTGTGGACTTTCTCGTTCCTGGTGAGGTTGAGGAAGAGGTCGTAGAAGAGGATGCGAATCCAGGCCATCATGATCTGGTCGTTGGCGGCGGCGATGCCGAAGTAACTGTCCATGAGCCGCACATAGACGGGGCGGCAGAGGGTGTTGGCGACATCGATCTTGCCGAATGGGAGGTTGTGGTGGATGACTTTGTCGGTTTCCGCGCGGACGATGGCGCGGATGAGCCCGAGGTCGCTATTGCGGACGCAGGCGCGGGCAAAGTCGCGCTCGCGGTCGAATTGCGGGTTGTTTTTGTCCCAGCCGAGGAAGAAGGCGCCTTTCTGGGACGCCATGTGCTCGGAATTGATCTCCTCAATGGTGAAGTCGAGGTTGCGGTCGAGGAGTTCGACGAGGAGATTATTCCGGTTGACAAGGGCAAATTTGATGAAGGGGATCTTCAGCACGGGGAAGACCTTCTGCAGGAAGGCAAAGGCCCTGGGCTGCAACTTGTCGAGCAAGATGCCAAGAGTCTGCCCCATGCAAGTGAAGTAGTTGGGGTCGCTGGGCAGCTTCGACTGGGGGACGGGCAAGGGCCTGTCCTCCTGGTAGACGCGGAGAAGGAATTGCCCTGCTGCGGTGGTACGAAGGTCGATGATGTCCTTTCGATAGGCTTCGGGCACTTGCTGGATTTGAGCGATGATGCCTCCGAATTCCACGGGCAGGATCATGGGGGCGGCGACTGAGGCGAAGGCAATGTCGGCGATGGTGAGTTTGTCTCCGCCACCGAGGTAGCGCCTGCCATCGGCGAGCAGGGCATCGACCTGGGCGAAGATCTTCTTGATCTCGAAAAGACGCCCCTCCGCCGTGTTGAAGGAGAGGTTGAGATCCTTGGAGAGTTGGTCGCGGAGAAACGGGTAGAACAGGCGCCACCGCAACCTTTCCCCCAATGGTGCTCGCTGGTTGAACACCGAGCGGGCGAGCTTGGGTACGGGAAGGAGCCGGGCGTACATGTACTTCTGCACGAGGTCGCTGAGTTCGCGGGTGAATAGTCCGTAAAGGTTCAAGACAAGCTGCTGGGTACTGTCTTCGGGTATGAGGCGCAGGTGGGGCGCGCAGCGCAGTTCGTAGTATCGGACGATGCTGTCGGCCCCGTAGAGCATGGTGTCGGTCATCACGAGTGCGGGACTGTTGTCGATGCCGGGCTGTGCGGTGAGTTTGTTGATGACTTCGATGCTGATCAAGGGCATGTAGGGCTGGTCCTTGTACAGGATGCCGTTGTGGTCGAGGATCCACCGGGCAATCTCGTCGAGGCCGCCGACGCCAGTGCTGGCGAAGGTGGGGGCTTCCTTGGCGTAAGTGTAGTCCTTGCGGAAGCGGATATGGTTGAGCTGATTGACGATGATCATGGGCGCCGATGGGTTAGGGGCACGGGGCGAGTGTAGGGTGGATCATATCGAAGCGAAGTATTTAATGGCGTTGATGGAGGGGCAGAAGAGGTACACGCCTCCGCGGATGGTGACGAACCGCTGGAGGTTATGGACGTGGCGATTGACGGGGCATTGCGGGACAGTGAAATCCTGGACAAGGCCGTGTGGCGGGTTGCCGACAGTGCCGATGATCGGGTCGGGGTCGTTGTGGAGCCTGTCGAAGCGGGGGAAATTGGCCCAGGTGTGCTGAATGAATTCGAACTGATGGGCGATATCGGCGTTAAAGCACATGAAATGGAGGCCGACCTCCTCCTGGGGGGGCTGTCCCGGCGCTGTGGGGATGCTGAGCTTGTAGCCCCGGCCTCTGCGTATGATCCGGTGCTTTTTGGTGAGGCTTTCGCTCAGGGCGGGGTCATTGTCCTCAAAGACATCCCTGGGATTGGCGCGGCGCATGTGGGCGCCGAAGGGGCAGCGCAGGCCCTCTTTGTCTTGCCTGGCGTAGCCGTAGTCGTTTACCACATATGTCTTCGGGTCTATAGAGGGGTCTTCTCCCGGGTCTTGATCTGGAAACAGGACGAGGGGCGCGCCGCTGGGCCACCGCCCGATCATCTTGGAGGCGAGTTTGATCGCCTCCGGTTCGTTTGGGGTGTTGGCTCGCATGAACTTCCAGAACCTGTCCACATGTTGCTGCATCTGCCGGAACACGAGGTAGGAGCCGTTGCGGCCGAGGTCTTTCTGGTTCGGGCCGATGGTGGGCAGCAGCCTCGTGTCGCCTTGCTGTTCGGTGGCGGGGATGATGGGGCTTTCAGGATAGACGCCGTACTCGTTCTTGTACCCGAGGAGGAATTCTCCCGCGGCGACTGTGTCGTGGGGGTTGGTGTCGCGATGGAAGCCGGCGATTTGGGGCTGCGAGATCCCGTCGCGGAATCCGAATGCTTCCTTGTCGTCTGGGGACAATGACCCGTCTAGCTTGCTGATCACGCTCAGCCCGTGATTGAGGATGACCGGCTCCAACTGGGTCCAGTACTCCGTCAAAATCGCTTCCGTGGCGGCAAACACCATCAGCAGGATGTGGACGTTCTCGGCCCTTGCATCGCCCGTCATCCCTCCCCATCGCCAATTGGCGGGGCTGTCCTCTCCTTCATCGCCGAGCAACCGCTGCCGGTGGGCGTTGGTCAAGCCCTCGCGGAACTCGCGCGCAAACTGCCGGAGGTTGTCGTCCCGAAGCCCGAGAGCCTTGAGGCCGGGATAGCTGAAGGCGATGTTGAGGCTGGTGTGCCGGGCGTGGTGGTTGCCGTCGGAGACTTCGAGGCTGATCTGCGAGAGCCATGCCTTGGCGAGTGCGGCGTCGTCCACATGAAGGATGGCATAGCGGGTATGGCGCATCCTGCCGTAGCCCTTGAGGACAAATCCCTGGATATCATTTTTTTCGAGTGCCTCCATGATCAGAGTCCGGCTAAGAATTGTTGTGCCTGACGCTCGCTCAGGTCGCGGCTCAGGGCGTTGCGGGTGATGGTGTTGTCGTTGATGTTCTTGATCGACTGGTCCACGCTGGCAGCATACCAGATCTGTGTGGGGATCTGGGTGGAGCGGGACCATCCCAGGAAGTCCATCTCGTTGTAGGCACCCCGCCAGAAGAAGAACCATATTCTGGGGAAGACCTGTGTGTTGCCGAAAATGGCGTTGAGGCCCCAACCTGCCTTGTCGATGAAGTCGCCGAGGTACTGGGTCCAGCTTCCGTCAAAGTTGCTGAAGAACAGGAGTCGCTTGTTGTCGTCGAGCAGCACCCACCGGGCGAAGTGGATGGTGGGGATGCCCAGGAGCTTGCCCTTGACGAAGTACAAACGGATGAGGATGCGAGTGAGGAAGAAGAAGAGGTTGAGTGTGAAGAGTCGCGCGGGGCCGGGTTTCATGAGCATGATCTGCGAGAACTGGTTCTGGTAGGAGTAGTCCTCAGCGCGAACGTTCTCAGCAATCAGGTGGTCGGACACCTGGTTGGGAGTGGTGGTGCCGGGCTCGTCGAAGATCTCGTGGAAAAACTGCATGTACACTGCCCAGAGGGCGAACACGGCCAGGAGTAGGATGGTCAAGGGCAGGACAAGTAAGAGGAGGATCACGAGGAGCGAGAGAACGAGGTAGTTGACACCGGGTGTCTTGAGGCGGTCCTTTGCCCAAGCGAAGGCGGGCTCGCCGAGCACTTCCTGCTTGACTGCCGCGTGAATCTGTTTGGCGGTCTTGCCTGTCCAGTTCCCGGCCTCCACAGCACGGACGAGACGATCCCGCAGAGCCTTCTCCTGAGCGATGGTCGCGACCGTGCGGCCGGGGGAGCCCTGGTAGAATGCCGCCTCCTCGTGCCGAATATTCAACAGGTAGGAGGTTTTGTCGGCGGGGGTGTAATCCTCGCAATGGGTGTAAATGTCGTCGAGCAGGGGGCCGAGTGCGCCGACGAGGTCCTTGATATGGGTGTCGAGGTGTCCGTCGTAGTTGGAGGCGAATGCCAGCACCGCCTTGTAGCCGTCGCTGGGCTCGATGATGACCCAACGGGCATAGTGGATGGTGCCGATGCCGCCGAGCGCCTGCATGAGGGCAGTTTCCCGGTTCTTGAGCACCTGGCGCAACGGTTCAAGTCCGTTGTCTTTGACCTGAGCGATCAGGGTCAGCGCAAATTGTCTCATGCGTTGGTGGTAGATGGTGATACGTGGAGGGGCGCTGGAGTAGGCAAAGGCAAAGTAAGTCGGTCAAGCGTGAAGCTCCGGTAACGCCCCCAGTGTAGATGCAAAGTATCGCTCTTATTGGGAAAAGCAAGGGGGAAGTTGCGGTGGGGAGCGACTTGCCCATGTGCTTACGGTAGTCGTCGATAGGGACGCCGTCCTCCACATCGTAAATGACAGCATTGCGACCATCGGAAGCCAGGAATCACCGAGTAGAATGGGTCCGTCCGGGAATGCTGGCTGCCAGACCGCAAAAAAAGTCACGCTCAGTAGTTACCAAGTTTGCCGG
>PLDW01000282.1 GCA_003136315.1 Gemmataceae bacterium | reverse complement strand
TAGTGTTTAGTGTTTAAACGATGCCAGGACAACACCATTGGCCTACTACTAGCAGATGTTCTCATACAGGAACCCGCAGAGGCAGTCTCATTCCCGGAGCGATCATCGGTCTAACGGGAGGGCGAGGCTCCTGCCGAGCTTCACCAGCTCACGCTCGGCAGGAGCCTCGCCCTCCCATTAGACCGATGATCGCTCCTGGAATGAGACAGCCTCTGCGGGTTCTTGTATTAGGGAAGGGGGTTGGGGGGTTAGGTTCTTTCCGCTCACGCTTCGCCCGACCGGTGACACACAAATTTATTAGGCTGTTGATGCCCGACCGACACCCCCCGAAGTGAGATATCGTAGAGACGCCAGTCAGTAACTTGGCCGGGTGACTGGTCCCTCGTCACTCAGAAGAATGCACAGGTCGGCTGCGTACAGGACATGCCGGACATCCCGAGCAGTGCCATCGACCACGACCGTTCGCCACATCAGACGAGCCCCGTGGCTGTAATCGACGTAGGTGTCGCGGTGGACGATTGTCAGCGGTTGGATCGGGGTGCCATCGGGCTTGTGCCACCCATAGATCGCTGCCCGGTTCGGCTTCTCTGCCAGCCGGTTCGTGATTACCAGCTCCTTCTTGATGCCAGCCACCAGTCGGCCAGATGGGTGCCCGGCCAACTGCTCCTGGATGATCGCATGGTGGCGGACGAACGTCTCCACCGCTTCCCGTCGCTCGGTGAGTGGACGGGGTTCCAGCCTCACCTCGGCCGCCCTATAGACCTCGTCGACCACTTTACGGGTCGGGAGGCTGCACCCAAACGCATCGGCCACCCGCTGGGCGGTCGCCGGTGTGAGGGGCACCCGGACGAAATCGGTATCGCTCCCAACTGCCAGATAATCCCGCATCACATCAAACGTGGCGCTGTGCTCTCGACCGGCCGAATCCCGTCCGCGGACGGTGATCGAGCGGAACCGGCGGAGGAAATCGGGCAGGTTCCCGCGGATCAGTTCCCGGGCGAGTGTCTCCTCCCGATCCGCCGCAGGGAGCTTCTCGACCGCTGCCAGGACCGCCGCCCCACCGGGTGCATCCACCGGCCGTGGGGGGATTCCGGCGGCCGGCTGAATCCATTCCGAATACGCCCGTGGGCCGCCGAACTCGCCCCACCCCGACACGTCTTTCCGCCCGGTCGTGAGGGCTTCGAGTAGCCCGTTCATCTCCCCGACGAGAGCGGTGTGGAGAATGCGGTTGTCCGGGTTTCGGTGGATGTGAACGAGGATTCGGCCGTCGAGTCCGGTCGTTGTGGTAACCGGTCCCGCATCTCGTTCGATCAGGGGCGAATCACGGGCGAACCGGTCGAGCATCCGCAGGGTCGCCCGAAATGTTCCGCCGTCCGCCCCGACAACTCGCTTTCCGTTAAGTGTGATCTCTCGGTCGTCGTAGGCGATTACCACCAACTGGCGATCCGGACCACCGCGTAGCCACGCGAGGAGCTTGTCGCCATGCCGATCGGCGTCACGATAGCTGTAGTTGGCATCGAGAAAGGCGACACGATCGATCTCGGCCGGGAGTGTGTCAGCTGCATCCAAATAGGCGAACAGGAAACTCCCCCCGCCACTGTGTCCGGCGAGCGTGATCCGGACTGACCGGCCTGGGATTCCCTCGACCAGTCCAGCGACCACGCGGCGAACCGTGGCCGGGCCGTCCGGATGGGCTCGCCGCCACGCTGGCCAGCTCAGCCCCTCGGCCTCGACGCACGCGAGGACGATGTTCTCCCCCGTCGACACTTCCCGGAGTCGGCGCACCTGGGCAGCGACATGCTGGATATCGAAATGCCAGTGGGTTCCGGGAGCGAGTCGGCTGCCGAGGGTCTGCTCGATCGTGCTCCCGTTGGGGGTTGCGTACACCACAAGTCGAGTTGGGCGACTCGGATCGACCCACCTGGGGGCGGTCACGATCGCGCGAACCCCCGGTGCCACCCAGTCCTCGCGGACCTGCTCGCCAAACCACGCCGATCGACGAAACCCCGCCAGCGGTTCAGGTCGAGCAGGCCGAGGCGCCGGAGCGACGGCAGGCGGCTCGCCCACCAGGAATAGCGAAATGATCAGAGTGATGAGAAACATGGCGAGGTCTCCACGCGATTCCCTGACGGGCCGTCGATAGCGTTTTTCCTTCAGGATTCGTCGAGGGACAAGACCAAATTTGGCGAACGATCCGAATATTTGGCCTGAATGGCCATTTCCTCCAGTATCGTTTGCGGCTTCTGTAACACGATAAAACTCTAACAACTCTATTCTGTTACATTTTCTGCGTTGCCCCGCTTGTGCAACACCTGAACACTCTGACAACTCTATTCTGTGACACTTTCTGCGCTGCCCCGCTTCGGCTTTGTCATAGAACCCCGAAAAACCGGCCCATTCTATGACAGACTGGGGCATTCTGTGACAACTTCAGCACAAACCGCTGGAAAGGGCTGGGTTTTGGACCCTCCAAGGGGGGATTCTGTGACAAAATGCTCGGTTCTATGCCAAAACCCCATTCTGTGACAAAGCCCCCCGCTTCGGCGACGCCTGGACACTCTGACAACTCTATTATGTGACACTTTCTGCGCTGCCCCGCTTTGAGTGTTTCACGCGGTTCTCGGGGATGTTCCAAATGGGACGAATTCCAGGGGGTTTGGGTGGGAGTCGCCAAAACTTCCTCCTGGTTTCACTCACGGAAGCGATTTCCCAGCATTCTTTGCCACTGCTTCGGCCTGTGACCCTGCAGCCAGATGCCCAATCCCGGGCTGCTGCGAGATGTCATTGGGAACGACCATTCAGGTCATCTTACTGGAGGAAGTTGCCTGGCAGAGAACGGATCGGGTGATGCCTCTGGTCCGTTTAGGGCCGTTCTTGACCGGCCAACCTCACACCTCGTACACCGCCCCGTTCCCCTCCCCAGGCCGCAGGTCTGGGGAACGGTTGGTGGTGCATCCGACCCTCTCATACAGGAACCCGTTGAGGCTGTCGCATCTATGGAATGACGATTGGACGTATATATGGGAGGGCGAGGCTCCTGCCGAGCTGCACTACCCGCACGCTCGGCAGGAGCCTCGCCCTCCCGTTAGAGCGATGCTTGCTCCTGGAATGTGACAGCCTCTGCGGGTTCCTGTATCAGGGCCATTCTTGCCGAACCAAAGCTCTTCTGCCCCCGAGCGAATAGGTGGTATCATGATGGCGTTCACGGGAACGCCTTGTTATACCCTCCAATTGTTCCGTACACCCGGTGATTGCAATGACATCGGCCCCCGGTCCGACACCCGAGCCCCACCCCGCTCCGGACCGGATGCTCCCGAACCCCGGCGGGTTACTCGCGATCGAGCACATCCGCTACCGGGATGGGTTCATCGATGGGTTGTGGAAGGTGCTGAAACTCCGGAGCGTGCGCATCGAGTCCGAGCGGCGAGGCGGGAAAACGTCCGTGCTCCGCAGGATGAAAGCCAAACCGCTGGAAAACTGGCTCGCGGTCTACCAGGATGTCTCGCAGGTCCAGACTCCGACCGAGTTCGCGGATCGCCTGGTCCGCGATCTGAAACCCGTCCGCGGCTTTTGGAACAAAACGCTCAACGGCCTCGCAGGCGCCTTCCAGTTGCTCAGTAGTTTTAAGGCCTTCGGATTCGAGTTTGGGTTCTCTCGTGCTGGTTCGTGGAAAGCGAAGACCGAGAACATCATCCGGCACGTCCTTGCTCGGCAACCGAATCGAAAACTGGTGCTTTTGTTCGATGAGCTGCCGACCATGATCAAGAATATCGCCGATAAAAAGCCGGAGGGACCGAAAGGTGCGATGGAAATTCTGGATCTTCTCCAAACTCTGCGGAAGACCGATCCCGTCGGGCACCGTCTGCGGATGGTGTTTGCCGGGTCAGTCGGCCTGCACCATGTACTGCGAGCGCTCCAGGCCGAAGGGCATGTGAACCAGTCGGTCAACGACATGGACCCCGTCCCCCTGCCCCCGCTCGGGAAAGCGGACACGACCTCACTGGCTCGCGAACTGATCGTAAACTCCGGCCTGAACGCCCCCGATCTCGCAACGGTTTGCGACACGATCGCGTCCACGACAGGCGGCTTCCCGTTTTTCGTGCATTCGGTCGTTGACCGCATGGGCAAGGAGGATCGCCCAGTCACCCCGGCCACGGTTGCGGAGGTGGTCCGCCAGTTTCTCACCGATCCACTCGATCCCTGGAACCTGAACTGGTTTCTCTCACGGATTGACAGCTACTATCCCGAGGAAGGCCCGGCCGTGCGAGCGGTCCTGGATCGTCTGGCGACATCTGATTCACCCGTTCCGCTCGCGGATTTGGTTGCTGCCGCGGTCGGGGCCGGGATGACACCGGACAGAGCCCCCTCGCTCATCGGCTGGCTCGCCCTGGACCATTACGTGACCCAGACACTGGACGGCCCCTACGACTTCCAGTTCCCCATTCTCCGCAGGTGGTGGCGGCTGAAGCGGACTTTGTAAGTGGCACCCGCTCCGGGTACACTCACAGAGGGTGCGATCTCCTCAGAGCGCCCAGATCGCGAGAAAAAGGAGACTTCTCGCTCGACGTTCCAACCCCTCCCCTGGTTCCCACGCTCCGCGTGGGAACCGGTCTTGCCCCGCTCCGCGGGTGTGGGGCTAAACGTCGAGGACGACCTCTGCCGGATCGCCGATCACGCCTCCGTTCCGTTCAGGCCAGGACGCGGAGCGTCGAAAACGACATTCCCACGCGGAGCGTGGGAACGAGGAAACGGGCCGTTCTCGTCTCCAGTTTCTCGAAGCATCGAGCGTTATGGCCACGAAAGTCCCAATCTACCGCTTTAGCCCGAACCGCACCGACCCGCGGGTGCTGGAGGCGATTACTGTCCAGCGGCACCGGCTTGCCCAGATCGCTTTCGACCGGCTCAAGAGTAGTGTCCTGACGGGGGACAAACACCACCTGCTCTTTGTCGGGCCGCGCGGGAGTGGCAAGAGCCACCTGATCACCATCCTCGCCCACCGGCTGGCGAATGACCCGGCGTTGACCAACCGCCTCCGGATCGCCCGTCTCCCTGAGGACAAGTCGTCGCCCCGGTTCAGCACGCTCCTCATCCTGATCATTGAATCGCTGCGCAGGCAATATCCGAGTGAGTTCCGCGAACCGCCCCTCGGTCGCC
The DNA here is from genome assembly GCA_003136315.1 of Gemmataceae bacterium. Classification (GTDB taxonomy): domain Bacteria; phylum Planctomycetota; class Planctomycetia; order Gemmatales; family Gemmataceae; genus Urbifossiella. The sequence continues at coordinate 2,490 of PLDW01000282.1, read as the reverse complement.
TGCGCCCCCTGGAAGAAGACCGTCGCTGCCAGGTTCTCAGCGACCAACTCCTCCGCGACCTGGGCGACCGCACATTACTCGTGGTCGTGGAGAACCTGGACGAAACCATGCGCCATCTTGGCGAGGAGGGACAGAACCGGTGGCGGTCGTTCCTGCAGGAACACCCCGTGACCGCGACCCTGGCCACGGCCCAGCAAATCACGCCCTATCTGTCGAACCGGGATTGGCTCTTCTTCGGCTTCTTTGTAATCGACCGACTCGCCCCCCTCCGCGCGGACGACGCAGTCGAGTTGCTCCGGAAGATTGCGGAACTCAACCAGGACTCCGAGCTAGCGGCCTACCTCCAATCCCCGGAGGGGCGGGGGCGGGTGCTCGTGCTCGTCCACCTCTCCGGCGGCAATCAGCGGGTTTTTATCACCCTGGCGGAGTTCGTGTCCCGCCGGGAACTCGAAGACCTCGTGAGCGCTTTCGAGAAACTGGTCGACGAGCTAACCCCCTACTATCAGGAGCGGCTGCGCTGGCTGGACACCGTTCTCACCGAGCGGGAAACGATCGAATACCTGTGTCGACGCCGGAACCCGGCAACACCCGACGAGGTCGGGCACGACTTACTCAAGACCGACGACGAGGCCCAGGCGTCGCTGTCGGCACTGGTCGACAAGGGGTATCTGACCCGACTGGGAGAAGGTCGGTCCGCGCGTTACGAGTTAGCCGAGCCGCTGATGCGGATTTGTGTCGAGGTGAAAGATCCGCACGCTGAACCGATCCGCCTGATCATCGAGTTCCTCCGCCTCTGGTTCGATCAGCAGACCTGTGTCGAACTATTGGCAGGCATCCCTCACGATCATCAGAGGGAGCGTCGCTACGTGGAGGCCGCGATCCGGGAACATCAAAGCGGGATTGACCACCCAATATTCGCGGAACTGGAGAGCCAGCTCAAGGAACTGGAAGGTGATACGCAGAAATGGATCGAGACACTGGCCGGGCTCGCTGAGATGCGTGGCACCGCCGCCGACTGGCGCAACTACGCCTATGCGATGAAGAAAAGCGGAGATCTGGCAGGGGCACTCGTCGCCGCAGAGAAAGGGGTCACGAAAGACTCCGACTCATCTTATGCCCACCTCTTGTGCGGGAGCGTACTCCGCGAAATGGGCCGATACGCGGAGGCGATGGAGGCTTTCGATCGGGCCATCGCCATCGACCCCGAATATACGTTCGCCATATGCTACAAAGGATTCGTACTCGCCAAGATGGGCCGCTTTACGGAGGCAGTGGAGGCTCTCGATCGGGCCATCGCCATCGACCCCGAGTTCAAATTCGCCTGGAACATCAAGGGAAACAGGTTCGCCGAACTGGGCCGTTACGCGGAGGCGATCGAGTTCTACGACCGAGCCATCGCCATCGATCCCGAGGATATGTTCGCCTGGTATTACAAGGGTAAAGCACTGGCCAACACTGGTCATTATAAAGAGGCGATCAAGTTCTACGACCAGGCAATCGCTCTCGACCCCAAGTATAGATTCGTCTGGAACAATAAGGGACACGCACTCAGCCGGATTGGCCGGCATGCCGAAGCTCTGGTCATGTGCGACCAGGTGCTCGCGCTCGACCCGACAGACACCGATGCGATGGAGATACGAGCCGAAGCCCATGCGGCGATGGGCGACTGGGTCGAAGCCGTTCGTTGGTTCCGCGAGCGACTCTCTCTTCTCGGCGCGGAGAACCGAACCCAGAAGTGGGAATCGAGCGAGCAAGACCTGATCGTCGCCGCACTCCGCTCCCCTGGCGGCCCGGTGGTGTGGGCTGAACGGGTCGGGGACTTGGTTACGGTCGCACGGGAAGCCGACGCACTCCCGTATCTGGGAAGCGGGTTGGTCGGCAGTCTGAACTTCGTCCCTGATTCTCTGATCGGAACCCCCGAACTGACGGAATGGCTGAACGTCTGGCGGAAGGCGTGCCAGGGCGAGCCAGCAATGGAACTCCCCCTCCGACTGTATGAGACCGGGCTCCAGTACCTGGTCAAGCGGGACGCCAACGAGTTGAATACACTCCCCCGCGAAGAGCGGGCGGTCCTCCGCGATCTGTTCCGGCTTCCTTCGGAGGTGTAAATCAGTCGCCAGGGAATGACCGACCACGATCCTGGGGTGTGCCACGGGCGGCTTGCCCGCCGTGTGACGCCTTCACGGGCGGACTAGCCGCCCGTGGCAGTGCGCTGGGGATGGTGAAGGTTTTGCGAGGTGCAAGTCCTCTCCGGGCTGTGGTTCCTAGGCCCGTAGTCAGAGGTAACTGCGTCAGACAAGTGGTGAGGCCCACCGCAAGCTGAGGTGGAGAGCAACCCGAGACGAACGTCCGGTCCGCAGGCGACAAACTCGATTCGGCTTGATGATGCGACGAGTCTACTGCCAACTGACGAAGTCCGAACCTCGAATCGGATACCGGGGGCCTTGGCCCTGACAGCACAGGCCCGACCGAGGACGATGTCACGGCTGA
>PLDW01000454.1 GCA_003136315.1 Gemmataceae bacterium | reverse complement strand
CTTTCTTGCCGGGTTAATAGAGGCAGTGGCGGCGTTTGCCGACTGTTCCCTGAATCGCGCCGAGGCGTTCAACACGCCTTGGTTGCGTCGTATCCTGTGCGAGATTCACCTCGGTGCCACCGTTGCAATTGCAGCGTATGAGGTGACCAAAAGTCAATCCGAGTCTGCGCAGAGGAAGATGGCCGCCAGTATCACACCGCTAATAAAAGGGTTGTGTCGGACCCCAGTCAATCCGGATGCGGAGAACGAGCGAGTAATCCAGGCAGCAACTCTGCTTGTTACTGCGGTAAGAACAATTCCCCTGTCCGACGCACTCAATGAGTTCAAAAAGATCGACTTTTTGAAGATCATTGCCTCTCTCTGGAAGTACTCGGAGACCATATCTAAGAGAGCTTTGGGCGGTGACGTGAACAAAAGTCAATTATATATCTATAAATCTACTACCAATTTCTTAGATCTATTACATGACTTAGTAAATCCTACGCAGTCATTAACATCATTAGCAGACGACCATTTTCGTTGGCGTCATGCTGTCGTTGTTGCGGTGCGGTGATGGCCTGACCCTGCGTAGATTCTCACCCCAGTTCACGTCGGGGGTCAGGATACCCAGGGAAATCTGGGGTATCGATAAGAGACATACGGCATGCGGCCTTCTGCGGCCCGACCGCCTGGCCCTCGTTGGCGTATGCCCGTCGCGTCGATGCTGACGTAGGGGCACGTCGTTCCCCTGGCATCCTTGTGCCACCGCCAAGACGTTGGTTCACCCAAAACCTTCTCGTTTCGCAGCAGAGCCTTCAAGCGAAGGCCAGCCGCCTCGCTGGTCCTTCTCGCGGTCGATTCTGACAAACGGATTGAGGCCATTTTCGCCAGGAGTTCGACGGCGGCTTCTTGGAAGCTTTGGCCAGCGGCCCCGGCCAAAGTGGTCAATTCTTCCGCGCCCGGCGTCAAGCGTTTAGCCGTCAAACCGACCTTCTCGTCCCAGGGGAATCGGCCTCCGCAGAGGTGGCAGTAGTAGTAAGCTCGTTGAACAGAGATGGGTCCAAGAATGCTCAGAGGCTTGATGGGTCGACAACCTTGAAAGTCGGCACTTTGACCGCATTTGGGGCAATCTACCGAGGAGCCCTCGTAGCCAGTTTTTTTTGACGAAAGTGCTCTTCGTGGGCTTGAGCACCGATACGCAAGACGAAATCGCGGACTTGAAATTCGGCTTGGCCGAACAGCTCGTGTTCGGATTTGCCGACCAAGAGTCGGGCCAACCCGGCGATTTCTTGATCGACCGCGAGGCGGATCTTGGCTTCGAGGAGTTTGGCTTGTTGCTCCTGTTCCGGGCTGAGTTCATGGTGAGGCATAGTGGACTCCTGTCTAGGAATGTCCCCCATTTTGCGAAAAAAATGGGCGGTAGTGTACATATATTCTACCAACTTTTCAGCCGCTCACACATTTCCGTTTCTCAGTCGGGAATGGAATTGCCCTCGAAGGGGGTCAGCCGTAGAGTAGGGATAGAGAGATATTCCGGGATTGGGCTCAACCGATGGACCGGACGACACAACTTCTTGAGGGCCTTCTCCGACTGCTTCGGCATGTCCGGGGCTGCCCTTCGTTCCGCCACGGTTGATCCCAACCCTGCGGTGACAACGGCCCCGGAACTGCGAGTTCCGGGGCCGTCTTCGTTTCGCGACACTCCCCAGCGAGGTGAGCCAATGGGACCGACAACGGACCCGAACCGAGTGATCATTTTCGACACCACTCTGCGCGATGGCGAGCAGAGCCCGGGGTGTAGTATGAACCTCGGGGAAAAAATGGAGATGGCCCGTGCCCTTGCTGACCTGGGAGTGGATGTGATCGAGGCCGGGTTCCCGATCGCCTCACCCGGGGATTTCGAGTCGGTACAGGCGATCGCTCGGGAGGTCTACGGACCTATCATTTGCGGGCTTGCACGCTGTAACCAGGCCGATATCGATCGAGCGGCGGAAGCGATCAAGGATGCCAGGAGAGGGCGGATTCACGTCTTCTTGGCGACCAGCGCGATCCATCGGGAATTCAAGCTCCGCATGACCCCCGCGGAAGTGATCAAGCGAGCTGTGGAAGGGGTCGAGCGTGCCCGGGGGTACTGTGCCGATGTCGAGTTCTCCCCCGAGGACGCAGCCCGTACAGAGCTGGATTTCCTCTCTGAGGTGGTCGAAAACGCGATCACTGCCGGGGCCACTACCCTCAATATCCCGGATACGGTCGGGTACGCCGTTCCGAGCCATTATGCCGCGGTGATCAAGCATCTGAAGAAAACCGTTCGCGGTATTGATAAAGTCGTCCTCAGCGTCCATTGTCACAACGATCTGGGGTTGGCCGTTGCAAATAGTCTCGCCGCGCTGACAGAAGGGGCCAGGCAGGTGGAGTGTACGATCAACGGGATCGGCGAGCGGGCCGGGAATACGGCATTGGAAGAAGTCGTGATGGCTCTCCGGACCCGCCAGGATTACTATGGCCTTTCAACGGGGATCAACAGTCGCCACTTGCACCCAGTCAGTCGCAGATTGTCCCACATCACCGGGATGGCGGTTCAACGCAACAAGGCGATCGTGGGACAGAATGCGTTTGCCCACGAGGCCGGTATTCACCAGGATGGGATGCTCAAGGACCGCAGTACGTACGAGATTATGAGGCCGGAGGATATCGGGATCCCACGGACCGAGCTGGTCCTGGGGAAGCACAGTGGACGGCACGCCCTGAAGCAGCGGGTGACCGATCTCGGATACCACCTCACCGATGACCAGTTGAATCGCCTCTTCATCGAGTTCAAGAAGCTGGCCGATAAGAAGAAGGAGATCTACGACGCCGATCTCGAAGCGCTGGCTGAGAATCAACTCCAGGCTGGGGCATCACTCACCTGGGCGCTGGTCGGGTTCACCAGTACGGCCGGAACGGGATCACAGACGTCCGCAGCAGTCTCGCTGAGGCTCGCCGACGGAACAGTGAAGCGGGACGCAGCCATTGGGAATGGGCCGATCGATGCCCTTTTCAAGGCGATCAATCGGATCACTCGGGTCGAGGTGAAGGTGGTCGATTACCTTGTGCGGGCTGTGACCCAGGAGATCGACGCCCAGGGGGAAGCCCAGGTCGAGATCGAGTACAACGGAAAGCGGACCCGGGGTCGGGCTGTGAGCGTGGACGTGATCGAGGCGAGCGCGCTGGCCTACCTCGAAGTCATCAACCGGGTTGCCTCCCGCCAGCTTCGCGACCGCCTCAAGCCGACCGACCACATTCCGCAGGAGGTGGTCCCTGCTACAACGTGAAGCCCGTCTGGGCCGCCGCTGAGTGAGCCTCCTCCGAGTTTGGGTGAGAGCCCCGCAGGGGCGGCAGTCCTTCCCAGGGCTTATGCCCTGTGCTACTTTCTGCCGCCCCTGCGGGACTCAAAACCTCGGCTTTGGGACGAGCCCGATTGGTTACGCCCATCCGAATTACTTGGTGGATTCCATTCGCACTGATCCACCGCACTTGCTGAGAAGCGGGATGAATCCGAATCCGGACGTGTTGATCGTCGGGGCTGGACTCGCGGGGTTGTGCTGTGGGAAGCGCCTGGCCGAGTGTGGAGTCTCCTTCCGCATCCTTGAAGCGTCAGACGGAGTCGGCGGGCGGGTCCGCACGGATCTCCTGGACGGCTTTCGGCTGGATCGCGGCTTCCAGATCTACTTGACCTCCTACCCCGAGGGTCGTCGAGTCCTCGACCACGACGCTCTCGATCTGAAAACATTCACTCGGGCTGCGCTCGTCTGGAGGGGAGGGAGGTTCCACCGCCTGGGTGACCCACGCTCCGAACCGATCGGAGCTGTCAAGTCGCTCTTCAATGGCATTGGAACGCTCCGGGATAAGCTCCGGACCGTGCGACTATTCTGGCAGATCGATCGTGAGACACTCGATCAGCACATCGCGCGGGACGAGCGGTTGACCCTCGACTTCCTGCGCTGGAATGGGGCGTTCTCGACAGGTTTCATCGATCAGGTGTTCCGTCCCTTTTTCGCTGGCGTCTTTCTGGAGAAAGACCTGGCGACATCGAGCCGATTCTTCCGATTCGTGTCGCGAATGTTTGTGGACGGGCCTGGGGCGGTGCCGGCACTTGGGATGCAAGCGATCCCCGAGCAGATTGCGTCGGCGCTACCGGTGGGGGCTGTCCGGCTGGGGATATGTGTGGCACGACTTGGCCACCGAGAGGTGATCATTGACAGGGGAGAGACCACCCGCACCCGGGCTGTTGTTGTGGCAACCGACGGTCCAACGGCTGCCAGACTTCTCGGCGACGAGGTTCGCGACCCCGGCTCAAACGGAACAGTCACTCTCTACTATGCCGCAGCCCGTCCGCCCGTCAAAGAACCCATCCTGATGCTGGATGGGGAAGGAGAGGGACCGGTGAATAACGTCGTGGTGATGTCGAATGTTTCGGCCTCCTATGCTCCGTCAGATCGGGCTCTGATCGCTGCCGCCATTATTGGGGTTTCACCCGACGATACCGCTGAACTCGACCGCCGGGCTCGGCTCCAGCTTGGCAGGTGGTTCGGAGCCGAGGTAGCCGGCTGGCGATTGCTGCGGGAGTATCGCATCCTCCACGCCCTCCCTGACCAGACGTCGGGCAAGCTGGAGCCCTGGCAGCGACCCGTCAGGCTGCGCCCGGGTTTGTACGTTTGCGGCGATCACCGGGACAACGCCTCCATCGACGGTGCGATGACGAGCGGGTTCCGGGCTGCCCAGGCGGTGATGGAGGATCTCGCAGCCGAGCGAACCTGACGCGGATGATCAGGCGAGCAAGTCGCTCAGAGAGTTCACTCTTCGCTGGACATGCGGGTGCCGCCCCTCTGGATCGAGGAGAACGGGTGCCAGTCCCGCTGCAGCAGCGCCGTCGTGATCGTTCTCGATATGATCGCCAACGAAGAGAATGGCATCCGCCCGGCATCCAGCCACATCCACAACGGCTGCAAAGAACTCGGCCGCAGGCTTCCGGAACCCGACACTTGAGCTGATAACGATCAATTCACGAGCCGGGGCGAGTGCATCGAGTCCGCCCACGACAGGATCAAGGCGGCGATCGAAGTTGGATGCGATCCCCAGCTTCAACCCACAGTCCCGTAGGGCTGGCAGTACCGTCGCGGCGTCGGGATGAACCCGCCAGGCGGTGGGGTGGGAGAAGTGGGCGAAGAGACGATGGAACCCGGCGTCTGGGTCGGACAGGCCTGGCAGGGTCGCTTGCACGATCCGACGCCAGCGGGTTTCTTCCCGGGATTCACACGTCACCCACCCGCCTGCTCGATCGGCCTCTTCTTCCGCTCGGAACGCGACTCGGAAGCGCTGTTCGATCTCCGTCGCAGTGTCCGAAAGACCTTCCTCGCGGGCGATGGCCGCATAGACCTGCGAGGCCGGCGGGTTGGGGAAAAGAAGCGTGCCGACCGCGTCGAAGAACACGGCCTGGATGCCAGGGTGGAGCCAGTGCGACACAGCCACTGCGTCAGTTCCGATCGGTTTTCCGACTGCCCGTTGGGGCAGGCTCACGACGGGGTCGGCTATTCTGGGGTCCGGGTAGGATTTGCTGGTTGGGAATCGGGCCGAGCGGCCGGACGACTGGGGGTGGCGGGCGTTTCCCGCCGGAAGAGAACGCCCCCGAGAGGTTCCGGGCGGTTTGCGCGGCAACGGCTACCTTCAACAAGTGGATTCCTCCGCGAAAGACGATCCACCCCATGACGGTCATCGGCCCCGCCTGGAAGAGGCGCTTCAGGAGAAGCATTTCGTATGTCTGCCAGAAGATCCCCAGGCCGATCAAGATCAAGCCCCAGCCGGCGATTTCTCTGAGCCAGAAACTCACTGTGAAGCCCCCCTGTGTGATCGGTTTTGGGGAGGTGGTGATTGGCGGGCCGCCGCACGGTCTCGCCCCCAGACCCGCCACGCCTCCTGTCGGGATGGTTCCCGCCGGGTCTCATTCCACACGGTATCTTGAAGAATCATACCCGCCTCTACTGCGCTCATCGTTCGCAGTCGCCAATATCCGAAGACGAGGCGGGCGATCAGTGTTCCGATCGCGAGCATCCCGGCGAGAATGACAAACCGGTTGCGCCACTCGCTCCCCTCACCGCCTGACGACCATAACCCTCTCTGCCGCTCTATGAGTTTCAGAGGAGGAGTGGCAGTCGGGTCGGGTTCGACATTCGCGACCACCCACCACGCCAGTTGGCCCACCACGACCACCCCGGTGACCAGGAAAAGGAGGGTGCGAATCTCCCCCGTCCGAACGAGTTTCGAGGGTCGGCGGGCGGGCTTCTCGCCTTTGCGCGGATAATGGGCGTCGAACGGAAGCGCCTGAGTTGTGAGACCGAACACTCGGTAATGAGCTGCCAGGTAAATCAGCACAGACGCCACCAGGATCAGATCGACGACCCTGAAGTGATTGGTGATCTCGGTCGAATCTCTCCATGCCGGTGGGAGGCCGGCTGGAAAAATAAGGAAATACGTCAGAATAACCAGGAACAGGGCGGGTGCAGCCGTTTTGCGGAAGATCAATCCGGGTCCACCGATCAGTACCAGGAGCAGCCCCCCAAGATCACTCCCTCGCTGGAACATCACGACGAAGACCATCGCCAGTGCAGCGAGCCCCGCGAAGAGGTAATTCAGGACCGCTTGGTCATGAACCATCGCCCGGAGCGATCCCGGATCCAGGGATTCGTCCGGCGGGAGGCTGTCCTCCGGGGACTGCGTCCGTGGCGGGGTGTTGGGTTTCATCGGCGGCTCCGCATCCCACGAAGTCGGTCGAGTCGATCCAACACGACCCGGACCGGATCCCCGTCATTGACTAGAACCACGCTGGCACCAATCTGGCTCAACACTCGACGCAGTTTCCGATAGTCCTTGTGGTATTGTCGCGCCAGCGCAGACCGCACGACTGGATGGAAGAGATGGTTCCGGTCGACTAGCCTGCCAGACCGGGCTGCTGCGGCCCTCCCGGGTTGTGGCGCTTTGGGGGCCGGGCGAGACCCGACCTTGGCGGACTCCTCGGGCGGAGGCATGTCGGCGGGCCAGGGGACGATCACAAGCACCTGATGGTGACGAGCGCGGACAACCCGAACGGCCTTCAGGATCGGATGCAGAGCCGTGTCGAGTTCTGCGAGGTCGGCCAGGATCACGTACAACTCGTTGTCGCGAGCCCGGCCGACAGCACGCAACAACGCCGTGGCCAGGACGTGCGCTTTATCTTCGGAGCGATAGCGATAGCGGCCTTGGTCATCATAGAGCGGGACCGGCATCCGGATTTGCCGCTCCCTGAGGAATCGGCTGACTCGCGCGGCGTACAACTCATCATCGTGGATCAACCGTTCGATCCCTGCTGGCCCGACATCGTCCTGGAGTGCGAACACGGCAGCAAGTTGCTTGCGGCGTGTGAGCTGGCGGCGGCGTGGGCCAAACCATCCACGAATGCCGTGGAAGAACCAGAAGACTAGCGTAAGTGTAATTGGTGGGAATACGATCAGCTCAAGTACAACCAAGAACAAAATCATCTTGCCAATCCAATGCATTCCTAGGGGGAGCGTCTCGGCCGCGGAGTTCAAAACAAAGGCACGCCACCCGGGGATCAGGAGTAATGCCGGAGACAGGCCGATCACCACCAGAGCGAGCCAACCCCATCGGCGATCCAGGAGAGGGATCCAGAGCCGGCCCAGGGGCATCGAGTTGACCCGCGTCGTCATCAGTTCGGGATATAACTCCTGCGCCAGGGGATCGGCCCGGGCAGTGAGTTGCTCCGCCGGCACCCCCTCGGTTCCGGGTTGGAGAGCAGCGACCTCGGCAAGTCGCCGCAGAATATTGATCATGTGGAGCTTTGTTCGAGCTGGAGGCATCGCTTTCGATGTGACCTCGTCGAAGGTCGTCAAACCCACCAGATCGCGGTTCCCGGCAGTGGCCTGAGCGACTCCGGAGGCCACTGCTGTCATCCGGGCCAGCGACGTATTGCCTGGTGGACCCAGTCGCATCCCTTCCGAGGTGTCCAGGAGCAGAACGCAGCGAACCGGGACATCACTCTCATACTCTTTCGTGATCAGCCGATCTCGACGGGCCGACGCCTTCCAGGCAATCATCTTGGGGGGATCGCCGGGGCGGTAATCCCGCAGGTCGAGGAGTTCATCGCCGGATCCGGGTCGTCGGAGGCGGTGAATTCCCGGCGGGGGCAGCGTGTTGAACCGCTTGTCCGCCCTTTGCCGGCCTTCATCGTCGCTGAGCGGGGGAAGGATCAGATATTCGGTCTCATCGCGGAGAAAGAGGCGAATACAGAAGAACCCATGAAGATCCGCGATTCGGACTCGCACACCCTCAAACCGGAGAATTCCCGGGCTCTGGCTCCGGAGTTTGTAGACGAGTCGTGCCGGACGGTTGGGAAGGATGTCGAAGGCTGCGCTGGACTCGCCTGTGACCTTCTCAGCGGCCTGAGGTATCCGGTCGTCCAGGAGAATAAACGGGAGGCCGGCTGGTCCGTCCAGGCCGATCACTACGTGAACCTCGAAATCCAACCCGGCCCAAACCATCGGCATATCCCGACCACTCTGGACGACTCGGCGGGTCGCCCGGAGTTGGGACACTGCGAGATTCCTTCGGACCTGAAACGTGACCCACTCGAACAGAAACCAACAAAGGAGCGATAGCCCGAGCACGGCAGGGACGATCGTGTAATCCGGCAACAGGAGAACCCCCAGCGCAAGCAGGAAGGCGATGAGAACCAGGAACCAGTAACCTCGCGCGGTAAGCATGATGGGGGGTGGGGTTCCTGGTGGCCAATTGCGGACAGAGTGTACCTGATCGGAGTCGGCCCGGAGCCGAGGTGTTGAGTCCCGAAGGGACGTCAGACAATAGCCCAGGGCGTAAGCCCTGGGCGGGGCGGGTGATACGCCGCATGCACTGGCTCCCAGGGCTAACGCCCTGGGCTACTGTCTGGCGCCCCTCTGGGGCTCCGAGCCCGATCTGTTACAGCCAATTGTGGACTGACCATCGTTCACCACGGCGGCTCTGCAGGACTCGAGCGGGTCTCACCCAGCCTCGAACACATGCACAGCGGCAAGAACCTCACGAACCACATCGGCCGCAGACTTCCCTTCGATCTCGGCCTCGGGCCGCAGGATCAGCCTGTGGCCCAGAACTCCGTAGGTAATCGCCTGAACATCGGCGTGGGTGAAGTAATGACGGCCTTCCAGTACTGCATGTGCTCGGGCGCACTTGAGCAGATTCAGTGCTGCCCGCGGGCTCGCCCCGAGAGCGACATCCGGATGCCGGCGCGTCTCTTCCGCTAGCCGGATAATATATTCGTACAAAGATTCGTCGCCATACACATACTGGAGTTTCGCCTGGAGGCCGAGGATCGTCGCGGGGTCGAACATGGACTCCAACTGCACCGTCGGCCGGCTATGCAGTTTGAGCAAGTTGACTTCGTGGACAAACCCGGGGTAGCCCATCTCGATCCGGAGGAGGAAACGGTCGAGCTGGGCCTCGGGGAGCCGGTAAACCCCTTCCTGTTCGACCGGGTTCTGCGTTGCCAGAACCAGGAATGGGGGGGTGAGAGGGAGGGACTGGCCATCGACCGTGACCTGATTTTCCTGCATTGCCTCCAGAAGCGCAGCCTGGGTTTTGGCTGGTGCCCGGTTGATCTCGTCGGCGAGGAGTACCTGGGTGAAGATCGGGCCTTTGCGGAGGACAAAATCGTTCGCATTCCGGTCAAAAATCGAGGTGCCTGTGACGTCCGATGGAAGCAGGTCTGGAGTGAACTGGACACGCTGGTATTGGCAACCGAGGAGGCGGGCGAAGACTTTCGACAGGGTCGTCTTGGCCACTCCAGGGACACCTTCGAGGAGGACGTGGCCGCCCGCCAGAAGAGCGATCAACAGTTGTTGGGTCACCGCGTCGGCCCCGACCACCACGCGGGCGACCTCCGCGAGGACTTTCTGGGAGAGCAGCCGGGCCTGTTGTGCGAGTTCGCGGGCTGGGAAGGAAGGCGGGGCTGCCTGCGGGCTCGCAGGGGCATTCTCGTTGGTTAACGGGACCACACTCATGCTCCGCTCTCCCCCCCGCTGGTCGGGTCCGGTTTCGGGCCAACTGACTTGAACCACCACTTCCCATCCACAAAGGCCTGTTGAGCCCGCATGAAGAGGGGTTCGAGCATTTTCCACTTCTGGACTGTGACCACGACCGGCCGGCCATAACCGATTTTCCACAGGTCGGCCAGAGCCTGTCGCAGGGTGCCGGGCCGACCGACAACTTCGGAGATGCCAATCGGTGGCATACTCGGTCCATCCCGGTCCCAGTATTCGGGAACTGCACCGGCAGCCGCGAACATGTCACGGATCACCGCCTGGACCGGCTCGAACAGATTGTTTCGACGAAGGAGTTCGCGCTCTCGTCGGTCGAACACGCCATTCCTAGGGATGTTCTCGGTGACCGGCGCGGTACGGCCTGCCGGGGGCGGGGGAGGGTGATTCTGGACACGGCGGGCAGACCACACTTTACTCACAATGAACCAGACCGCCCACCCCGAGAGGACGATGAGTAACCCCTTCAGGAACGCCCGCAGTCGCTGATCCTGCACATCCGGGTCGTGTCCCAAAGCCGCCCGATTCAAGCCGTCGTTTTCCTGAACGCGGTCGATGAGATCATTCCCGTAATCGATGAGCTTCTCCTGGAGTTTATTCCAGTCGAGGTTGGGCAAGGGGATGGGGGGGGGCGAAGGACGGAGGAAACTTTGGAGATCATCGAAGCGAGTCACCTGTTGCCCGTTGTGAATGAACAGGCAGTGGGTCCGCTTCCGCTTGCCGCCAACCTCTTCCTCCGACAGAAATTTGACAACCCGATTGGCGAATTCGAGATTATCGGTTGGCTCCTGTGTGTCGGGAGGAACCAGCATCCCGTTGAGAAAGACGTTCGGGTCGGAAAGTGCCAGGAATCGGAACCCAAGCCTGGATGGATTGCGCGGGAGTAGACCACTCCCGCCGGCCGCGAACACCTCGTTGGGGTCTAGCGGCCGACTCCCGAATGGAGTCCCCGAGTCTGTCGTCTGACACGTCTTTGGCAATTGAGCCAACACCGAGCGAAACTCTACTAGACGTGATGAGACCTTCAGAGCGCTCGGCTGACTCGTTGCGATTCTGTTGAGTCCTTTAAAGAGCTCCCACTCCGGACCAGTGGCTCCTAATGGTGGGCGACGGGATTCAACGAATGGGCTACGAGGCTGGCCCATGAAAAACCAGTCCCGATCTTTTCCCATCCCCAAAACGGATCCCCCTGTGATTTTCGCAATATCACCCGGCGCAGAGTGGAAAGTGGCCGTGAAGTCTACCTGCTTGTCGGCTGCCACCAACGCAGCCCCCCCGGCTTCGGGTGCTCGCCCTACCCACTGGAGGTGATCAGGTAAGACGCCAGTTCTGTGGAATCCCAGGACAACAACGATGACATCCTGGAAGCTCCCAACGCGAATTCGGTCCTGAGCCTCAGCCACAGTCAGAGGTTCGATCTTCGCCAGGTGAAATAACCAGCGGAAAATCTCGCTCCCTTGGCCAGGAATGTCGACCAATGGAGGAGGAGCTGGGGCAGGTTGGGCGGTCACCTGAGCCGGCATGAAGACCGGGATCACGACAGCCAGAGCGAGAAGATATGGCGGGCGGATCATCCGTTCTCCAGCCCGGCGAGGCGACAAACGAGCCGACGAGCCTCCGCCAGTTCCGTGGTGGTCAGGGGTTCGTCGACTGGCGTGTATCGAGCCAGTTCGTACAACCGGGCGAGCATCATCGCGGTGTCGGCGTGGGTGGTCGCCAGCTCGGCAAGGGCGTCGGCGATTGTGGTGTGTGTCCAGGCCCGGGCAATGGGACCACAAATCAGGATGCTCAGGTATTCGAACGCCTTCACCACTTCTTCGCGAGTCGTGATCCGCCACGGGTCGACCGGCCATCCGGCGAGCCCACCAAGGCCGAAAGAATCCTTTCGGCGGGCATCTTTGGCCTTCCAGAACCGCCACGCGATGAGTCCACCAACGATGATCAACGCGAGCAGGACAAATTTCGTCCACGAGCCAGAGAACCCTGGGATTCCCAGGTTCCAACTCCCGCCTCCTCCGAAACTGCTACCCCCCGACTGCGGCATCGAAGGACTATGCCGGGACAACCAGCTCTCACCTGAGGATTGTGAGGATCCTCGTCCACTGGCGATGTCGGTGTCCGAACGGAGCCAGCCGAATGACGGCATGTCAAACGAGGGCATCTTCAGAGAGTCACCGAGCTTGATACCATCGAATACGCCATCAAACGAATTGGAGTCGAACGCATCTTTTCCCAGCGAGTCCCAAAGGCTTTTCCCCTCCGTGTCCTTGAGTCCTCCTGTCTCGTCCGCAAACTCGAATATCGCCTTTTTGACGGAGGGAGTCTGGTCAAGCGGACCAATGTTCCGCTCCCACATCCCGGCGAGTGTCCGCTGTCTGCGTTCTCGGTCGGTCTCGGGAATTTCCAATAGTGATGAGGGAGGTGGTCTCATCTCATCGGGTGGTGGCCCACCGTGGGGTAAGTCCCTCGAATCAGCCCGCCCCAGACCCGGATTGGTCGGAGTAGTCGGCCCACCCGGGCGGAATTGGGGGTTGCCCGAAAAAGGTGGCCCGTCCCTGTCCGGATTCCCCCCCAGCCTGGGGTTCGGGAAAGCTGGCGGAGGTCCTGTGGGTTGGGGTGTTGGAGGAATCCATTGGGGGGTCGGCCGTGGCTGCTCCGGACGATCCGGGGAGGGAGCCCCTGAATTTGGTCGCAACAGTTTGTTGGCGGTTGTCGGAACGCCAGATTTGTGTGGCGAGTTCTCGGGCAACGAGTCTTTCCGCAATCGAGCGAGATCGTCCGGGGACAGTTTCCCGTCCAGGTTTCCTTTCATCGACCTGGCCCAGTCCTTCACTGTCTTGGCAAACTCTGGATCCCACTGGAACCTATCCTGAATGGCTCGCAACTGCTCGGGTGAGGGTTCCCGCCCCCCCTGGGATCCCGCGATGAGATCTTTGAGTCGATTCTGGAGTTCAGGCGATATCCCGCCCGCGCCCCCGTTTAGCCGTGCCAGGGCATCTTTCACCTGTTGGGGGGTCGGCGAACCGGGAATTGGAGCCTCGGATTCGGGCGGAGTCAACTTGGTTGTCGGAATCAACCGGAAAGATTGGCTCCGGGCAACTCCCGCCGCTGAGATTATGACAGCGACAGTGAGCCAACAGGCCGCCCGGACGAGTTTGGAGCGAGGGCGCAAAGGGGTTGTCTCCGAGGGACACGATTCGGTATCCGGAGAGGGAAGGCGGGAATGACCACTGCACCTCCACCCCGCCAGTCTGAATACCTCTATTCTTGTCGGGTTTCGGCTCGGAGGCAAGCGGGAACACCGTTCATCATTGATGTCGACGAAGGAATGAGGTTCCATTTCCTCGGAACTCTTGCACTCGCTCCACTGATCTGGTCCACTGATTCCACACTCCCCGCCGGGAACATCCAATGCCTCCGCTGCACCTGGCGACCTTCACGTGTGACATCACTCCCCCTGACGGACACCCCCTCTGTGGCGGCTGGATCGAGCCCGTGCGAGGGGTGGATGACCCACTCCACGCGCTCGGGATCGTTCTCCTCGGGGCTGGAAAACCCGTTGTCTTTTGTGCCCTCGACTGGTGTGCGATCCGGAATGATGCCTACCGGATCTGGCGGGATGCTCTCGCAAAAACTGCCCACACCGCGCCGGAATTCGTCTCGTTACACACCGTTCACCCTCACAACGCCCCGTTCGCCGATGTGGAGGCGGAAAAACGTATTGCCGTCGCAAAGTCAGGGCAGTCGCTTGATCTCAAGTACTTTGACGATTGCGTCCGAAGGTCGGCCGATGCTCTTCGGGATTCCCTCCCGAAAGCCCGGAAGTTTACCCATGTTGGGACCGGCGCGGCAAAGGTCGAGCATGTGGCTTCCAACCGACGCATTGTGGTTGACGGCAAGGCGATACTCAGCCGGACGAGTGCCACGAGAATGAAGGAAATGCGCGACGCTCCGGAAGGGTTGATCGACCCTTTCCTGCGGACACTCAGTTTCTGGGACGGCGACAGCGCAGTCGCTGCGCTCCATTTTTACGCCTGCCACCCGATGAGCTACTACGGTGACGGTCGGGTGAGCGCCGATTTCTGCGGACTGGCGCGACAGAAGCGGCAGGAGGAAGACAACAGTGTGTTCCAGATCTATTTCAACGGCTGCGGCGGAAATGTGACGGCGGGGAAGTACAACGATGGGGCAAAAGAGAACCGACCGGTCCTCCGAGATCGAATCTATGCCGCGATGATCAAGGCGTGGCGCGACACGAAGAGAACGGCGGTGGATGGGTGGGAGTGGCGGGTCGTACCGGTGAAGCTCCTCCCCCGGCGGGAACCGTCCTTTAGCGCAGAGGCGAGTCGCAGACTCCTCGCCGACACCACGGCCACGACAGCGCAGCGGAACAACGCTGCCTTTCAATTGACCTGGCTCGACCGGATCGAGATCCCGATCGAACTCGGCTGTCTTGACCTGGGAGGGAAGATTCTGAGCCTCCATCTCCCCGGAGAGGCTTTTGTCGAGTATCAACTCGCAGCGCAGGCAATGCGGCCAGACGCGACGATCCACGTCGCGGCCTACGGTGATGACGGACCAGGCTACATCCCCACGGCTCGGGCGTATCTCGAAGGGGGGTACGAGCCGACCGTGGCCCTCTCCAGTCCAGATTCGGAAGAGACCTTGCTCCGGGCCATCCGGAAACTGCTGAAGGCGGAAGGAACGAAGGGGGGGGACCGATGAGGGGGCTACTGCTCGGGGTGGCGGTCGCAGTGGCTACGATCCGGGGAACGGTGGCCGAGCCGCCCCGAGGGGCGACGCTGGCTCCCGAACCCACGCCTGGGCCGTTATCGCCCGCAGACGAGCAGGCGACGTTCCGCGTGGCCCCTGGATTCAAGGTCGATCTTGTCGCGGCCGAGCCCGATGTGGTCGATCCGGTGGCGATGTGTTTCGATGAGAGAGGCCGGCTCTTCGTCTGTGAGATGCGCGGTTACCCCAACGGTGGGGTGGGAACGGGAATTGAGACACGCGGTCGAATCCGTTGCCTGACAGACACCGATGGGGATGGGGTTTTCGAGACCTCTCACACCTTCGCCGAGGGACTCCGGTTCCCAATGGGCATCCAGCCGTGGAAGGGAGGTCTACTTGTGGCGGTCGCCCCGGACATCCTTTACCTCAAAGACACCGATGGGGACGGCAAGGCGGATCGGACAACCACCCTCTACACCGGATTCAACCTGGCCAACATTCAGCAGATGGTGAACAGCTTTCAGTGGGGTCTGGATAACTGGGTCTATGGTTGCGCGGGGAGCGATGGGGGGACGGTGAAGTCGGTGGAGAAGCCCGATGCGGCGGAAGTCTCGCTCCGGAACCGTGGATTGCGATTCCGACCCTGGCTTCCGGCGAGCCTGGAACCCACAAGCGGGGGTGGGCAATACGGGTTGACCGCCGACGACTATCAGAGGTGGTTCACGGCCACGAACAGCCAACACCTTCGACAGATCGTCCTCCCCGAACACTACCTCCGACGGAATCCGTATCTGGCGGTGTCGGCTGTCACGCTCGATATCCCCGAACATGGTGCCGCTGCGAAAGTCTTCCGGACCAGTCCGTTCGAGCCGTGGCGCGTAGAACGCACCACTCGCAGGGCTGGCGGGCCTGATGCGAAGCGGTTCCCGACCACGGAACTCGTGCCGGGTGGGTACATTACTTCCGCCTGTAGCCCGCTCATCTACACTGCGGACATCTTCCCGGAGCCCTACCGCGGGAACAATTTCGTGTGCGATCCCGCGAACAATCTCATCCACCGCGAAATCCTGGTGGGTCAAGGAGCTGTGTTTTCCGCCCGGCGAGTCGACCCGGCAACCGAGTTCCTGACCTCGACCGACAACTGGTTCCGTCCGGTCCACCTTTCGATCGGCCCCGATGGTGCAATGTACGTCCTGGATTTTTACCGGGAGGTCATCGAAACCCCTCTCTCCCTTCCCGATGACATCAAGCGAAAACTCAATCTGGAGAGCCGTGGGCGAGGGCGGATCTGGCGAGTCGCACCGGAAGGCTTCAAGCCATCGAAAATGCCTGACCTGAGCCAGATGACGACCGCTAAACTGGCCGACGAATTGCTTCACGGGAACCCGTGGCGGCGACTCACCGCCCAGAGACTCTTGATCGAGCGTCAGCCGAAAGACGCCACACCGGCGATCCGAGAGCGGCTTTCGCGCGCAGTTGGGAAGGGGGGGCGAGCGAACTGTCTTTGGACACTCAATGGGCTCGGTGGGCTCACTCCGGACGATGTCTTTCCCGTCTTCGACGATCCCCAATCCGGGATGCGGGAGCAGGCATTACGACTGGCCGAGGGGTTTTTCGCAACCTCCGCAGATCTTCGCCGTCGGGCCGCTGGTCTGGAGACGGATCCGGACCCACGTGTCCGGTTCCAACTGGCGTTGTCCGCGGGGGCTCTCCCTGCGAATGATGCCACCGCTGTTCTGGGATCGCTCCTCCTCACCGACGCGGGCGACCCGTGGACGCAAACCGCTGCCCTGAGTTCTTCAGCCACTTGCAGTCTCCCTCTGCTTGAACGCCTTCTCTCCGGGGCGAATCTGCCACTGCCCATCGTGCTGGCAAAACTTGCTGCAATCACCGGAGCAAAGGGGGACGAGTCGCAGATTATCCGCCTGTTGAGTCTGATCGCCGAGGGAACCGGAGGGCCGACCGCCGGGGCCGCACTTCTGGAGGGGTTGGGACAGGGGATGCGGAATGGGAAACACTCACTCGCCTCATGGTGGGTGAAACCACCCGCCGGTGCGGATGTGGTGGTCCGGAAACTGCGCGGGCGATTCGATGCGGCAGCCATGACGGTGAAGGATGGGAAGGCAAAACCGGCCGACCGGATCGCCGCGGCCGGGTTGCTGGGGTTGGGGCCTTTTGAAGTGGCGGTTTCGGCCCTCCCGGACGCTCTGGTTCCGTCGGCCCCCGGCGACCTTCAACTTGCCGCTGTGCGGGCGCTGGCTGCGCACAGTGATGCGATGGTGGCCAGCCTTTTCTTGGAGAAGTGGTCGTCCTCCGGGCCAGCGATCCGCCGGGAAGTCATGGAGGCTCTCTTGTCCCGTCCAGAATGGGTGATGGTGTTGCTGGACGCAATCGAGAAGAAGCACATCTCTGCGAATGAACTCGACCCCGCGCGAGTCCGGCTTCTGAAGTCCCATCCGACCCCTGCGGTACGGGCCAAGGCTGTCGCGGTTTTGACAGGCACTGTGAACGCTGACCGTATCAAAGTAGCGATGGATTACACCGCAGCGCTCGATTTGAAAGGGGATGCCCAGAAGGGTCGGCTTGTCTTCCAGAAACACTGCGCAGCCTGCCACCGGTTGGATGGGGTTGGATTCGACGTGGGTGCAAATCTCCTCGCAGCGCTACCAAACAAGTCTGGTGCGGATCTCCTGGTGGCCCTTTTTGATCCGAATCGTGAAGTTGACCCGCGGTATGTCAACTATCAGGTTTCCACGACCGATGGCCGGGTACTGAGCGGGATCATCGCGACCGAGACATCGACAAGCATCACTCTTCGTCGGGCGGAGGGAGTGGAAGACACGCTCCTCCGGGCGAACCTCGAATCCCTCCGATCCACAAAACTCTCACTCATGCCCGAAGGGTTTGAGAAGCTTCTCCAGAAGCAGGATGTGGCCGACCTGTTCGGATACCTTCGGACTGCGGGAAAGTGAAGCAGGAGCGTTTCCACCCGATTGAGCTGGAAGGCGACAGGCAGAAGGAGATCTCCCCACTGTCATGGGCAGCAGGTTGTGGGGATTGGAGCCCCGAATGAGGCGTCGGAAAATCGTCCAGGGTGAAGCCGGGTTTCCGGCGCAACCCTGGGGCGGGGAGAGGTTCACCTGACGCTCGTCTTAGGCAGACGCCAGGAAATGACCNNTTTCTCTCACCAACTGCCTTATTTCGCGAAGGTGGTCAGGATGAAAGGTAAGAGATAACTGATCAGGGCGAAGCAAATCACCATCAGGAAGAGGATCAGCCAGGCCTGGAAAAGGATGCTGTCCGCCTTGCTATAGCCGCGCTGGGCCTCTGGTGTCTGTGTTTTGGAAGAGAGGGGTCTGATCGGTTCGGTCATGGGTTGGTCCTCTCGAGTGCAAGGCCGTTGCTGTTCCTCACATTGTATTATCGGCCAATACCTCAACCATTTCCAGACTCCTCTCGGCAGTCAGGTGGACTCCCGGGATAGTTGGCCAGGTCTGGCCGGATCTGAAGGGGGGTCGCATGGGGAGGAATCTTTCGGTTGTTCTGAGGAATCTCATCATTCGGGGAGCGAATTCACCCAGCGGAAACGTATTCCCGAGATACAATCGGGATATTTGACTCCTTACGGGCTGCCCCGTACTTCCTCCCTGGGTAAGACTTGGCCGCCACTGTTATGACGATGCCGACTGCCGAATCACTCCTTTACGCTCTGAGAGTGAGTGGTCTTTTGACCCCGGAGCAAGTCGACCGGCTTGCCGGGGAACTTGCGGCTTTGGGGGATGATCCACAAGTCCTGTGCCGGTATCTGATCGAACATCACCGAATCCCCGTCTACCAGCTTCGAAAGGTGATCCACGGGAAGACCGCCGAGTTGTTTATTGGCCCCTACATCGTCCTCGACAAACTCGGCGAGGGAGGTATGGGCAAGGTGTACAAGGCTCGGGACAGTCGCTCTGGTCGCGTGGTTGCGTTGAAGGTGATCCGCCCCCAACTGCTTTCCAATCCGCTCATTCGGGGTCGGTATGGGAGAGAGGTCCAGACGGCCCTGGCCCTGAACCACCCAAACATCGCGGCCGCCTACGAGTCTGGTGAATCTGGTGACCGGCACTACCTGGCACTGGAGTTCGTCGATGGGGTCGATCTGGCCCGACTCGTCCGCTCGCAGGGGGTGTTGTCGGTCCCGGAGGCCTGCGAGTACCTCCGACAGGCCTCTCTGGGGCTCCAACACGCCCACGACGAAGGGTTTGTCCACCGGGATATCAAACCATCCAATATCGTCGTCAGCGGGGAGCGGCACCACCGCAGCGCGACCGAACCCGCTCGGGTCAAGATCCTGGACATGGGACTTGTCCGCTCGGTTGGTTTTGAGGAGAGCCCGGGGGGTACGGACCTGACCCGGGACGGAACGGTAGTGGGAACCCCGGACTACATGGCCCCGGAGCAGGCCAAGAATTCCAGTACCGTGGACCACCGTGCGGATCTCTACTCGATCGGCGCTGCTTTCTACTTCCTCCTCACAGGCAAGCCCCCGTTTTCGGGGGGGTCTCCAATCGAGAAGATCCTCAAACACCAACTCGACCCACCCCCGCCCCTCCAGGCGATCCGTCCAGACGTGCCTGATGAACTCGCAAGAATTGTTTCCCGGCTCATGTCGAAGAAGCCGACCGACCGTTTCCCCACCGCCCGCGACGTGGCAGAGGCTCTCGCACGCCTGACCCAATTCACCGAAGCGGTCCCGGACCAAATCGTCCCGGTCTTCGCACTCCCCGAGGGTGTCTCAGCCGAAACTCTTCCCCACTCCTCACCCACGGTCCCCCCGCTCCCATCGCACTCTCTTACTGGTGAGAAATCCACCGTAGGCGATTTGAGGGCTGAAGCGGTTCCCGAGCGCCGACCGTCGCCGTCAGTGAGCACCCCCCCACCGCGAGAGGATTCCGACCCCGTCCGCAGGCACCCCGTTCCCCGAACCCGGAATCCAGCTCAGGCAAGCCCATCCGGCTGGCAGTGGGTTTTTCTGGCAGGCATCCTACTTCTGGGTGCCCTCACCCTCCTCGCAGTGGCGGCCATGACATGGATCACCTGGAAAGGCTGATATAAATCTTGTATATGTCTGCAAGATCAATCTAATAATCTACATTCCTCGAATCGCTCCCCCAGAGCCACCGGGCGTGGCTGTTCACGGCGGCCCCGAGCCCGAAGTTTCCGGGCGGCGACCACGCGGTAGGATGACAAAGACGCTCGGGAGTCAGCCAGGGGTGAGGGTGAGTAGGGCGATTTCCGGTGGCACGTTGACCCGGAGTGGCACGCCAGCCTCCCCCAACCCGCGGGACACGTACACCCACGATGCTGGCCCCTGAACGAGCCCCTGCCGATACTTCGCTCCGTATCGCGACGGGAGCCAGCCGGAACCGAGCCCCCGCAAGTACACCTGCCCACCGTGGGTGTGCCCGCTCAGCATCAGGCCAACACGCTCATCCGGTCTCACCTCCGCGAAGTCGGGATTGTCAGTAGTTACCAAGTTGGGCGACACTCCGAGGAGGGAGGGGATGAACGACGCAAGCCCCGTTCGGATAATGAGTTTGCAAGACATCATTAGCACCGCACCGAGGCTTGCGTCACATGCAGTATACCCTGACGTCTGGGGAGGTCCATGCCCAGAC
>PLDW01000052.1 GCA_003136315.1 Gemmataceae bacterium | reverse complement strand
TCGCCGGATGGGTCGCGGGTACTCAGCGGGTCCTGGGACACCACCCTGAAGCTGTGGGACGTGGCCTCCGGGAAGGAGATCCGCGCCTTCACCGGACACTCCTATGGGGTCTCTGCCTGCGTGTTCTCGCTGGACGGATCGCAGGTGCTCAGCGGGTCGCACGACAAAACNNGCGGGTACTCAGCGGGTCGGGAGACAGCACCCTGAAACTGTGGGACGTGGGGTCCAGGAAAGAGATCCGGACGTTCAACGGGCACTCGAATGGGGTTGACGGCTGTACGTTCTCGCCGGACGGGTCGCGGGTACTCAGCGGGTCTTGGGACACCACCTTGAAGCTGTGGGATGTGTGGTCCGGGAAGGAGATCTGGACGTTCTACGGGCACTCGAAGGGGGTCAGGGCTTGTGCGTTCTCGCCGGACGGTTCGCGGGTGCTCAGCGGGTCGGAAGACAGCTCCCTGAAGCTGTGGGATGTGTGGTCCGGGAAGGAGGTCCGGGCGTTCACCGGACACACGAATGGGGTCGCAGCCTGCACGTTCTCGCCGGACGGGTCGCGGGTACTCAGCGGGTCGGGAGACAGCACCCTGAAACTGTGGGATCTGGAGTCTGGGAAGGAGGTTCGCACCTTCATAGGGCATACGAATTGGGTTATGGCCTGTGTGTTCTCGCCGGACGGGTTGCGGATGTATAGCGGTTCGGTCGACCGCACCGTCCGGCTATGGGACGCGGCGAGTGGCAAGGAAGTCCATCGGTGGTCGATGGGAGCAGGAGTGCGGGGGATCGCTCTCGACCCGAAGAACCCGAACCGGGCGGTGGTGGCCCTGTCGAGCGGGGTGCTGGCGCTGCTCGACCTGACGAATCGGGAACCGCCGTTCGAGGGGTGAGCCGCCGAAAGAACCTAACCCCCCAACCCCCTTCCCTGGGAAGGAAGGGGGAGCAGGAGGGTGGTTTTACTCCCGTCGGACCCGTCCATAGGGTCGATTGCGAGAATCAGGAAGGTGAGGGAGGGGTTTCCGCTCATGGAGGATCGCCGATGACCATGGCCGCCTTCACGCTCGCCTTCCGGGTCGAGGAGGACGACATCGACCGACAGGGACACGTCAACAACGTGGCGTTCCTCCGCTACGTCCAGGATGCGGCCGTCGCACACTGGCGGGCCGTTGCCAGCACCGAGGTCCAGGCCGCGTTCACATGGGTTGTCCGCAAACACGAGATCGAATACTTCCGACCCGGACAACCCGGCGACGAACTCGCTGCCCGAACGTGGGTCGGCGAACCGTCCGGGGCGACCTGGGAACGGTTCACCGAAATCACCCGACCCGCCGACTCCCAGATCCTCGTGAAAGCCCGCACCGTCTGGGTACTGCTCGACGCCGCGACCGGTCGGCCCCGGCGCGTCGACCCACAGATCATGGGAGTATTCACCGCGGAGAACGCAGAGGATGCCGAGCGAAAGAGAGATTGAGAGAATGACACATCTCGCCAGACGCGACAGCATCTCCCTGCTTCCTCCCGCTTTGCGGGGTGGGCCAACACGTTGGGGACGATGTCGATCGTACCCCTGGTCAAGCGTTCGTTCCGTTCAGGCCAGGACGCGGAGCGTCGAAGACGGCATTCGCACGCAGAGCGTTGGAACGAGAGAGATGGGGAACGAATGACGCAAGATGCTATCGCGCCCAGCAAGATATCTCGAAAGATCGGTCGATTTTGGGTACGACAAATTGTTCGGGAGTGAGATCAGTTTTCCGCCGGAACGGCGGGGACACCCAGTTTCATACAGGAACCCGCAGAGGGTATCGCAACCACGGAAAAACGGTCGGACATGCAAATGGGAGGGCGAGGCTCCTGCCGAGCCGCACCAGTAACGCTCGGCAGGAGCCTCGCCCTCTCGTTAGACCGATGCTCGCTCCGGGAATGCGACAGCCTCTGCCGTGTTACTCACGCTCGGCAGGAGCCTCGCCCTCCCGTTAGATCGATGCCCGCTCCGGGAATGAGACAGCCTCTACCGCACCACCCTCACGCTCGGCAGGAGCCTCGCCCTCCCATTAGACCGATTCCTATATCAGAACGCCCTTCACCACGTTACCGGCCACGTCGGTCAGGCGGTAGTCACGGCCGGAATGGCGGTAGGTCAGGCGGGTGTGGTCGAGCCCCATCAGGTGCAGGATCGTCGCGTGGAAGTCGTGAACGTGAACACCGTCCCTGGCCACCTTGATCCCGTACTCGTCCGATTCTCCGTACACCGTCCCCGCCTTCACACCCGCCCCCGCGAGCCAGGATGTGAACGCCCAGGGGTGGTGCTCCCGGCCCCTCGCGCTCGCCGAGTTATTGAAGGGAGTCCGACCGAACTCCGTTGTCCAAACCACCAGCGTTTTCGAGAGCAGACCCGTTCGCTTGAGGTCGGCGAGGAGCCCGGCAATCGGCTGGTCCACGTTCTTCGCCAACCGCCCGTGATCGGCCATATCTCCGTGCGAGTCCCAGTTGCCCGACGACCCGGTGTCGATCAACTCGACGAACCGCACTCCACGCTCGACCAGCCGGCGGGCTGCCAGGCATTGCCACCCGAACCAGTTCGTCTGGCCGCGCTGGAGGCCGTACAGCTTGAGCGTGTCGTCGGTCTCCCTGGCGACATCGAATGCCTCGGGGGCCGCCGCCTGCATCCCGAACGCGGTCTCGAAGCTGCGGAGACGGGCGTCCAGATCCGGGTCGTGGTCGTGACGATCCAGGTGGACGCGGTTCAACTCGGCGAGCGCATCAAGTTCTTTTCGCTGTCGGTCCACTGGCACCCGCGGGCGGATGTTGCGCATCGGTTCGGGGCCAGGGACCACGGGCGTTCCCTGGTGGCTCCCGGGAAGGAAATCGGCCGCCCAGACCTGGCCGCCCGCATACGGCGTGTGTGGAGCAATCACCACGAACGACGGAAGGTTTCGGTTGAGCGTTCCGAGTCCGTAACTGACCCACGCTCCGACGCTCGGTCGGGCCTGGTTGAACGATCCGGTGTGCATCCCGAGCGTGGCGTTGTAGTGGTTCGAGTGGTCGGAGTGCATCGATCGAATCACGGCGAGGTCGTCGACGCACCCGGCGACATGCGGGAACAGGCTACTCACGGCGGTGCCGCATTTCCCATGCGGCTGGAACTCCCACTGGGGCCGCTTGAGGAAGAGTTTTTCGTAGCCCGGCCGGTTCTTCGTCTCGGGGTGGTCGAGGGTGACCGCCTTGCCGTGGTCGGCTACGAGCTTCGGCTTAGGGTCGAACGAATCAACGTGCGACACCCCGCCGGACATGAACAGGAAAATCACATTCTGAGCCTTCGCCGGGAAATGCGGCGGCTTCGGGGCAAGCGGATCAGTCGAGCCCCGGGCGTCTTCCGCAAGCAACTCCGCCACAAGAGCGGGAAAGATCGCCGACCCGGCCACCGCGGACCGCAGGAGTGAGCGCCGGGTGGGGTGGGGTGCGGGGTGATGGCCCATCGATTGCTCTCCCTGTTCGGTCAGAAGAAATGGCCCGCAGATGACGCATCAGAATGGCCCGCAGATGACGCAGATCTACGAACGCAGATAAAATCTTGATCANNTTTCATCTGCGTCGAAGTCTGCGTCATCTGCGGGCCGGTATTGAATCTATCCTCACATTCTGCATGTCTTGAAACTCAATCGATGTACACAAACTCGTTGCCCGCGAACAGCACCCGCACCCAGGTGGCCCAGGCGGGTTTCGAGTCCGGGCTGTCGGCCACGAACCGCCGGGCGATGGCCCGGTCCCGGTCGTCGGCCGGGCGGCCGTACAACACGCGGCAAGCGAAATCGACCCGGGCGGCCTCGTCCGGGAGTTTCAGCAATCGACCGGCGAGGCTCTCCGCACGAGCGTGGACAAACGGGTCGTTCAGGAAGTACAGGGCCTGAGTCGGAACGGTTGTTGTCTGTCGGGCGGCGGTGCTGGCGTTCGTGTCTGGCCCATCGAACAGGGCCAGGAATGGGTGTCGCTTGATCCGCTGGGTCATCAGATACACGCTCCGGCGATTCGTGTCGTACACCGCAGCGAAGGGGTTGTGCTGGGTGAACCCCCAACCCTTGGGATCGGGGAACGGGTGTGGGCCGCCGGGGGTCGGGTCGAGATCGCCGCTGACTGCGAGCATGGCGTCGCGAATCTCCTCGGCTGTGAGCCTCCGCCGTGGGAACCGCCAGAGGTCGGCGTTGCCTGGGTCGGCCTTCAGGTTCACAGGGTTCATCGCAGCCGATCGCTGGTAAGCGTCCGAAAGCATGATCTGCCGATGGAGTGTCTTCACCGACCACCCAGATGCCACAAACCGGGCCGAGAGCCAGTCGAGAAGTTCGGGGTGCGTTGGCGGGCTCCCACGTGTGCCGAAATCGTTCGGGGTGGCGACCAGCCCCGTTCCGAAATGCCCCTGCCAGATCCGGTTGACCATCACACGTGCGGTGAGCGGGTTCTTCGGATCGGTGAGCCATCCGGCCAGAGCCAGCCGCCCGCTTCCCGAACTGGGGGGCAATTTCTGGCCGCCAAGGACCGTGAGGAACCGCCGCGGGATGGCATCGCCGCGGGAATCCGGGTCGCCACGCTTCTGCAATTGGGCATCATGCGGCGAACCCTCGGCGACCGCGTAGGCGTGGGGCACTGAGCGGGCGAGCATCGCGTCGACCCGCGTCCCGGCTGCCGCCCCGACCAGCATCCGAAATGCCTCACGCTTTTCCGCCAGTTCCGCAGGTGGGACGAGAGGGATACTATCGTGCGGTGACTTGTCCTTTTCGCACCCCGGGTGAGGGTAGCGAGTGCTCTCGAAGATCCCGTACAGGGCGTAGTAGTCGGCTGCGCTCACCGGGTCGTACTTGTGGTCGTGGCATCGGGCACAGCCGATGGTCAGCCCAAGCAGGCTCTTCCCAACGGTGTCGATCGTGTCCTCAATCGTCAGGAAGTGGTCCTTCTGGACATCGAACCCAAATCGCCGCGCGACGGCGAGATACCCGGTGGCAGTGATCAGTTCGGCGTATCGGTCTGGGGGAGCGTTGGCCGGAAGGCGGGCCGCGAGGATGTCCCCGGCCAGTTGCTCCCGGATAAACTGGTCGTAAGGCGTGTCGGCGTTTAATGCAGCGATCACATAGTTTCGGTAACGCCACGCATCCGGGACGGGGAAGTCGGCGGTTTCTCCAGCGGTGTCGGCATAGCGGACCACATCCAGCCACTGCCGGCCCCATTTCTCGCCATACCGTGGCGACGAGAGCAAGCGATCAACGATTTTCGCGAACGCATCCGGGGAAGAGTCCGCGAGAAATGCATCGATCTCGGCTGGGGTTGGCGGGAGCCCTGTCAGGTCGAACGTGGCCCGCCGGATCAGGGTGAGCTTGTCGGCGGGGCCGACCGGGGTCAGTCCCTTCTCACGAAGCTTGGCGAGAATGAATGCGTCGATCGGAGTCGCGGCAATCCCGTCCGGAGGAGAAACTGCTCGGACTGGCTCGAATGCCCAGTGTCGCGCGGAGCGGATGGGGGCGGCGCTCGCTGGCCACACGGCTCCTTCGCGGACCCACCGCTCGAAGGCGACCACCGCATCGGCCTTCAGAGGCTCCTTCGGCGGCATCGCAGCGAGGTCTTTTTCTCGACGGATCGCCTTCAAAAGCAGGCTTTCGGATGGCTTGCCCACAACGATGGCCGGGCCAGACTCCCCACCCCGCAGGATCGCCTCGCGTGAGTCGAGCCGGAGACCGCCGGACGCCTTCTCCGGCCCGTGGCATCGAACGCAAGACTCAATCAGCGCCGGCCGGACCCGGGACTCGAAGTGGTCGCCCCGGGGGTCGGCCGCAGAGACGGCACTCGGACCAGTCACGAGGACCGCGATGAGAAGGTGGCGGGTGGCGGGCATCACGGATCTCGGAACAGGGGCAACGCAGGCGAGTCCGGAAAGCGTTGTGAGGGAGTTCCCGGCGGGTAGGTTGATGTGATTGTAACCGATTGGGACCGGCGGGGAGTCAGAAATCCCGCCGGAGGCGTTTTGCGACGCAAGCCAGCGAGCATGGCCTGGTGAAAGATCGCTTGGGAATCAGGGACGCCACACATATCCCCACCACAGCCGCTGGTGCCCTGCCGTGGCGATTAGCGCAGTCTCACACCCACACCCGCATCCGGGCTTTCAGTTGTGGTGGGAGCTTCTGGTCGAGCAACCGGCGGACTTCTTTCGGGTGATACCGGGTGCTGAAGTGGGCAGCCACGATCAGCTCGTTCTTGAACCGGTCGGCCCGCTCAAGGAAGTCGTCCAGGTGCATGTGCCCGAACTTGTGGATCTTCTCCCGCCGGTGATTTTCCCGGATAAAGCTCATCTCGGTAATCAGGATCTTCGCATCGTAACAGGCCGGGTAGTTGTCGAGCCCCTTCGGGGAGGTGTCGCCGGTATATGCCACCAGCGGAACACGAACTTCGCGGGTCACTTCCACCCCGGAGAGTCTGAGATCGCGAATCTTTTCACCCGGCAGACCAACGTACTCCTCCTTCAGTTTCTTCCGCACGTCCCACACCATGTAGCCCCGTGACGGGATCGTGTGGACCGTATCGAATGCGGTCACGATCTGGCTCTCATCGTCGTCCTCACTGATCGAGGCGTTGGTGGCGTCCGTCTCGAACGCCGTCATGATGTGTTGCCGGTCCAGCTCGAATTCCTGCCCCGCGGTCACCCCGAAGAGCTCGACAGCCTGCCTCCCACGGTCGAGGCGATGCATGATCCGCAACAGCTTCTCCACATCGTCCTTGTTTTCCTGGGGGACATAGACCTTCGGGGGGGGCATTTTCATCATTCGCCGACGGGCCAGGTAAATTGGCAACGCTGCGATGTGGTCGAGGTGGGTGTGCGTGATGAACCAGTTGGGGGTTCCCATGAAATCCCACGGCTGAGCCCCAAGGTCAAAGCCGACATTCAGTTCGGGAATCCGCCAGTAACTCTGGACGGCGGCCCGCGACCAACCTTCGATCGTGAGCCCTCCTTGCTGGAAACTGAGATACGGGGCATTGTCGACCGGCCGGTCCGCATTCATGAATCATTCCTGCCTGGAAGAGAATGCCCGCGGGAGGGATCCCGCGGGCTCATCCCAAAATTCGGACACGACCGATTGGGGTTCGGGTTCGTTGGTTGCCGATGGATTTTCTGGGAGCCGTGCCGCGGAATGTCAACCTCTGGGCGGGGTCGGCTTGACCCACCCACCGGAGTGTGTCATAGCAGCTTCAGGCCGGTCAATCGGGAGGCAACCATGAGATCGGAACGACTGTTTCAGTGGGGATCAGTGCTCAGCCTGCTGGCTGCGATGGGCGGAGCTGGCGGCTGTTCGACCATGAACAACACCGAAAAGGGTGTCGGACTGGGTGCAGCAGCAGGAGCTGGGGTCGGAACCCTGATCGGTGCTGCGACCCATAACCCCAAGACCGGAGCCGTGGTCGGCGCGCTGGTCGGAGGTGCCACAGGCGGAGCCATCGGCAACTCGATGGACCGCGAGGATGCGCAGAAGCGTACGGATCAACAGGTGGCCGCCGTGGCGAACGCTCAGGCTGTTGCTGCGGCCCAGCGGATGACCATCATGGATGTCGCCAAGATGGTCCAGAGCGGCATCGACGATCAGGTGGTCATCAACCAGCTTCGGAATACCGGGAGCTTCTTTCAGCTCAGCCCCAACGACATCCAGTACCTGAAAGCACAAGGGGTGTCCGACCGGATCATCATCGAGATGCAGAACCTCCGTCCGCAACCAGTGATGGTCCAGAATCCGCCACCTGTGGTGTACGGTGGGCCGCCCCCGGCTGTTGTCGTGGCACAACCTCCACCGGTTGTCGTCGGCGGTTACTACGGCTACGGTGGTCGCTATTACTACCGGTAGTCTGCTGGTGCGATTCGTTGCAGGCAACCGGCTGAGGCAACGCCTTGGGGTTGCTCACACAACCCCAAGGCGTTGCGTTTCAGAATTTAGGGCGTTGCCCTTTCAGAACCCAGGGCGTTGCCCTGGGCTAAATACTCTCACCCTTTCAGGGTGAATACCAACCAACCGATTTTCCAGCCTTGCACGGTGGAATTCTTGGCCCAGGGCAACGCGCCGGGCTCGGAGGGCTACGCCTGTTCACGGAACGTGGAGTCCACCGTCAGATATACGTGCTGATGAGGTATAGCCCCAGGCCGATGGCCGACAGGAACAGGGCGATCCTCACCCCCCAGCCGAACCCCTCGCGCAAGATCTTGTCCCACCGATCGTGCCGGGTCGCAGCGTACACCAGGCTGACGACCACTAACAGGACTGGCAAATCCCAGTAAATGCTGAACCCGAACAGGGCGGGAATCATTGGCGGCCCCTTCTTTCGTGTATTACCCTGGTTCGGTCATCCCATCGCTTCGACTGGCTGTCAGTTGCAAACGGCCCCATTACCATGTCGCATCTTCCCCACCTCTCTTCCGCAACCCCGGTTGAGGTTCGCGGAACATCGGTCCGGCAACCGCATCGTAGATCACCAGCAGGTTCAGCACCCCTGCGATCACGGTGTAGACCCAGCCGAGATCCCAGCGCTTGTTCCCATCCCGTTGGAGGGCATTCAGCTCATCCTCCGTTGGGGTGCGTTGGAACGCGCCGAACACCGGTAAGACCTTCCGGTCCTTATCGAAGTAAGCGTACTGGGCCAGTGCCGGCCAGGCTGCCGTCCCGATCCACATCTGGCCAAGAAATTGCGGCCGGTACGAGAAGGCTTTCGCCATCCCAGGCAGTCGCTGGCCCACAATCTCCACATCCGGCAAATCGGTTGCGTCGGGGAGCCAGACATTCTGCCACTGCCCCATCCACATCCCGTAAAAGAACAGAAGGTAGAGCCCCCCAAAGAACAGCAACCCCTTCCCGATCCGCCCCTGGTACACCTGTCCAAGACCTGGGATCAGATAGCTCAGCAGGCCAGCGACCAGATCGAGGGGGAGGGGGGGCAACTCCTCCTCGGCCACCGCCTTGGACGCCACCGCTGCTGGTGCGGGTGCCTGTGCGGCGGGGGAAGTGGGGAGGGGGAGGCCCATATGCTCAGTCGGAGCTGGGCTGGACGTCAGGGGCATATTCGGGCGAGTTGCGGAATCGACAGGGCCGCTCGGTTGGGTTGGTGGACCGCCTGTTGCAGGTGGCGGGGGCGATGGGGGCAGGGGGACTGATGGAACAGAAGGCATCAGCGGGGTCTCACCCGGTACTGAACGACCGAAGCCCGGACACGTCGGGATATTCGCCGACGGCCGGGCCGGATTGCGATTTCGGAATTATTATATGCCGGTTGCTTTATCGGGGCCAAGGGAGGGGGAACGGCAGGCTCAACCACCCCTGGTGCTCACCAAGGTGGGCAGCGGTGTAAGCGAGCAACCCGATTCCGATGAGCCCCAGGAGATTTTTCCCAAACCCTGAACGAAGGATCCACCCCGGTGGCCCCAGGAGCCCGAGGATCGCATCGATCACCTGATTCAATGCAACCAGTGGCCACAACACGGCCGGGATGGGCACCTGGACCGCGTCTGATGCCTTGGTTTGCGACTCGGTGACGGACGGCTCAATCACCAGCGCAGGGGGAACCGTTGCGGGAGTCCAGGGAGGCCGCGATGATGGCCGCGCTACCACAACTACCGGTTCCGGTTGGGGAATGGTCGCGGCAGGTATTGGTTGGGGCGGTCGTTCCACAACCGGAACCCACGGAACAGGAGCCGGTTGTGGCGGTCTTTCCTCAACCGGAACCCACGGAGGAGGAGCTGGCTGGGTCGGTCGTTCCACAACCGGAGCAGTCGGAGGAGGAGCCGGTTGAGGCGGCAGCTCCATGACCGGAACAGTTGCGACGGGTGCCCGGAGAGGCGGCCGTTCCACGACAGGAACCGATGGAACAGGAGCCGGGCGAACTGGCGGTTCCGGTGCTGAAACGATCGGGGCGGGAGCCACACGAGCCGGGGGCAGCGGGACTGTGACGGTTGGGGGAGGGACAGGTCGGGGTGGGGGTTCCGGCGCAGGGCGCAGACGTGCCGCCGTCGCCGGTGAGAGCGGGTATTCGACCGGGGTGACCGGAATTACGAACGGGTTCTTGAGCGCAACCGACACCGGGGGCTCGGGTTCCGGGGTGGGTGGCCGCGGTGGCTCGGGCGGGAGCGGCTGGGCGAACAGGCGAGTGGTCGGGGCCGGAGCCACAGCCGGCGGATCGATCCGCCAGTTGGGCACACCCGGTTGCGACACCGGCGCTGCAGCAGGCGGAACACTCGGGGGGGGGGCAACAACAGGAGCCCCGGCTCCCCCTTCTGGGCTGGTGATCGGAAGGGCGAGCATCCGTTGAAGGAGGGCATCGAGCTCGTCGAGTTGTTGCCGAGTCAGGTCGTTCGGGCTTGGGGCCGTCGCCATGGGCATCCTTCCGGGGCCGGGCCGGCGTCCTGCCGACGCTCCAGATTCCGCAGAAGTATAAGAAACCTGCGGTGGTGAAAAAAGGGCAACCCGCGCGACCCTCAACGGGCTTGTAAAAACTGGCGAACCGGCAACGTCAGTTGCCGGGTAATCAGCTGACCCAGCGACTGACGTTTCGCCAATGACAGTGTTACCCCTCGCACCCACTCATTGAACCGTGCCTAAAATGGGATTCGAGCCACCCCTCAAGACAGAGTCGAAATCGATGANNCGCCGCACGAACTCAAACCGAAATCCGCTCCCCCGGCACCCCCGCCAATTTCGCCGCCTCCGCCCGATCGCGAGATCACTCTCGAAGAGTGGATCGCGGCGGGGCAGGGCTGTGGTGGAGCAGACTCGGACTCTCGTTTACACTTCAGCCATGATCACTGAGTAGCCCCGGTTCTCGATCACCGAACAGTCGCCGAAGGTCTCGAAGATGAGTGGGACGACCGCGGTCGGCATCTTCGTCACAATGGAGTACCGGCCACCAGGTCGGAGGAGGTCTCGGGCACCTTCAATGAATAGCCGGGTAATGTCGGATTTGGCGTAGTACGGGGGGTTCGCCAGGATCAGGTCGAACTCCCGCCGACCAAGCCCTTCGAGCCGGGTCTCGGTCAGGAACCGTGGGTGCGGGGTCGCATTCGCCCTGGCATTGATCTCGGTCAGAGCGATGGCACGAAGGTTGCTGTCAATGAATGTCACTCGACCTTTCGGCCCGATCTTCCCGCCCATCAGGCACCCGACTGCCCCGTTCCCGCACCCGAGATCCAGAACCGAGTCCCCCGCGCGGATGTCCGCCACCTCGATCATCGCCCGGGAGCCGTTGTCGAATCGGCCGTAACTGAACGTCCCGGGGCGAGAGACGAATTCCATTGATGGGCCATCGGCCAGCTTGGCGTGAAACCGGACCTCGTGTCGTCGTCGCTTCCCGTCCTCGTCGGGCCGGGTACTCCAGAACGCCATCCCGTTCTCGCTGGAGGGTGTCTCGCCGCATTTTCCGAAGACTTTCTTTTGCCACTTCGCGAACCGGTTGTCCTTTTCGTATTCGGACAGCGAGAGGAGAACCCCGCCAGGTCGCAGAACGTGGTAGGCTTGCTCGATCACATCGAGTTTCAACTCACGGTCGGTGTGGCTGGCAGCGGGGAAGATCACGGTCTGGAATCGGGGTTCCAGATCCCACAGATCAGGGCCGGTGACAACTTCGGCTTTGGCACCGACTTCGGAGAGACAATCCCGGACACGGGATGCCTGGTGGAGGTCCATCTGGAAACAGACGGTCTCCTGTCCACCAAGAGCGGCGACGAGGTTCCCCACCGGCCACGGGGAGCCGAGGGCGATACAGACAGGCGGGCGAACCCGGGCGACGACGGTCGCGAAGAGGTCGAGCAGGTGTTTCATGATTTCGTATTCTACGCCCCGCCCCGCTTCTTCCGCGCTTTCTCCAACAGACCCTCGTACTTCTCTCGGGCTGCCCGATCGACCCCATCGCGTGCCTTGGTCAGTTCGTCCCGAGCGATCATCAGCTCACGGTCCAGCACTTTCACGCGGTGTTCGGCCTCTTGCACCTCCAGATCCACCAACTCTCTGGCCAGCCCTCGCAACTGATTCTCGACCGCTTTGCGATCGTCGTCTTTCGTGGTGGCCAGCTTGGCGACCAGGACCATCGCCTTGTTCTCCGCCTTCCAGATCTTCAGTTCCAGGGCATAGCGGGTCGAATCGTCCTGGAGATCAGCGAGGAGTTCGGTCACCTGAAACGTCTCTCGAATCTGGAGTTCGTAAGATGGCCGGTTGCTTTTCTTGAGTTCGTCCAGCAGTGGGGTGAGTTCCGGGCAGTGCTTGCGGACGAAGTGGAGGGCGGCGGCCTCCCGCTCCTCGGTGAACCGGGGGGGCTCGGTTGCCGCGGCAAAACTCCCAGGCAGGACCGCCACCAGGGCGGCGGCCACGAAACGGACGGACCGACCGACCCAGGCCATCGGGGACATGGCAACCTCGCGGGTGGAACGTGAACCGACCGATCAGGGTGCGTGCGAGTCGATGCTGAGTCCGGAGCGGTCCGGGTGACCGGGGTGGAGCCCCCGCATCAGTTGCCGGCGGCGGAGATCCTCTTCGTGAGCTTTCTCGACATGATCCGGGGTACTGAGTTCCGCCCAGATCTCAGCCTCCTTCAGAGTCGCTTCATCGTGACCCTCAGCCGCGTTCGGGCCGTGGGCAACGACCGCCACCGCCGAGTGCTCCCCTGCAACGTGCTCCTCGTGAGCGACACCAATCGTAGTCACTGGCTGGATGGTGGCGTCTGTGGTCCAGTGCTCGCGACCAGTGCTGAGTGGGGAGTCGGCCACTGCCACTGTGTGCGATGTTGGTGCCGGCGGCTGTTCGGCCAGCGCGAGCCCGAAGATCGCTGCGGCGGCTGCCACACCCGCACCTAGCCCACCCCAAACAAGCGGATGGCCGCGGTAGGCGCGACGAGTGAGCCAGCGCGGAGACCACCTGTTGAGCGGCCGCAGACGCTCCCGAATCAGTCCACGGAACGACCGATCTGGGGCTGGCGGGGGCTGGCCCAGCGCGGCCGCAGACAGCCGGACGGCTTCGGACAGTGCGTCGCGGGCATCCTGATCGTCGGCGAGCCTGGCCTCGAACGCACTGGCCCGTGCTGTCGATAGGTCACCGGCCGCGTACCGCAACGCCAGTGCTTCGAGGGCGAGTGGATCTGGCTCGACCGCGGGGGGCTCATGCATACCCGGCCTCCCACATCTGACGAAGTTTCTTGAGCCCGGTGTGCATCCGGGCCAGGGCGGTGTTCAGGGGGCACCCGAGGGCAGTCGCCACCTCGCGAAAGGTCTTCCCCTCGAATATGCGCGCGGCAATCACCGCCCGCTGCGGGGCCGGGAGGAGGTCGACAAGTTCGCGAACACGGCGGGCATCGTCTGCGCGGCCGGTCGGATCTTCAACCGACCGCGCAGCAAGCCCGAGGAGGACGAGGTCGTCGACTTGCACCGGGAGCCGCTTCTCTTTCCGCTTCAGCAACATGGCCTGCTGGTGGGCGATGGTGAACAGCCAGCCACGAAAGGTTTCGGGTTGGACTCCATCGCTGTGACGGAGCGCCTGCACGAAGGTCTCCTGGAGAGCGTCCTCGGCCCGATGGTGGTCCCGCAGCACCGCGAAGAGGAACCGAAACACCGGACCCTCGTATCGGCCGAACAAGGGATCGAGAGCGTTGTCATCACCCGCCCGAAACCGGGCGAGGAGTTCAGCATCGGTCGATTCGGTCATGAACGATCGCTCCGGGATGTCATGCCCTGATTCTGTGTCAGTGCTACCTCTTTGAACACGACTCGGCTGAATCGTCATCGTGAGTCCCTTCTCGTGGACCGCCCGAAGCTTCCTTGAACCCGACTTTGACCTTTGAATCCTGGAGAATGACCACGGCAAAAAGCCCGATCAATAACGGGATGCCCATCACCGCCCCCACCATTGCCCATTTGTCGGAACTCAGAGACTGCATCCGATCGGCTCCGATGCAGAGAGACACCCCCCAAATGAAGAGAAGCGTGCCGAGAAACATCGTGAAGATCACATCATCGATCTGCGCGCGTCCAGGTGCAACGGGGTTGAACACGATCGGCCACACTCCCCAAATCAACAGCCCGATTCCGAATTCCGCGGTGAGCAGTCCAATCGAGGTCAACAGGTTACACGGCATCACAAGCCGGGCAATCGCTTCACCTCGGGCGATCCGCAATTCCGTGTCATCGGTGCCGATCATTTCTGCTCACCGCTTCCCCTTCGCACGCTTCTTGGGCCTGTCTTCATCGTCGTCGTCGTCGTCCTCATCCTCATCGTCGTCGTCCTCGTCGTCCTCCTTCTTGTCTTCCTCGTCATACCCTTCTCCGGGGCCGCCCTCGGACTCCTCGAACCCGGCTTTGACCTTGGGATCCTGGAGGATGATGACGGCGAAGATCCCGACCAGGAGGGGGATGGCCATCACCGCCCCCACCATCGCCCACATATAGGAAGCCAGTTCCTGCATCTGACTGGCCCCGAAGCACAGGAGTACCCCCCACCCGAACAGGAGAGTGGCGAGGAACATGGTGAAGATCGCATCATCGATCTCCTCGTCGCCGGGGGGAGCGTCGTTGAACACCATCGGCCACATGCCCCAAACAAACAGCCCGACTCCGAAGACGGCAGTCAACAGCCCGACCGCGGTCAACAGGTTCGACGGCATGACGAGCAGGGCGATGGCCGGGCCACGCGAGCTCTTCTTGATCTTGTCTTCCACCTCGCCGAATTTGACCTTGTT
The DNA here is from genome assembly GCA_003136315.1 of Gemmataceae bacterium. GTDB lineage: Bacteria > Planctomycetota > Planctomycetia > Gemmatales > Gemmataceae > Urbifossiella. The sequence continues at coordinate 1,646 of PLDW01000052.1, read as the reverse complement.
CTTCTCCGCGGCTTCAAGCTCCGCTGCGGTCTCCTTCATCACCCCGTAGCCCTTCCGGACCGATTCGGCGGATTCGTCGTCGTCGTCTGGATTCGTCGGCGGTGGTTCGGCTTTTGGTGGGGCTGATTTACTGGCGGTTGGCCTCTTGACTGGCCCGTCGTCGGCGAACTTGAGCGTCCCGCCTTCCGTTGCCGGCACTTTCTGTGGCGACCCGTTCCCGGGCTCGGGCACGAATGTGTTGCTGCACTTCGGACATTTGACCGATTTGCCCACGGCAACCCGGCTTGGGGTCTTCAAAACGACCCGGCAGTCGGGGTTCGGGCAGGTGTACGCGACGGACATTCCCAACTCCCACGGGCCGCGGTGCCAACGAAGTGAAATCTGCCCGGTGTATGAGGGGTGACGGGCAGATAAAATCTATCCTAGCCGACTATTCCGGCTTCTGCCAGACGCTTAGTACCGTCGGCTGGCCAAGAAGTCGGACCTTGAGCTGCCTGGTTGGTGACCACCGCAGCGCCAGCAGTGGTGCGCGAAGCGCATCCTGCTCCATCGCCAGCAACACGGCACGCCCGCCTGGACGCAGCACCCGGTCCCATTCCCGGGCGGCGGCTTCATACAGTGGGCCAATCTCCTCCGGTGTCGATAACTGCTTGCCGAATGGCGGGTTGGAGATAATTCGATCGACGGATGCGGTGGCCAGTGGGAGGCGGGTGGCATCCCAGCGAGCGAGGTCCGCCGGACCGACCTGGGCCACATTTTGCGCGGCCACAAAGGTCGCGTTTGGGTCGATGTCCCCACCCATCACGCGGACTTCGCCGCCACGTCGACGGGCGGCGGTGTCGATGGCTTCGGCGAGAATCGTGCCGGCTCCGCACATCGGATCCAGGATGGTCATCCCGGGGCCAATCCCTGCAAGGCGGATCATGGCCGCGGCCACGGTCGGCCGCAGTGATGCAGGGAGGTGTTCCAGTTTGTAGGTCCGATGACGCATCGTCCGGTCGGACAGTCGCACCCCGCAAACCGCTGTCTTGCCCAGGATGGTGAGCCAGATTTCGAGCCAGGCGTTTTCGTTCGAGAAGTGCCACCCGTTGGGAATGACGCCAGCCAGCCCAGCGGTGAACGCTTCCCGGGCGTCGGCCCGACGGAACCCGTGTTCCCCCTGCATCTGGCAAATGAGATTGTAGGTCGGCCGGCCCTTGGTTTTGGGGCGAATCTGATGGTGCAGGCGAAAGAGCCGATCCCAGTCGGCTTTCTTGGCCGTCCAGTTCCGGATGGTAGTGAGATCCTCGGCCTTGAAAGTCAGGCTATCCGACCCCCAGGCCATCAGAAAGACATCCTCGGTGGTGCGGAGTTTGAGCAGATCCGGTGTCAGCGATTCGACGCGAAACACGACAATCCCGCGGGTGGTCTTTTTCACCTCTCCGCCGAGGTCGCGGGTGATCTCGTCGGCCGCGACGGGTTGGAGCCCTCCGTGAACCATCGCGTAGAGTGGCGGGAGCGGTTGCGAATCGGTATCCGGGCGGCCTTTGCGCGACATCGGTATCTCGTGCGGATGATCAGGCTCCGTTATTATAGGGGCATTCTGAATCACCGCTGCCGGAGCCCGACTGAGACGCACCTTGCGCGTTGCCCTCACGTACCCAGGG
>PLDW01000004.1 GCA_003136315.1 Gemmataceae bacterium | reverse complement strand
CTTGCCGCCTTTAGCCATGTCGTACCTCAGGATTAATCAACATTGGCCGGAAGGACCGGCCCTGAACTGTGTAGAATTTGATGTGGTGGATTCTATACCACCCGCTCTGGACACGCAATCAGATTCTCGCAAATTCTCAGGCACTCAAGAACTCTCGCTTACTTATCAGTGCAGACATCGTTGATCAGTTTTGCCCGATCGCTGGTCTTGTGTCGTTCCCAGACAAGATGTTGGCCTCGCCTGCGAACTTCATCCAACTCGGCATGATTCCTCGCGTCCAGGATCTGCCTGAGTTCGCTTTCCAATGTCGCATCGGATACGGGGATATAATGCACTCGTTGGCAAAAGCCCAGTTGAGACAACTCCCGCTCAATCGCCGCATCCCCCAAGAGGAGGGAACCTGTCGCGGGGATTTCAAAAAACTTTGCAAGTACGTAATTGAATTTGCTGGCATCGGTAAATGCGGCCCGCGCAGCGTAAATCCGCCGTGCATATCCCGCGCCCACGACGCCAGACGATTGGTGGTTGTGGTTACACTGATATCCTGGGTGAGGATGTTCGACGATGTGCAAGTCCGTGTCGGCCGCGAGTGCTTTCAGCCGTTGGCGGAGTGGATAATAGTGGTTGACCATTCCGCTCAAAAAGATCACATTCTCGGCCGATTCGTTCAGGGGCAAGATGAATTCCGGCGAAGCGGCGTGAGGCACCCACACGACCCGCCGTGCCGCTGCGATCTCTGGATAGAACCGTTCGAAAACGGGGGCGTATGACGCAAGGATCACGTCGGCCACGGTCAGGGCAAGCATTTTGGTGACCTTCATCTCCGCGTTAACGCAGTGCAGATCCTCACAAAAGATGATGACACGGAAGTTCGCATTGAAGAGCTGTAAAAAGGCTGAAGTCACAAGATCGTAAGATTCCCAGAACAGTACGACATCCGGCAGGGCACCGCACCGCGCGCGCATTCGCTCGAACAGGAATTGCGATTGGGAGGCTAGGGCGTGCGTTTCCATGTGCATCCAACCGTAGCGCTCTATCAACTCTGTCATGATGTGATACGCTTCCCGAGTGACATAGCGTCCCCGAATGTCAAGGTCCGAGATGAGTAATTTGATAAACACGGTTACAGGTACTTGGTTTTGAGCTGTTCATAAAGGCAATCGGGGTGATACACAGCGCTCTTGTCTTTGCCGTGACGCCTCCACATTTCATTCCAGAGGTGAATCGCATTGGCGTGGGTTTCCAACGTGACTGAGGACGTTGGCTCCAAAACTTGCTCCCATTCATACCAACCCAAGGGGCAGAATGTGTCGCTGGCCTGCAAATACTTTTCAAGTGAGAACCGCCCGATCCCCTCAGCGACGAGTTTCGGTCCAGTTTCGCCCCAATTGAGCAATTCGGTGTTCTTGCCGCGGCATACCTGCGTGAGATACTCCATGAGCGGACTCTGGGGGGGAGTTTTCAGCACTCCACTGGTTGGATGAAAACCACCATGAGCGACCGGTTCGGTGCCGATGACGTAGTCGTCTGCGAACTGGTGTGGACGCAGACAGATAACATCCAAGTCGACCCACCAGCCACCGTATTTCCGGAGCAATTCGTAGCGAAAGAAGTTGGAGAAGCCGGCGTAACTGCCGTTGTCTCGATAGCGAAAGATGGCGGATGCGGGCAAGATTTCCTCGCCGTCGCGAATGATGGTTCCATCCGGGACGTTATTCACGTTCGTGTAGACGTAAAGGTGGAACGGATGTCCGTTCAACAAGAACGAGGCGATCGAGAGCTGTTCCATAACGGATAACTCCGATCCGATCCACAGCCCCTGAATCACGTGGTCTGACGAGTTGTTCTCAGGCGCGCTGACGGGCATTGGTCGATCCCCTAGTCCGCATGCGACGGCACTGGCGCTTCGACCCAGTCCGAGACAGAGACAAGCTTCTTGTTGGTCAAGTCCAGCGTCACGACGTACGAACCGTTTGCACCCAATCGCCGATTCGGTCCAAAAGTGATAGGTGGCGCGAAGCCGGTGCGATACTCGTGAAATGTTTCAAGTTGCTCGATCAGACGGTCGCGGCTGAGTCTCGTGCCAGCCTGCTGCAAGGCTTGAACCAGGGTTGTCATCGCGGCCAACGTTTCAAACTGCGCCGCCAATTGGGTCGTCGGCAGCTTGAATTCGTCGGCAAGTTTGCTGTGGGCTCGGATGCCGAACGGTAACTGCGATGGCAAGCTGCCAAATGACAGAAAGAGCCGACGGTCGAATCCCGCTGGGGCTTCGAAGAGTTCTCGTCCGGCGAGGTCGCCGAGAAGGAAGCAAGTCGGATACCAATCATTCGCAGCGGCTGACTTCAGAAATCTCACATTTTGCTCGCCCGTCAGCAGCGAAAAGATGACGGACGACCTCGTTTCGACCAACCGTTGATCGATTCCTTTCGGAGGAGCCGGCAATTGCTGCAATTTCCACCCCAACTCTGAACAGCTTGTCTTGATCGAGTTTGCCACAACCGCCAGGCCGGCATTCGCATTCCCTTCATCGCTGTGCTCTTTGTCTTGCGAGAACAGCAGCACAGCGCTCTGACGGTTGTTCAAACGGCGATCGCGCGCGAACCGAATCAAGGCACGGCATTGCGCTTGAAGCCCCGAGGTCAGATAAAAGACGTGACGGTTCAAAGGGAAGTCCATTTGCGGATAAAGCGTCTGGGCACCAATGAGCGGCACGCCTTCCTCGTCAAGACGTCGCGCAATGTCGGCTTCGGCACCGGCGATAAACGAGGTGGCCAGCGCGAAGACTTGTTCGCGTTTCACAAACTCAATTGCCGCTTCAGAGCGGTCTTCTCTCCTCGCTGGTGACTCGGTAAATCGCAAATCGATTTCGCGATGGTAGACGCCACCCGCCCGGTTGAATTCCGAGACAAATGCGGCCAGGGCAGCGCGCATGGCCTGATTCATCTCCGGAAATCGTTGCGAAGGAGGGAGGATGACCCCGATGCGAACTCGATGCGCCGACAGCCCGGGGTCCAATTCCCGGCCAAGGACCATCAGGTAGGAAACCAGATCGGCAAGATCCGAATTTGTCATGCGGTAGCGGGGCATGGCGTGGTCCAGCGACCTGCCGGAAGAATCGAGTCCCATTGTAATCGCGCGTTTGAGCAGCAACGCATCGTAAGGCGGGCGATTTCGACCGGGGGCGATCCTCGATCCATACGGTTTAGTCAGTTCATCCCAGCAGATATTCGAGGGCAAGATGCCCCCTTCGGGTTTCCCACGGCCGTCCTGCAAGTGACAGTTGACACATTTCAGGGCCGACGCGGGAATCTCCGAGATCGAGTCTCCAAGTACTGCCGTCGTGCCGCCGGTCACACTGACCCCCGTCGAATAGAACTGTTTGCCGCGCTGCTGCTGCTCGGTCAAATGAAAAGTCGCCTCGGGGCCTGTCGGTTCCGCTCCACCGTTGTGGAGCCGGTTCTCCGCCTGCGCCAGCGGACCTTTGGGTGATTGTTGAGTCTCCTTATCCGAACTGTTGACCCGGAGCCACGAGATCACCGCAGCCGTCACAAGACAGCCTACCAGCAGAAGGGCGAAACATGCAACTCGCGGAAATGCCCTTGCCATGCAGGGAATCCCACTCAGCGTAGATTGTCGCTTTTCGTTCGCCCAACCGCTCCAGACACAGTTTCAGAGAAATCAGGACTTGTCCTTCAGCGCCTCTTCAATCAAAGGAATGAGATCTTCGGGCTTGCTTAATCCGCGGGCCTTCTTCCAGAGGCCTGTCGCTTCATTGCCGATGAGAAAAATATTGGAGTGACTCTCCTTGTCTTCGATTTTCGGCCACAGTTTGCCGAGCGCGGTATCGACATTCGCTTTGTCCCCCGTGAGAAAAGTCCAGCCGGGCATGGGTCTCCATTGTTCGGCGAACGCGGACAGGACGTTCGGCGTGTCGATTTGGGGATCAACCGAGATGGAAATCAAGAACAGATCCTTGCCCACTCGGTCTGCGAAATGTTTTTGGATCTTGGCGAAACTGGACAACATCACCGGGCAGCTTCCCTTGCAGGTTGAAAAGAACGAGTTGATCACGACAACCTTGCCCCTCAACAGGTCGTCGTACAGCTTCAGGCTTTTGCCGTGCTGGTTCACTAGCTCGACGTTCGTAAAGTATTTCTCGGCTGACGATGGTTCGGCGGTCACCGGCAACGCGATTGAGCGTCGGTCAGGATTACCTTTGTACGTCGGAATCGAAGGGGATTTCTCGGCGGCGCGAGAGGCGTCGTGCATCTCGACAATGAGATTAGCGAGCCGCTCGCACGCCGTCAGGCCATTCACGCGTGTCCACTTCCCGGCACGTTCATCTCCCAAGAAGATGAACTGAGAATGGTTGTTTTTGTCCGCGGAGAAAACTCCCAGCTCTTTCATCAGAAAATCCACGTCCTGTTTTTGGCCAGTGAGCAGTGTCCACCCGCGTCTGCCGCCGAAACTCTCACGCCATGCTTTAAGTCGCTGGGGCGTATCGACCTGTGGATCGACCGAGACTGAAATCAACTCAACGCCATTGCCAACGCGGTCGCCAAGCCGTTCTTGCAACTTCGCGAAATTGGCACTCATGGGGGGGCAGATCCCTTTACAAGTTGTGAAGATGAAATTCACCGCTACAATCTTACCCCTGACCAGATCGTCGTGGAATTGCACCCGCTCTCCATCCTGATTCACCAGGACGACGTTAGGTATGGTAACGCCCCCCGGCAATGGCTCCTCTTTGATCGGCGGTGTTTGTTTTTGCGGTGTGCCTGCAACGGAATCGTTGAGACAACACGTATTATCCGGATCACGATCTCGTTCTTCCTGACGCTGCGGCCTGGATGTTGTGTTGGGCGTGGCCTCCGATGGGGAGAGGGCCGGAGGCGTCGATTGACTGCAGCCAGCAACCACCAATAAGCCTAGCAGAAGCGTCAGCATGTAAAGGCAGTGCATTCTGCGGCTTCGTGTCTTTGACATTCTTCCACCAATATTAGATGATCCGCTGTGATCGATTCACTTTACCGGCTTCGCGGGTTCTTCCTTAGCGTTGGACGTTCGCTTCCCGTCATCGGTCGAAACTCCCCCCGGCGACACCCGCAAGATCAGCATACTGGGATTGTCATGCGTCAGTCCGATGCCGGCGCTGGCAACCGTCACATAATAAATGCCGGCTTCGGCAGGCGTGAAATCGATCCCATAAATCCCCGGTTCGATCTCTTTCGCCGGAGATCGCTCAAACGTAGTCGGAACAAGAAGGGTCTGGATGACGACGTCGTTCAATCCCGATTTGGCCTTGCCGCCGTTCCGGTCCGTCAGCTTAAAAGAAACACGAGCCGATTTGCCGACGAACAACGGCTTGCGGTCCACCAAATGCGCAATATCGACCTTGCCATCGTTTCTCCGCTTCACCAATTCGGGATTCGGGTTGACCTCAACTGGGAAACAAACAGTAATGCGGGGTGAATCCATGAAGAAAATCACGTCGTACGAACCGGTGCCCGGCAATTTGACGACGGTCTCGTAACCTTCGCCAATGACCCGTTGGCGCAGGCTGCGGTCCACAACCATGACGGCAAGCGGCTCGCAACTGTAGGTGTTGAACGTCCCCATCGGTGCGGCCATGCCCTCTTTGTAGTAATATACAGCCTGGTCCGCGGCGTTTGCCACCAACATGGCCGATGCGCCGGGTGCTTGAACCATCGAATTTGCCCAACACGGTCGGCTCATTCGGCCGGGCGGATTTTGGCCAGCGGGAAAATCGACTAACGGGATTTTCTTCCCTTCCACTCCAACCGCATCCAACGGGACCATCTGCACGTTCGGGCTGCCCCGATGTCGCAGGTATGCCATACGATCCGAGAATGCAATCTGATCGGGCCCGCTTTCGACAGGGGCCGATTGGACGATCCGGCCACCTGCGGCGTCCAGGATATGGACCAGGTTCTTCTCCCGGTTGACGACGAATCCGAGGCGCCCGCCAGGCGCAAACCGAATCTGGCCGAGTCCTGTCTCGGCCTGCAGGCGGCGGAGCACTTTGGCCTCTTCTCCCGAAACGATTGCGATGCTCCCATCGCCCGCGTGAGTCACATACGCTACTTGGCCCGTCGTCGAAAAGTCAATCGACACTGGCGTCTTTCCAGTTTCTATGTCGCAGCGCCACTTCAGCGTTCGCACGTCGATGACCGACACCGTGTCCTGATGACTGTTGGTGATGAAGGCAAAACGGCTGTCATTGCTAAAGGCGATGTCGTGGAGACCAGCGCCCGTGCGAATCCGCGCCGCCACCTCGAGTGTGGCCGTGTTTAGAACTGTCACTCCCGAATCGGCGAAGCGCGTGCCGCCTTCGCACACCCATAAATATTGGCCGTCCGGTTGGAGTGCAATCCGCTCAGGGATCAGTCCACCTCGAACGTATGTCCGGACCGACCACGTCTCCGTATCGACGACTGCCACCTGATTCGACTCTGGGAGCGAAACATACATGGTCGTCTCGTCTTTACTGAGCACCCAATCTGCACCGGGACTTTTTAGCGGAACCATGGCCAACAGTTTTGAGCCGCCGTAGCCGAACAAGGGATCGACAACAGCGATCGTGCCATTGCCGTTCAAGGTCAAAACATAATAGATGTTCAAGTCCAGCGCTGCCGGTGCCAAGGCGCTGGAATTGACCATCGACTTGGCCTTCTGGACCGCCATTTGCGGAGTCGTCACCGAACCGGCGGGGCGGGACAGCAACCAGGCCGCGGGATAGAGATTGGTCAGAGTCGCACCCGAACCGTCGGCAATTCGAAACCGAAAGCGAACGTTGTCGCCTTCAACAAACGCATCGCCCGCCCGTTCAGCCCCACCAATTCGAGCCAGGCTGCATTCGATCGAAATACCTTCTTGTTTGAATCGACCAAGGGAAATTTCCGGACCTGCGTACACGACCGAATTCGGCACCGGTTCGAGATCGGGCAGCGGTGGAAGGGATCGGGACGAGCTGTCTTGGGACGACGAATCGGGCGACCGGGCTGGAAAGAAGAACACCAGCAAGGCCAGCGCTGACAAGACCAACACGAGCAGACACGCGACGCGCTTACTCATGGTCACTCCATCTGTCTGCGATCACCGCGATTCAAACCATGCCGGCAACGGAAGTTGCCGGTGGATCGACAAAGTCCCAGGCTGCGATTGTGGCTGGATGAAGCAACATTTTCTTACAACTTGCCAGATTGGCCCCCGAGCTACTTCTTGTCCGCTGGCACCCCCGTCACTCGAAACAAGCCCCAAATCCCGATTTTTTGTTCCTGGTTGAACGCCTGATAGAGATAGTCTCCGGGCACCCGGAAGGGCCCACCTGCGCTGTCGATGACAATGTCGTACTTCTGCGTGACGGTCACGTGTTGCGACCCGACAAACTGAGCTGTTTTGTTGTGGCCAATTCGTGTCGAATTGTTGATGTAAGGCTCATCCTGCCAGCCGTGGCCGTGGAGGGCAAAGACCAAAGGTTGCGCGGCGGAGTTGGCCGAAGTCGTGCTCGGCATCACCACTCGGAACCGAGTGGGCGTTCCCGCTGGAACCGTGAACACCGGAGTTTGGGGATCAGCAGAAGGTGTCAAGACACTGTTGGAAAATGCATTGGCAAAACCCTTGTCCGCGGGAGGCACACCGTTGATGTTTCGCGATGCAAAGTTTTCTGTTCGATAGTTGACTGCCCCAAATCCGCCTTCGCGTCCACCAGTCTGTTCGGGAGTGTTTTCCCGGCCAGGCGACAGATTTGCCACCATGTTCTGCATTACCAATACACATTCCGCGAACTGTTTTTTGTCGTATTTGATGGTGGCTGTCGCACGTGAGGCAGGATCCCACGTCGCGCCAGGCGGCTCGATAATGAGCGCCCCCACCATGCCAAATTGCGTCTGCAATATCAGATCGGCACCGATCAGGTTAGTTGCCCCAAATTCGACTGGAGTTTGGATAATCTGGCCATTTTTCTGCGTAATTTCTCCTGCATACCAGTAATACTCAAACTGTTTGCCGCCCGGACCCACCGTGCTGTCCGGATTGAAGCCGACGTTGATGCCATTCGCTTTCGTGACATCGAATGCCACTAACTGCGGATGTAGGCCGACATTTCGAGAAATATTCATGAGAACTTTCCCCGTCGTCTTCGGAGGGGGAAGGCCGTTTGCGGACGGTGTATTGAACGGGTTGCCGTACTCGAATGACTGCGCATTGTTAAAGGGCTGTGGCAGCGGGTTCTGTCCGCTTGGGAAATCATTGATCAACGTTACCTTGATCCAGTCGCCAGCCGCAGCGCGAAGAATCAGGGGTTCAATGTGCGGATCGTTCTGCTGCAGCAACGGGAGATCGGCCTCTTGAACGAAAATCACCGCGTTGGGGTCTGCTGGCAAGCGACTATTGTACACCAGCTTTTTCTTGACCTGAGCCAAGGATATCGCATGTACCTTGAATTCCCTAACAGGCTTCCCAAACTTCTTGGCCTTGTTGAATTCGTCTTCGTAGGAAATTGCTTTCGGAAGGGCGGTCAGCGGGTTATTAACCAGCGGCGTTAAGGAGTCCACCTTCTTATCGTACGAGCGCATGATCCCCCAGGTGCCGTTGCTCAGTCCGACGGCTCCCGTGCTCGGCGAATAGAAATAATCGGCACCCTCGGGAATATTTGTCCCCACTCGTTGTGCCGATGACGACGGCATCGTGAAATCGAACTCATAGTGCTCAGAAATCCCCATGCTCTGTACGTTGCGATGGCCAGAATTCAGGTACGAAGGCTGCGCAAGCCAATGCACACCGTGAATTGAGAAGGCGTGTGGTTGAAGATGTGCGCCAACGAGAGTACGAATCTGGATCTTGTCTCCGACGTAGCCACGAATCAGTGGCGTAAAGGGATCAGTTCCTTGAGGACTACCGCGGGGGTCAACTTTGGGATCAAGAGCATACAAGTACGGGGGAAACTTATAGGGACTGCCCGGGCTGATGGGTTCGTTCGGCGTTGGCTGCTCATTTAAGCCTTCTTCGCCGCGTTTCATCGACGAGAACGCATAGGCCAGATCAACCTGCTGTCCATTGCCCGTTTTGACCCGCAATTGCACCGGCTCATTGCGATAGTTCATCGAATACGTGCCGTTCGCGCGGGTGCTGACCAACGATGCGTAAGGAGCGCCATTGCCGAACGAGTTTCCCTTTCCGTTGGGTGTGCCAAGAGTGCCCGCGTAGAGCGGGGGCGGATTCCCGTCCACGTTCATATTGCTTCCTGGATTGGGATTGACCGCATGCTCGGGATCGGCGAAGCCGGGTGCAATCGACGGCGTGAAGACACTCAGGCAAGTCGCAAACTCCTTTGGCTGATTGGGCAAATTGGCTGCGGGGTTGAGGACCGGGTTGGAAGCCTTGACGATGTAGAAATCACCGCCGTTCACCGGCCCAGCTGACTCCAGAGGTGGTTGATCGATCCGCCATTGTCCGTTCAGATATCCCTGCTGGAACGTAGCCTGTTGAAGTACCGTCACCTTGGCGTCTGGGCTAAGCTGAATGCCATAGTTCAAGAACAAAGTTGGGAATTCCTTCGGAAGTTTGGCCGTGTTGAGACCGTTCAACACATACCTCTCAAGATTGGGTTCGTCTAATCGCTCGGATCGCGACGCTTGGCCAAGGTAAAACGCGGCCGGGGCGTTCGCATTTCCGCCCGGGTTCTTGGCCGTCCTCGGGATAAATAATTCGTTGCTTCCTTGGGGGCCGATTTTGCTGTCAGCCGTATAGGCTAAATGCATATCCTGAAACTCGATCGCGTATTCACGATGCGAATCTTTCGGATTGGCAGTGACGATAATCGCCTGCCAGCTCGTGGGTCCTCCATCGCGGCGAATATTCATCGGCTTCATGTCGGGTAAATACCATTGTGAACCTTGCGGTTCGACCAGGACACCCGCATACAGCCCCACTTGCTGATGGGTGGAGGGGCCGAAATGATCGTGAGTAAATACCGTTCGCAAGGTCCGGTCGTGCCCCTGCCAGTTCAACAGCGGATCGATCGCCCAGCGGTAAATGGTCGTCATCGCTCCTTCCCAATTCTGGCCGGGAGGCGGTTCGCCGAAAAGACCTTTTTGGTCATCACCAACATCTCCGCGCTTGGGATAGGCGTACTTGTTTGGCCATACCGCGAGCTCCTTCGGCAGATGATCCTTGTCGAAAGCAACAAAACCCGTACGAGAATCAAACTGATAAAGCCCACCAGCATTCATGATCGCGCTGATGCGGTCGCGCACTTCTTTGGGCCCGAATGTGCCGCTTTCGTAGTTCCAACCGTTGGCGCCTCCATCCGAAGCAAGCACGTCGAATTTAACCAGATGGATGTGCTGTCCGATGATGTCGGTCGGCGTCCGAACTTGAAAATCGTCTAATTCGTAGTAGTTGGGAACTAGGTTTGTGTGCCACAGTTCGGTCGCGTCATTAGTGGCGGTCCGAATGAAAAAGGGTTCGGGTGCCCGCACGTTTTTTATGGTGGGTGCCACATCTTCCCACAGCGTGATAAAACGCGACTGCGGATAGTGCCAGCCCTTTTTGTTCAAGACCACGTCGGTTTGGATGACCGCCGCCTGATAGCGGCGATTGATGCCCGACGAATTGCCGTCATCTGTGACGCTGGGGTCGGCGAACGGTGCCCCGTGGATCGGGGGAAGTCCATTCAGGATGAAGTTGCCCGCATCGCCGTTTTGGGGGAGCGCCGTCCGATGGGTGCGCGTCGAGTGCGCTTTCATAGCTGCCCTCTCAACTGGCGTGCCGTCCTCAGGCAACTGATAGGCATAGAGACCACCGACGTGCTGCTTCTTGCCGTCAATTTCCTTTTCCTTGACGAAATCCTTGGAAAAATCCCAACGCGTTTGGTACTGTTCGACGATATCGCCACCCAACACCAGATGGCGTGGCAGACCGCCGTCAAGATTTTGCACGTCACACTCTTTCACTGCTGCCCGCGCTGGGTCTAATCCCAGTTGATCTTTGATCTTCGCGTCCGTCCAACGGGCCTTTCCATCGTCAGGGACCTCATGACCTTTTTTCTTGCAGTATTCTGTGTCATTTTTATCGGCGTCTGTTTTCTCTTTCCAGGCCATGGAAAGGGGCGGGTGGGGAGGACGATGTCCAGCCACTCCTGGGATGAAAAACGGATAGCCGGGATTATCGTAAAGCGCGTACCAGACCCATTGATAGCCGGGTTCACCATACTTCTTGCCCTTATTTGCATCGCGCGCACGGTCGATTTCCTTGTACCAGTCGTCTCGCTCTTTTGCAGTCAACTCCTTGCCTGGCCCTACATGAAATCTCTTAATGATCTTATCCCAGTTCTTGGGAATGACCTCGACACGGCGCCCCTGCCCCGTCTTTTCTTTGTACCAAGGAGAAAGATCGGTCAGCTTCACCTTGGCCGGCATCGGGGCCATCGCCAAAGTGGGCATCGGTATCAAAGCAGGAGTGGGGGTTCCCCTCTCAATTTCGCCGTCGGGCAGCGCCCGGTTTGGCCCGATCGCACACCTACCGTCGGGGTCCATGACCGTGCCTTCTTCAAAAGTGTCGTGGACGCGCCACAACGACCACATCCCTTTGGCGAAATGCGGGTAGAAATGGCAGTGAAAGATCGAGTCGCCGACCGTTTGATTGCGGTTGCCGCTGCCGTTGTAGGTAATTTCCATCGTGTAAGCCGATCCGGGAAGGATTAGCTGACTGTCGAGATAAGTCGCCTCGGGGCTGTTGGGCGATTTCAGCCACTGATGCGCGTGAAGGTGATGCACATGAGCGGGCCCCGGCCCGGCATGCAAAACCCGCATCTTGGTATGATCACGCATGTAGCTGTGGTAAACGTTCGACGGATCATCGGGATAGAAGACCTTCGTTGGCCTGGGGTTCTTGCATGTAGGGTCGTTAGCGCATAGCGGCTTGTAGTTGTCGAACTGGATTGGGTTGTCCTGAACCTTCCCGACGATGGCTGAGCCATCTTTTTCTCCTGGATTGCTCACCATCAGATTTGGAGAGTTAGACGGCACATCGACAATCATAGCCGGATCGCCCACGCACCACGAGCTCAAGAAGAACTCTTCATACTTTAATTCGACGGAGTCGTTGCGCTGATTGGCTTGGGGTCCCTTTTTCTCCGGATCGTTGCTCTTTCCCAGAGGCTGTTGCGCGTTTCCCATCGGGCCAACACCAAGCCGATTGGCTACGATCTCCGGGCCGATGGCCGCGATTCCGTAGTTGATGCCGAACGCATCCATCCCGGCGTTGATCATATTGAAGAGGTTGTTGTTGCTCCAAGGCTGAAAAGCCTGCACGACGTTGCCGGCCTGATGATAGATGATCGTGAATTCGCGATACGGCTGTCTGCGATTGGGTGACGCAGGATTGGTGTAAAACTCAGGTCCGTCTTGGCTGATCGGAAATTCTCCAGCATTCGGACCAGTAATCAGCGCAGTCAAGTCGCTATAAACCAAGTGCAATTCGCATTCCTGAATCGTCACCTCGTCCTTCGCGTCATTTGGGTTTTCTTTCTTCGCGTCATTTGGGTTTTCTTTCTTCGCGTCCTCTTTCTTCAGGTTCTCTTTCTTCAGATCCTCTTCCGCCTTCACCCTCTTCCCCAGAACCAAATACGTCTTTCCTGCAACGATCACCACCCCCTTTGGGTTTGCATTTGGCACGGGGTTGGTGACGAGCCAACTATAGTTACTTTCTTCGTGCGCGATGCGCGTGATGGTAGCATCTGGAGCAAGATTAATACCGAAGCCCGCGAATGCGTTTCTCAGGTCAGGAGTAATAAAACCGTTATCGAGCTTCGCGATTTGAGGGTTGTAGTCCTTGCCATGTTCAAGGAAGATTGTCTGTTGTTGTCCGGTTCCTTTGACCTTTAACATACTGAGAACGGGCTTACCTTTCACAGCCCCAGGACATTCTTTATCCTTGGCAAACACGGCATGGTAATTGATCAATGGCTGGCCGTGTCTACTGAAAATATAACCAGCCTTGTCAACATCGACATCCGATGTCACCTGAGCAAGCGAACCTCGTACTGACGTCTTTAGGATCGCCCGTGTACGGTCGTCTTTAGGAATGTCATCGGCCTCCGGCGTGGCTTGCTGCATCTCGAGCTTTGGGGCAGACTGGTAGCTGTCCATTTTCAGCGTCTGCTCGACCACTCTGAGATCTTTCACATTCAGCGTTGCGGCGACCATCTCACAGTGAGTTGTCTGACTGCGATACCACTCGGCCCCCTTCGGTTGCACGTTCACCGCCCCGAACAGGCCCGCGTTGAGTTGATGAACGGTCGTGTCGGCACCGCTCGTTAACAGAAACGTGCCCGACTCCCTGGCATACAACTGGTAGATGATCGATTCTGAGTTGGGAACTTCTGAGGTCGATGGGGGTGGCAGCAACCCGCTCGTGTTCGTTCCTCCGCTCGTGTTCGTTCCAACCCAGGAGCCATCGCTTTGGATGCTGCCAACCAGATCCAGTCCATTAACATGAATGCCCGCATACCGTGTCTTCTGCTGAAAGGGCGCATTTGTGGCTAGCTGAACCGTCTTGTTTGTCGGGTCAATTGGTTTTTCCACGCTCAGCAACCAGTTTTCGAAGTGAATCTCAAGCAAATCTCCCACGTTCATTCGCAGCACCAAGGGCCGAGGACGCTTGCCTTCGCGAAGCTTGAAATTCGAGTAATCCATCGGTTTAGTGCCGTCCTTTGGCACCAAGTCCTCCTTGAGGACGAAGATCATTCCCTCGGGCTGCGACGCGCCCAGCCGATTGATCACAAACGGCTGGTCGATTGCCACCACATCTGCATGGATCGTTCGGTTAATTCTGACTGGGGCGACTGCTGTGGAGACGTTTGAATGGGTAGCGGGCTTGGGGTCGTTTGCAACAGGGTCGCTGTCGCTCCCTGTGACGACCTGCCCGTGATAAAACGAGCCTCCGCTAAAACAGAAGAGCAAAACTGGAAGCAGGTTCAGCCCAGCGCGTTTCATGGCCGCACCCTGAATGAGAATGGGACTTTGTCGGTATTTTTGGTACGCTGGCCATTCGGAGCAGTCAAGCCCCTGCAAAAAAAACTTTTCCGATTTTCGGTGTCTCACTTTACCTGCCGTACGTCGTCAACTCGAGCTTGGTGGGGCTGAGGGTGGCGATCAACAGTCCCTTGTCCTCGATTAAGTGTTTGAGCAGTGGTTGGAGGCTCTGCACCGCTGGCCAGGTATCGCCGTGGTGTGCATTCACGTTGACGGTTCCGTCGAAATAGTCGTCGCCCGACAGATCGACGCCGCACAGCAGAATCTCGGCAGCACCGAAGATATACGCAAACTGAACGGCGCACGCGGAGACCGTGGCGCCATAGCGAATGACGCCGTCCAAAGGCTGACGCACATGGGGCTCGAGAAACGAGTCGCGCGGGGGCACAAAAAAGTAGCAGTCCGGCGTGTTTTGCAACGCATCAGCTGCAAGGAGGGCGGCGTCGTAGCTAAACAGGCGGATGCCGTGGAAGTTGCGATTGGCCTCTGCAAACCAGGACTGGTCGCTGTGGGTCATGATCCAGATCGCGGGTCGCAGGTCGGGTATCAGGACAGCCTTACTGACCGCAACGATTTGAAAGTCCGCGGGAATCCGCTGGTAGTGACCGCGGCCATTGGGGCCTGGCGCAACGATGCAGACTTTGCGATCTAATCGCAGATCTGATTCAGTCATGTCCACAAAAGGCATTGGCGATCTCTTTTCGATACTCGATGACGTAATCCGTCGCCATTCGCAGATAATGAAACTCGCGGAGGGCTTTCTCGCGGCAGGCGTCGGGCTGGATCTCGTCTAGACGCAGCAGTGCCTGGCGATAGTCGTCTTCCGTGGCGCATATAAATCCGACATCGGCAGTGACGATTTCGGGGCAGGCCCCATTGTTGCTGCAGATGACGGGCGTTCCGGACATGAGCGCTTCGGCCAGCACGAGCCCGAACCCTTCGTTCAGTTCCGTTGGGAACAGCAGCGCGCGGGCCTTGGCGAACAGTTCGGCCTTCTTTCTGCCGACCACCGCGCCGACGAACTCCACGTCGGCCTCCCGGCATTGCCGGGCAACGCGCTCGAAAACCTCGACGTCGTCGCATGCGCCGGCGACCACCAGCCGAAAATTTAGCATGCGGGACAGCGCGAGGGCAGTGTCCAGCCCCTTGCGACTGGCGAACCGCAACATCGAAATGAACAGTAAATAGTCGTGTTTGGTGCGCGAAAACACGAACTCAGCAGGGTCAATCCCATTGCGAACAAATCTGTTACTTCCGTAGGTTCGGGCCAGCGTTTGCGACACATAAATCCAATTGCTCGTAGCCGCACTGCGATCGCGGCCCCAGGTCTTCAACAGATCGGCATGGCACGATGCGACCCAGGGAATACCGCGGCGCTGCGCTTCGCGGTGCACGTCTTGATCGTTGCGGCAATGAACGATGTCGACATCCCAGACGGGCCGCTCGACGAACACGACGCCCTGAGGCAAGGGCGCCGCAGTTCCCAGTTGCGGCCCGTAGAAGACCTCGTGCCCCAACTCGGCCAATCCACGGACCAACAGGTCGAAAATGTGTCCGCCGGAAGGGCCCGTACCGCCGGCCGGGTAGCGATGTTTCGCCATCACGCAGATGCGCACAAGCGTTCTTCCTTTCCGTCAGCCCTCAGCACGATAAAAGAACTCCCTCGAGAAGCAATTCGACCTTCCGCTTCCATCACAAAACGTATTATACGAGGCGATGATCATCAGCCCTTTGTTCATGTTCGCGGCGAGAAACACCTGCATGAAACTAAAACCGTAGACGGCAACAAAACCAGCTGGGTAGTTTGCATCGACGCCGTCGGCATACGGAATGACGACAACCTTTCCCCAGTCGCATGGCTCGCCGGCACCTAATGCGTTCAGCTCGTAGGCATCGCCGTTTTTCGTGAAGGTCAGCTCGCAAATGCCCCGCGTGGCGCGATTCGTGTTCTTCCACAAACCGGTTAGTTTCCCCAAGTCGACCGCAGCTGTGTGTTCGCCCAAGATGGAGACGCCGGGAGCCATCATGAATGCCGCGCGGTCGTGATTCGGCTTGGCGCACGTCAGGCCACGCTCGTGAATCACGCTTTGGTGAAAGAACTCGCGTGTGAAGTAATCGCCTCGGCCGCTTCCATCTTTGAAGCGATTGTAGCTTTGCACGACCAGCACGCCGTGTTTTAGGTTGGCCGCCAGATGTGTTTCCATGAAACCCAAATCGCAGTGTGCCTCAAACCCAGTGACTTCGGCGGAGCCGAGGCTTGCCATGTAGGGTACAGCGGGGGTTTCGTGCCAGGCGACGCGCTCGGGCGGACCAGCCGCCTCGATGTTCAACAGCAGAGCTCCCCCGCGTTCGCTGATCGACAAACGGGCAATCTCGCCGGTCGTCGGATTGGTGTTGAACCAGGAACCGATGAGGTCCGCCAGGACGGGGGGCGACGCTACACTCAGGCCCGCGCCAGGAATGTCGTTGGCGCGAGAAAATCTCAGAATCGACATCACGGGTCTAGCCTCCACCGCCAAGGCGAGATGATTACGGGATTGTAGCGGTTCTAGACTATCAAAGCAAACCCACAGTGTCGATGATTGCCCAGACGGCAGGGCCAGCGCGAACTTTGGGTAATCTGGGGTAATTGGGTAATGGCGGTTTTGTTTGTAACCAGTCCCCCTTTGTTTGTATACCCTCCTCCGTAGGACTGTGAGGACAACCGGTCAGGGTGGGTCCAGAGATGGCCAAGATCGAGCATGTCAGTTTTGATGAAGTCATCGGTTATTTTGACAACCTGGAAGACCCCAGTTCCACCATCAATCGTCAGCATCTGCTGGTCAGTATCGTGGTCATTGCGATGATGGCGGTGTTGGCCGGGGCCGGTGGCCCGACCGCGATCGCCAAGTGGGCTGTGCTCAAAGAGGAGTTGCTCCTGCGACTGCTGAAGTTGCCCAACGTCATTCCTCGCAAGGACGTGTTCCGACGCGTCCTGTCGCTGTTGAAGCCGGATGTCTTCCACACCTGTTTCGTGAACTGGTTGGAGTCGTTGCGTGCCAAGGCGGCCAAGGCGACGGGCGTGGACCGACCCGTTCTGGCGGTGGATGGGAAGACAGCCAGACGCAGTCATGATCGCAGCAAAGGTCTAGGAGCGTTGCATTCGGTGAGCGTCTGGGCAAGCGAATACGGTCTATCTCTGGGGCAAGTCGCGTGTGCCGAGAAATCGAACGAAATCACTGCGATTCCTGAGCTTTTGCTGCTGGTAGACATCAAGGGCGCGATCATCACGATTGACGCCATAGGGACACAGAAGGCAATTGCCGAGCAAATCATCGCTAGTGCCACATCGTGGAAACGGCCTATCACGAAACTTGGAAACAACATATCTCGCCCGGTCTCTCGATTCTGAGGAGATCGACCAATGGCAGGGACGGCCGCGAGGATCGTTGTTAGTGAAAGGCAACAGAAGCTACAGCATCGCGATGAAACGCCTTGCGTGTGGCTGGAGCGACGATTTCATGTTGGAAGTTCTTGTAGGAACAACAACTTAGTTGCCGCTGGCCCTGGCCCAGACGGCCTTCGTCAGACTATTCACCAAGGACGTAAGACCACGAGCGCCGTGATCAAAACAACGGCGGAAAACCCATTCCGCTCACTCTGGAACAGCATAGCCGTCTTAACGAGTTCCGGATGCGGCTTGATTCCGAATTCCTCAAAACACTCGACACGCTCGCAGACGTTGAGTAGCTCCTCTCATCCTCTGGGTTTGCCCGGCCATCCTAGAATTGATCACCATCGTCACTCCCCGAACGTTAGCGCGCTGGCACGGAGAGTCACGAATCAGCAAGGCGTTCGCCCGAAACCTGGGACGGCCTTCGTTAGAATTTGCGAAAAATCGCTAAGTTTAGGTTGCCTCACTCGGAGGAGTTCACTTAAATGTAGGGAAGGTATGAAAAAACTACCCTCGAAACCAAATCCATTCGCCCTTTTCTAGTCTCGTGTGCTGAATGAAAATTGACGCCAGCGACAAAAATCGTTTCGCCATAACCTATTATTATTTATGATTTTACGGCATTTTTCTCTTGACGCACCCTACCGGTCTCTTTATCATAACTCCATGTGAATCGTGGAGTTGTGATCCAATGCGATATTCCGTCGATCCGCGACAAGGACGCCTCTACGACACCTTCGATGGCATCATTCCACCCCTGGGTCGCGACAGAATCGATCAGGGCTGGCAAAGCTTCTTCCGAATTCGATTCTCCAGGTCATGCTCGTTCCTGAACTCGGCACACACTTCCATCCCGCTGTCGGCCGCCACACCAAGGAACTCCATTCCGTTACCGGATTGCTCTTTCTCCAGGAAATGCACGACTGGACCAACTCAGAAGCAGTCGAAGCCTACCTCTTTCGTACCGATGTGCAGTAATCTCTCAATCTGGAACCGGGCTGCGATGAGATGTGCGAACGCACTCTGGAACACCATAGCGCCCACTTCATTAAGGACGAACCGGCCGCTAAGACCATGGACGCCATCACCGACGAGTTGATCGAGTGACTCCAACTGACCGTCAACGAGCAACGGCTCGTTCCACGCACGTGTTCTCCAACATGGCCAGCTTCGACCGCACCCGACTGATGGGCCAGGCCATCAAAGCGGTTCTTTACACAAGTCAAACGTCACCACGAAGCGGATTATGCCGCCTTGCCGGAGGAACTACCTCAGCGTTATCCACCCTCGCAAGCCAGCCTGTTCGCGATGAAGGGCCAATCGGCCGAAGATCGCCTCAAGCCGCGGCAACAAGTCGCGGAAGATTTGCACGATCTGATCGAGCGGTTTGCAGATCATGCAGGGCTATGTGATCGCCCCACCTACAAGGCTATGGTGACGATATTCGAACAGCAATGCGAGATCGTGGGTTCCAAGGTCCAGGTGCGTGCCAAGACGGGCGGGGCCTGTATGCAGTACCCGTCGGACCCCGAGGCCATCTATGATGCGCACAAGGGACAAGCCTACAAAGTCCACTTGTCGGAGACGGGTTCGGACGAGAACGATGTGCAACTGATCGTGATGGCGTTGCCGCAGACGGCTGCGATCCCGGACTCCGATGCCTTGGAGGAAGTGCTTGACGACTTGAAAGAGAAGGAGCATTTACCCGCTGTGATGACAGCGGACACGGCTTACGGCGGCGGCGGGAATGAGCGAAAGGTGGCGGAAAAAGGGGGCGAGTTGGTGAGCCCGGTGGCCGGCCCCAAAGGTGAGGCAACACCCGAAGTCGCATCAGAGGACAAGGGAACGAAGTTGCCGTCCAACGAGAACGCTACGGCCAGCAGCACGGAACCGGTGCCGCAGGCGATGGAGCCGTTGACGATCGACGATTTCGCGGCGGACGAACTGACGGGGAAAGCGACGGCTTGTCCGTCGGGTCGAATTCCGTTGCAGACGATACACGACGCCGAGACCGGCAAGACGACCATCGAGATGCGAGGGACGGATTGCGAAAACTGCGAGTTCCGTTCGGCGTGCCCGATCAAGAAGAAGCCAGGCGGCCACGATCGTTTGACGTATACGGAAAAACAGCATCATTTGGAGGAGCGTCGTCAAGAAGAGACGACAGATGTATTTAAACAACAGTATGCAAAGCGATCAGAGATCGAGTCGACCAATAGCGGCTTGAAACGCCGTCTGGGTTTGGGAAAGTTACGGGGGCGAGGTCGAAAAGCGGTGTTCCATGCGCTCTATTTGAAGGTAGCGGG
Source organism: Gemmataceae bacterium (assembly GCA_003136315.1). Lineage (GTDB taxonomy): Bacteria > Planctomycetota > Planctomycetia > Gemmatales > Gemmataceae > Urbifossiella. Next base: position 8,532 of record PLDW01000004.1, on the reverse strand, counting down.
TTGGAACCTGCTGCGAGCAGCTTCATCGGGAAGGCTGGCAGTGGCCGGAAAGGGCCTTTTGGTTCCAGCGCGCTGGTTCTGGCTCATATGGACGGCCGGATTGACGCGAATCCGTGGTAGTGGCTCGATAGACCATCATGAAGGGTAGCCGTGCATCGCCATCCTGGGAATAGGCTAATAACGGGCGCGACGTTTTGTCGCTGGCGTCATGATTGCAATGACCTTGCAAGTCCTGCTATTAAGTTGGATTCGCCATGGGATCAGCAAATTCCCGAGATCGAACTCATCTTATTACGACGTCGCGGTGCTCTGAATTGGTTCCCTATTCGAAGGGATGCCAAATCAGCGAGAAACCGGCGACAGTCAAAAACGAGGCTTTATTTATGTCCACGCCCCACTTGTTCGCAATCCTGGATCGATATCCTTCAGCGGATGGAAGAGAATTGCGAACGCTACCACAGGCGACCGATTGGGTCGAGGTACTGGCGGATCTAACCGGCGATCTGGACCCAGACTGGTTGCGTCAGCATTTCCGTGGGCAATTTCTTTATTCTTTGCGACAGAACTCATTGGAACCGTGCAGTTCCGGTGATTCAGAGCAACACCGTAACCGTCTTCTTTGGGCAGTTCATCGCTATGACTTGATCGATATCGACGCCGGCCGCGATTTGGGTTCCAGCTTCGTCGATTCGATCCCTCCCTCAAAGCGGATGATTTCATGTCGCGGTCCAGCGATTGATCTTGTTGAGTTTCAGGCAAGCGTTCGTCGGTTGCTTTCTATCCCTGCGCGGTTTTATCGATTCATCATTACCTCGACATGTGTGCATGATGAACTTGTGCCGCTCCTCATGCTCAGGGCTTTCGGGCGGTCCGACATCTTAGCCTATGCGACCGGGGAGACTGGTTCTTGGAGCCGACTTCTGGCACCTTGCTGTGGTGCACCTGCTGTATTTGGAGTTATCGACAACGGTTCCGCGAACTCAAAGGAGCCGACAATCTCGCAACTGGTGAACGACTACAACTACACTGCCCTGCCATCGGTCAAGGAAATCTACGGTATCATTGGAGAACCCATAACGCGATCTCTCTCTCCGCGCATCCACAACGGCGCTTATCAATCTCTGAATCAGGCCGCACTTTACCTTCCTTTTGCGGGTTCATCATTGGCGGACTACTGGCAGCAGTTCGTCTGCTTGAGAGCTTTGGAGCCTCTGGGCGTCTCACTCCGAGGTTTCACGGTCGCCGCACCGAACAAGGAAAAAATCCTCGCGTATGCCCCCGTGACGAGTCGCTTAGTTCGGCGCGCGGGTTCTGCCAATATCGCTATTTCGTGCAGACGAGGTTGGGTCGCTGGGACTACCGATCCAATCGGTATCATAGGGCCTCTCCGCAGTCGCGGCATTCCGCTTCGGAAGAAACGCGCTGCAATTATCGGATGTGGCGGATCGGGTCGGGCAGCAGCAGTGGCCCTCGCTCGTGCCGGAGCTGCGGTCACACTCGTAAATCGGAGCGAGAAGCGAGGTCTCCAAGTCGCGCACCGTTTGGGCATTCCGTTTGTCTCTTTGTCGTGGTTTCGACCACATGGGTTTGACATCGTTGTGAATGCCACGCCAGTTGGACGTGTTGCCGAGAGCACACCATTCGCAGCGGAGGAATTGGAGCGAAATTCTATCGTAATTGATCTCGTCTATGGAAATCGGCCAACCAGACTGGTAACCAGAGCTAGAGAATTCGGGCACACTGTCATCGATGGGTATGAGGTTCTTCTTGCTCAAAGTTGTCGACAATTCCGTTTAATGACCGGGAAACGACTGCCCAATGCCATTATCGAGCGTGTACGCCCGGGTTGGTAATATCGTGGTGCCAACTTGGCTGATTTGGTCATGATTTCGATGAACTGTGTTGGTTGCAACCGCAGTAAGTTGCCACGAGTAAGAACATGTTGGGATCAAACGGGGGAATGAGAATGTCCGATGATACCAAATTCTTCATCCCAGTGCTTCTTGGCACGAGCCGAATCGGTCGGCAAAGCATTCATATTGCTCAATTGGTTCTGCAAAGTCTCGCGATGCGTCCCGACGTGACGACAGACCTCATCGACCTGGCAGAGTATGTTTTTCCGATAATGCAAGAACGACTGGACGAAATGGTATGCCAGCCCCACAGATTACAGGAATTTAGTCAAAAACTTAACAATATCGATGGGCTGGTCATCGTTGCCCCCGAGTACAAGAACAGCTATCCGGGAGCTCTCAAGAACGCTTTCGACTACTTGAAAGCAGGAATTCTACGCCGCAAACCTGTTGGGATTGCGACTGTTTCTTCAGGGGGATGTGGTGGCGTTAATTGTTTAGCACAATTGCGTCTGGTATGTCTCGCCATGGGTGGGGTTCCTATTCCAGCCTCGTTGTCAGTCGCAAAAGTTCACGAAATTGTCAATTCGTCGGGAAACCTCTGCGATGAAAAAGTTGCTGCGCAATGTAAGCAGTTCCTCGATGAGTTGATCTGGTATACATCGGCGATGACGTGTTGGCGTCGGGCGGACTCAGGCCCTAGAAACGCTTGATAACATCACGGTTCGCGTGTCGGAGAAATGGGATGGAACGGCGTGAGTTGAGACTGTTTCGTAATTCTTGTAGGGCGAAATCGCATGAGGGGGTCGTGAGATGAATGCATTTCTGGCCGACGAAAGGCGTGAGCTGATCGAGCGTTTATCCAGGCTTTGCCGCGATCGATTTGCCTCGCGTGCCGAGATATACGACCGCACCGCAACATTTCCAACAGAGGACTTCGATGATCTGTTCCGCGCCGAACTCCACGCGCCGCTCGTCCCCGTGTCATCCGGTGGCCTGGGCTTGGACATCAAAAACGATTTGTTCACCCTTTGGATGATGACCAAGGAAATCGCCAAAGTTGACATGTCGTTCGCGCGTTGTTGGGAAGGGCACATTAACTCCCAAGCCTTGCTCGCTGGCCTTGGAAATGAGCGACAAAAGAGCCGTTGGTTCGAGGGGATTGTGACTCGTGGCGAAAAATGGGCCGCTTGGAGCGGTGAACCGCAGTCATGTATTCCTGGTCAGACTGCTCCCGTCGGAACCACAGTTCGTGTTGTTCGCGGCGGTTACGTTGTGGATGGCCGCAAGATGTTCGCCACGAGTTCGACCGGCGCGCGCTGGGCGATTTTACTTACTAACCTCCACGGACCTGGTGGGGCGCGGCATGCAACCGCGCCGGCGGATGGGTTACTCATTCTGATTTGCGATCTTCTGGACCCAAGCGTGACCTCTGAGGAAGGATCCTGGGATCCAATTGGAATGCGCGGCACTGTCAGCCGAGTCGTCCGTTTCAACAAAACCTTTCTTCCCGATGATCACCTGTTGGGTGTTCCCGGCCAGTATGTGCGTGATCATTGGCAGACCCGATTCAGTCCTCACTACTGTGCCAGCTTCCTTGGGGGCGCTCAAGCAGCTTATGAATATGCTTTGCAATATGTACGAACATCTGGCAAATCCAACGATCCCTATGTGCAGCACCGAGTGGCCGTGATGGGTCTCAATGTTGAGTCCGCGCATTTGTGGCTACGACACGTTGCCGACCTCTGGCGAGGAGGTCAACAGTCCGAAGCTATCTCGGCCGGAAGCCGAGTTCGCTATCTCGTTGAGCGATGGGCCACCGACACGCTTGAATACGCCATCCGCGCCTGTGGTGCACGCAGCTTGCTCCGGCCAAGTTCACTTGAACGAATCTATCGTGATCTTTCGTTCTACGTGCGGCACGACAACGCGGACCACGTTCTGGCAACAATCGGTCGCGAATTGCTTGGAGAGCCTCATGATGGGTCATTCTTCCTCATGCAACCAACCTCGCGCCTTACAGACTCGACCTCTCACAACGACTGATTTGGAGCCTTCATGAACCGGATTTCCGCTCACCCTCCAATCGCCTTGCTTTGTCTGGGCTATTTTCTTGCTTACATCCCTTACAGTGCCTTGACCCGGGCGCTATCACTCGGTCTGCTTCCTGGCTTTGACGAACCGGTCCCCGGCTTCGTGTTGTTGCCGACGGTGGCAATTGCCACGTCAGTTGCTCTGCTGATCTATATCAAAGTTGCCGGCGGTTTTCAATATCTCCAGATCTCTCGACTTTTCGGTCTCCCCATCCCGCTTGTCCGCTATTCGACACTATGTTCAGGAATCGCGACGGCTGTTATTATCGCGACAACAACCTTGAATTACACATTTACGGGAATTTCGATTCTCCTGGCACTGTTGCTGATGCGCGCAGGTGTTCTTGCGCTCGCACCGCTCGTTGATGTCACCTTTGGTCGCCCAATCCAACACCGTTCATGGTTCGCTCTTGGGCTGAGTGTTCTCGCGATCGCTGTCGCATTTTCAGACGTCAACAATTACAATATAACCTTGGGTGCAGCGATTAGCATCGCCGCTTATCTAATCGGCTATGTCATTCGGCTCAATATTATTACTCATGTGGCAAAGAGTCCAGACCGTACCAGTAACCTGCGCTACGTCTTTGAAGAAACCCTGGTAGCCGCCGCTGCGTTAACAATGGTGCCTGTCTTGGTCGCGTGTTGCGGGACGGGAGAGATTGCCAGTCATCTCCGGTACGGTTTTTCCGATTTCTTCCTTGAACGCGGAGCTTTCCCCGCGATCGCGATCGGCCTGTCCTATGCAGTCCTTTTCGTGTTTGGCACCTCCATCTACCTGGATCACCGCGAAAATACGTTTTGCATCCCACTCAACCGCTGTTCATCGTTGCTATCTGGACTTGTTTCCACCTACATCCTGATGTTGTGCATTCGTCTTAAGGGACCAAGCGGCGCGCAGCTTGTTGGGGCCGCTCTTGTTGGCGTTGCATTGGTCTGCCTTCTGCCTATTCCGCTTTTCTCTCGGCGTTTCTTTTACCGCGTCCCTGTCGAACGGTTCTTCCTTTTCGTTTGCAGCGGCAACACCAGCCGTTCTCCGATCGCTCAAGCCCTCTGTAATGACTTTGTCGCTCGGCAGCTGAGCTTGGTTGCGGGTCAGCACATCGGCACCGCCCCTCGCGCAGAGAGCGCTGGCCTCACGGCGCAGCCCGGAAGACCTTTAGCACCCCACGCCGCTGAAGCCTTGCGCCGGATCGGCATCACGCCTCACGTTCATGCGTCTCGAGACGTCACCGCAGAACTGGTGCGGCAGGCAACGACAATTTTTTGCATGACCGAGGAACAATGTCGGACCTTAGCGGCGCGATATCCTGAAGCAGCGGTTAAGATCTCTCGGTTTGATCCCGAGAGCGACATTGAAGACCCAAGCGGAAAGGATGCGGCGACCTTCGACCGGGTGACCGCGCGCTTGCAGTGGTTGATCAAGCAACGCCTTCAGCCTTTGGCCATTTGACCCGACCTGCGGGTTGGTGGTGTTGGCGTGGGGAAGGGAATTTCAGCAACCGATCGAGTACCCATTGAGGAGTTGAAGCCATGAAGCGGATTGTTTCGAAGCAAGAGCTGCGTTCGATCATGGGTGGTGCCGCTCCGACGACGCCGATGAAGATCCATCGCTGTCTCAATGGCCAAGCGAAAGCGTTTATCGAAAAGTCACCGTTGCTGTTCATCTCGACGAGCGACTTAGCCGGGCACCCAACCGTTTCTCCGAAAGGCGACTTGCCTGGATTTGTTCGCATCGAAAACTCAAGCACATTGCTGATTCCTTAACGAAATGGCACCCGTCTGCTGATGGGATTATAAAATCTCTTGGAAAATACTCAGATCGGCCTCCTGTTTATGGTTCCAGGTACGAACGAAACCCTGAGAGTCCATGGAAAATGCAGCCTTTTCATCGACGAAGACCTGTGCAACCGCTTCATTGTCCGAGGACGGGCGGCACTCTTGGTTCTTCAGGTCGAAATAGCCGAATGTTTCTTTCACTGCGGGAAAGCCCTCCTTCGGGGCGACATTTGGAATCCAGTCGCTTGGCCGCCTCGGATCAACATCTCTTTTGGTGAAGAAATAGCAGCAAACCTAGAACCTGCTGATGAAAGTACGTTTATTGATGAGTTCGACGGTGGGGTCGAGGAACGATACAAAGTTGATCTCTAAGTGATTCTGGGGAAGAGTGGAATCCCTGACATTGCAAAGGCTTGCTCCACTCATATCATAGCTGCGTTTTTTTGACGTCGAAGTTGATTCAGGTAGACACACGGGCTGACCGGCCGCGGCTTCACCCATTCCAGCAACTCGGCAATCTCGCCGGGACGAAGCTAAACGCAATCCCAGATCTCCTCGGGATCATCACCAGCCGCGACCCGTCGCTCCGCCTCTTCCAGGTCATGAATGGCAGGCTCTCCTCGATCTTGGCGAAGTCGAGGCCGGTTCCGGGGAACTCCTCGGCTAGGCCGAGTTGGCGTCGTGCCCAGTTCCATGCGGTTCGCAGCGTCACGATCTCCTTCTTGATGCTGGCGGCAGACGGGTGGCGGCGTGGCTTGTTCGGTGCCTCTGGCTTTACCGGGCGGGGCCTGGAGAAATTCCGTTTCGGTTTGGCCAAGGCCAGCTTTGCCTTCCGTGCCTTGCGATAGACGTTGGGATCGATCCATTCTGCCGATCGCGAATCGACATACTTCTGGAGGTCGGGGCCGCAGCAGCGTCGGGATCAGCCGCTCTGCTCCGAGGATTCTGGTGGGATGGTTGAAATGCAGTCGCATACCGTCGATCGTGGTCTGCTCCAGTTTTTTCTCCTGCGAGCGGAAATAGTTGGCTCGAAGTTCGGCAAGCGTCAGGTTCGTTTTGCCATCCGGTGTCGGGGCTGCGTACTCGGGCGGCTCGCCGCGATGGAACATGAAATCCTCGATGCTGCATCCTGTCGGGATGCTCACGAGTTTTCGCTTGAGCAGTCGAAGCAGTTCCTCGGCCGATGCCTTGTAAACGACAGCATCGGATTCGGAGACTTCGCCAACCGTAAAGTATCGTCGTTTATTTTTGATTCAGAATATGACCCGCCAGCTACTGCTGCGCTTTTCCAAGGATACCATGTTCCACCTTGGGGAAAGTATTGCTCGATGCGGGCTCAATGCCACTAAAATGCATTATAGGCAGAAAATACCGAAAAACCAAGGAAAACAAGCGTTTGCAGCGGGTCCACTATATCGCCGAAACATGCATGAACAGCCAGAGTCCTGGACTGTCGATTCGGTGCTCTTGAACTCATTCAGAAATCACACCTGACCGCAGTGTTGCCGCCCAACAAATGCCCACCAAATGAGTGCCAAACGGTGTCGAAAAGTACCCACCAGTGCCTAAAGGCAGACACACGAGATCGCGTTATTTCTCTTTGGTTTCATGCTGTTTGCGTCGAGCCAGCAGATTTTCCAGCATTCTTCAAGGCCGGCGGCAATGCTATTTTGGGTCTCTTTGCCTAGTCCAGCCCATAATCTAGATAATTATAGTATCTTCAAAATATTATATATATTAGATAATATGTTGATCCGCGCCAGATTAACCGATGTAACCATAAGCAAGAGGGCATCATGGCACAACGCAAAGGAACGAAGGCACCTACCCAATCGACTTATATTCAAACATAATAAATCATACATCAATCAGAACTGAAAGAGCCTGTCGCGACCAGCGTTCCTGACCAACCAGTGACGATCAACCAAAGAACCACTCTCCCCGACCCACACAGCATCGTACAGATTGGCCTTCCCTGCCAGAAGCTCGGGCCAATGATGCGTCTTCTCCGTTCCCGCCGCCATCATGATGTGTGGGTTCAGTTTGACGTCAACCCTGGGTAGGAGATCACAGATCAACTGAAAGCCAATGGGTTCCGCTGTGAACCCCGAGCCGAAGTAGGCGACAAAAAGGGTGCCTGGGTGAAACCGCTCGAAGAGGGTCGAGAGATTCGCACCATGCTCGATGCTGAAAGCATCTTTAACGCGTTGGGAAATCAAATCCGGCAACGCAACGGCCTGGAGCCGGTGAGGACTGTGGCGCCTGGAACGCACTAACTATCTGCGACGGCACCTACAGCTCGGAGAGTGCCATCCGTGACGCTTATCTGGTCCCCCAGAATCCTCCTAGATGTCCATTTCGTAAATCTCTGGGCAGTCGTACTTCCTGGCTTCCCAAGAACTTACGTCATGAGGGCACCGTGAATGCTGCCCAAGGACTTATGAAATGGACATCTAGTAGGTCGTCTACCTTCATTTGACGGGTGACGTGGATTTCTATTGGGTGCAATTGCCCCTGCTACACTCGACGAGCCGGCGTAAGAGCTGAATTTTGAAGTAGTTCGGCCTGATTGCTCGGTGCCGATCAGAAGAGCCTTGCGTCCATTACAGGCATTAATGCCGGAAAAGGTGACAAGAAACACCTGGGGCATACTCCAAACCGTATCAGCCAAACGCGGTCGGGAGGATGCCACATGAAAGATAACACTAAGCCCAATAACACCGATTGTCCAGCCCTCGACGCCGCCGCGCCCGACTGCACAACCGCCGAGTCCGACGAGCGGGATTACTTCGAGAAGGTGCTGATCTTCT
>PLDW01000146.1 GCA_003136315.1 Gemmataceae bacterium | reverse complement strand
TCTTTCGCCGCGGACGACACCACTGGGGCCGGGGGCACGATCTTGGAAACCGGCGGCACGGGGGGACTGGGTGGGGCCTTCGGCGGCGCTGCGGCCGGCCGGGTTTCCGCGACGGGCGCCTGCACGCGGTCGGACAGCGGCTGGGTGACCCGGACGCCGTTCACCTCCAGGACGAAGGAGTCCGCGTCGGCCGGCGCCTCGAACTCGAGGTAGGCCGGCAGGCCGCCGGCGTAGTTCTGGAGGACCCGGCCCCGGGGGTCCAGGATGCGGCCGTTGTCGGCGACGCGGGTGTTCTTATCGACCACTTCGGCGAAGATCTCCTGCAGGCAGCGCATCTCGGCCGCCAGCTTGTGGTCCCACAGATCGACGTCGGTGCCGGAGTCGAGGTCGTCCAACTCGGTCATCTGGGTTTCGTTGACGCTGGGCCCCAGGCCGATCAGCACCAACTTGAGCGGGTTGCGCCGTCCGGCGGCGATCTCCCGGGCCAGTTGGACGCTGTACTGCTTGACGTCGTCAAGGTCGTGCAGCTCGCCGTCGGTGATGAAGACGTAGAAGCCCCAGGGTGCGGACCGGAAGCGGTCCACGAAGTATCGCACCGCCGGCAGCAGCTGCGTGCCGGTGCCGAACTCCTTGGGGGGCCCGAAGACGTGGCGCTCCGCCTCGTCGGCGCGGAGGTCGCCAACCACCTCGATGTCGCAGCCGCCCATGCCGACGGCCCAGTAAATGCAAGTGGTGCCGCCGTCGGCGTCGATCTTGCGGGCCAGGTAGGCGCACAGCTGCTGGGCCACCGGCGTGACCTCGTTGATCAACTTCTTGGGTCCGCCGAAGATCGACGACAGCACCCGGCTGCCGTCCTCGACGCCGTATAGCTTGGCCATGGAGCCGGAGCCGTCTAGGGCGATGCCCGTCTGGGCCCCCTCCTTGTGTGGCTCCATCAAGATGGTGGCGACCACCCGCTTGCGCCCGGCCGGGCCGGGATAGACATTGACTTCGCCAAAGGGCTCAACGATTTGTTTCAACTGCGCCATGTGACTTCTCCCTGCGACCCACGAGACGGCACCTCTTCAGATTATTCGTCGGTCGATCACGGAAATTGCGGCTGATCCCTCAACGCTACCCGGTTCTCGCCCGGCTGGCAAACATTTCTCGTGGGACATGGCCCTGGAGCCCTGGGCCGGCGTGGGACAGCGAACGGCCCCGGACACTCTCGCCCCGGGCGAGCGTCTCCAGTCAGGTATGGAAGGGCATCGGTGGTCAGGTTCTCTCTTCGATTGAGTGAGGCTGTCGAGATTGACCCGGTGCCATCCGCCCTCCTCGCGATTTAGCCGGTTTCGGTTCCGGGCGTGATCAAAAAACGAGCACCTGTTGCATGGCCTCGGCGGCGGCCCCAACCAGGCGCAGGTACGCTTCGTGGACGAGGGTGGTGGCATCAAGGGTGTGGCCGGGGGCTTCAGCTGCCATCTTGGCGGCGGCGAGTTTCCGTAACTCGTCGTAAACGAGAGGGAGCAGGTCGGCGGCAGCCTGGTGGTCGCCGCGTTTCGCGGCTTCGAGGAGGTGGGTTACGTCGGACATGAAAGCCGATTCTATCCTCAATTCGCGACAGAACCAGACAGAGAGGAGGGGTAATCGTTCACTTCTACAATGCAGGAAACTACCCAAGGGAGGGCCTCATTCTATGTCGCGAGAAGTTTGAGCTTGCGCGCGTCGGTCCGACACACCGACGCGATTTTCGGGCGTGGTCCAGGGCCATGCTACCATCGATTGTGGGGGGGTGAATCGATTACCGAGATATCCCCAGCCACTCACACCCGCATCCGACCCATCACATGCCACAAATTTGCCAGTTTCCACTCCCGCGACCGGACGGGTTTCACCAACCAGTCACCCTTGCACTCCACCAATGGCACCGTATCGATCATTCGTTACGGGTGAGATTTGCCCCACCCCTTTGCACAGTTACTGGGAGCGCGCGAACGCCTGGAAAAGTCAGGCGGTCGACCAAACCGGGCGAGAGCGAGCGAGTTCGGGCCGGAGACCACGGGTTGCAAAATCCCTTGCAAAGCGACACGCAAGATCCGTCCCCAAAGGACTTACGTCGATTTAGGCTGTGCAAAGGGGTGGAGTTGCCCACCTACCCTTCAGCCGAAGATCGCGATCGACGGAATCGTCCCCCATAACGGCCGCTCTGTTCCTCACCGTAAATGGTCACCTCCCAGGGAGTCGCCTTCTGGGTTTCGATGGAATCCACCTGGAAAAGGGATGGTCGGCCGCGCCACTGTTGATTCTTCCCCGTTGTCGCGGAGGTGCCCCCCCCCTCGGCGATGCACTTCGTTCCCCCGATGTCGCCGAGTTTCCACCCCCCGGAAGTACTTGGAGAGTGGGGTCGCATCCCTGGCTTCCCAGAGGCCTCCAGAGCCTCGATCACCCCGAAAAGCCACCTACCTACGTCGAGGTAGAACGATGCCTCGGAGGCCCCGTTTTGCGCGCCTGCGGGCACAGCGAAATCGCGGATGGGTCCGCCGAGGTGGTGCTGCTTCGAGGTCGTGGAGTCGTGTGTGACGATTGGGGGATTCAGCGTGCTTTCCCGACTGATCGGGATGTGAGGAGTGGGTGGATCGCAACACTTTTGTTGGTCGTGCGAACGATGATGGCGTTCCGGGCGGCCTCCTGGACGTCGTGGTCCGCAACCTTGGCCTCGTTGAGCAGCACGAGTTGGTCGGCGATCTACGGTGTCGACATGCCCCGTGAGAGGAGTTGACCACCGGGGCCGTCGTCGGGGTTGTTGACGTGGTCGATTGCGTCAGCCCGACCTCGTCCCGGGCCATTCGGCTCAACCTCTGGACCGAGGGGCCGGTCTGCTGGGTACTGGCGAATCCCCGTCCGTTCCCCGAGCCGATTCCCTTCCGCGGGGCGCAACTGCTGTTCGAGGTGCCCGATGAACTGATCTCGGGGGTGGTCGGACCGCTTTTTTGACGATCGGGCGGTTCAATTCCACGCGCTCTTCAATGCGTTGGTCTATGGGACCGATGCGTGCAGGTCTCAGTACCGCTGATGTCGGGCGACAGGCGTGCTATTGAACTTTTTTTGGCGGGCTGGTTCGCTTCCGAAAGTCTCGGAATCTTCTAAAATCTTTCCATTGCGATGATCGACAGCGGTATTGCCTGGGCTCTCCCCAATTCCCAGATGGTCGCTCCCGATGCCCAAGACTCACTTCGTCATCGAACCCTCTATGGCCCACCACTTCCGCCTCGAAGCATGGGACGCGCTCAACGACGCCAGCAGGCACATCCTGGGTGACTACCTCACCAAGCGGCTTCAGGCCTACGGCTGGGACGTACCTAATCCAATGACCCTGACGACATCAGGTCCGCCCGGCGAGCTTCGCTCGGTTCTCCAGTGGCGCGAACCGAAATCGGGCATGACCTTCTCATTGATCCCCGGGGGGACGTTCCGGCCAGGGTTCAACGAGTTCCAGATTGCACAGGTCGCAGAATTAATCCGCCGAGACTGCGGCAGGGAGGACGACGAGCACGAATCCAATGGGCTTGAGTTTCACCCCGCGCTGAATCTCAAGCCCCCCGTCGATGTCATGCCCTTCCTTATGGCCGCCGAGTTAGTTCGGCCGAGTTTGCCGAGATTGAGGACAGTCGCGAAGTTGCCCGAAGAATCCTCGGAGGGGAAGGCCCTCTACGGCTACGATTTCATGGGCGACGCCGTCGAATTCAGTTGGGCTCAGGTCGAGCCGGTGCTGAAACACTTCGGCTGGTCATTGCCGACCTCAGCAGAGTTCGAGTGGGCCTTGCGAGGGGGTATCTCGTCAGTGTTCTACTGGGGCGACGATTTCCCCGAGTTCATGGACGATGTGAACGTGGGGTGGCGCAAGCCGATTAAGTCCGATCAAGCGAGGGCAAAGGCCTCATTCGACGCGATCCTGTCGGCCTCGTTCGACCCCGACCGGCCACGGGACTGGCCCTGGTGCAACCGCTTCGGCTTGGCTGCGATGCTCTCCCGCAAGACCTGGTGCGCTCCCTCGACCGAGTCCAGCGACCCGGAGCCGCTGATCTTCCGAGGGGGGGCCGCCCACCTCTATCCGTGGCAAGGCGGTTGCTTCGAATGGGTTCTGCTCATGAACGCCTTCGAATCTCGGTCCCCCATATCGGCCGACCCGAAGAGTTATCTAGCCATCTCAGCGACGGCTGCCATCCGGCCGATGATTCAACTAGGGGCGACATAAGAGATTTCAGATCCGCGAAAGTACGATTTTAGAATCGTATACTTTGTCCTTGGAGCGGCTGGAACTGTACCAGTCAGTACACGTGACTTCAGACTAATTCTCGACTCAGCTTTCTGTCATTTTGCGAGCTTCGGTCCGCACCCCGACCAATTTCGGTGCAGTAAAGTCGCGATCGGCGTTCTTGGTGCTTCCGAGACGATGAGAGCGGGAAGTTCACTCGATTGATTCCACCGCGTAGCTGATTGTGATTGTATGACTGCCCCGCCGTCAAGCGAATTGCCGCCTGAACCACCGGGATCACATAGAATCCCCTGATCCCGCTTGCCAGGAAACATGGCATCCCCCCATTCTCAAAGCCCGACGTGTGATGCTCAGGGAGGCATCCATCATGGCACAAGGTCCACCGACGGGGACGCTCTCCTGTCCCCATTGCGGGAAAACGATCCGCTCGCAATTCTTCCGGGATAAACCTCGGGGCCAAAAGATCCCGGTGGCTGAGGCCGAGAAGGGGCCATCAGAGGTCATCCACTGTCCTTTCTGCGGGCAACTGGTCAAACTGTGGATTCACTGACCTCGACAACCGCCCGGTTCACTTCCTACCCGTTAGTAGGTCCACCACAAAGCATCCTCGAACATGCGGCCCCGGTCCCCGGCAGTGATCGAGGACGTCGGGGTTCTCGCACCCGGCATCCTGGAGAGCGTCGGCGAGGATCGGGAGGCGGTCGAAGGCTCGATCGGCGTAGATGCCTTCGGCGAGGGCGGTGACGGTCGAAGTGAGCCAGGAAGGGTCGAGTGTGACGGGGCGGAAGGGGTTGCCGATGATGTCGCGGACAAGCTGCCATTGCTCCTCGCGCTGTGGCCTGAGATTGCCGGCACCCACTGCATGATTACTGACTTCAATGGCGGCCAATAACGGCTTGCTGCCTGCACAGGCATGGGCCGCGCGTGACGCTGGGGATCTGGTCGTTCTACCCAGCCCCATTGCCGCCGATCTCTGCGCGGCCTCACGCACCTCGTCGGTAATAACACCATCAGCAAAGCGTTCTGTCGCATCGACCGCCTGTCGGCTGGGCTCATTCATCTCGTGCCAGATCATTCGGCAACACGCGACCGCGAACAGTCTCAACTTCCGGTCGCTCACTTTGTCGCGGAGGAGCGCCAGCATCGACTGTGGGTCGATTGCTTTCAGCCATTTTGTCATCGTCCGACCTCGGAGCCGCTTTGCCTCAATGATACCCGAGGCCCTCGGCCAGGACAGCGCGCCAATTGCCCCCAGGACGGCCGACACTGCCTGCGAGCCAGATGGGGCGGACGGGGTGAGATCGGCCGCCAGCGGGGCGGTAGGGCGTTGTGGGAGGGGGTTCGGGGTGAGAAGGGGCGGGGCGTCCGGAGTCTGGACGCCTGGCGGTCGCCAGTCATCAGGATTCACGGGGAGCCGGCTTATGCTCCACGAGATCCCAGCGGTTGCCATACAAATCGAGGAATACCGCCACTGTGCCGTAAGGCGCCTCCCTTGGCTCCTCCGCAAACCGCACCCCACGGGCTGTCATCTCCAGGTAGTCCCGCCAGAAGTCGTCAGTGTGGAGGAACAGGAACACCCGTCCGCCGGCCTGGTCACCGACCCATGCTTCCTGCTCCGGGGTTGCCGCTCGGGCTAGGAGCAGGGCCGTGCCAGTGCTGCCGGGCGGGGCAACGAGCAACCACCGCTTGCCACCGCCGAGGGGAGTGTCCTCGATCACGACGAAACCGAGACGGTCGGTGAAAAATGCAACGGCCTCATCGTAGTCCCGCACGAGCAGTGAGACGGACGCGATCATCTGAGCCACCGCCACAGCCTCCTGCAATCCTGCTGCCTTCTATGAAGACCTTCATGAAGCCTGGGCGATGAATTTCGCCCGGTGTCTTCCGCCAGCCCGGACCCTTCCCACCGACCAGAGCAGCGGTCAGACCGTGCCAGGGGGTTCGTTTTGCTCAAGTCAGTGGGCTGTGAGAGCGGTTCGGCCCGGATCTCGACTACGTCTCTGGCACTCACACCATCACAAGCCGCTCGCCTCTGGTAAACTCACTTCAACAGTGATTCCGTGTACAGTGTTATTGGATACTCAAGTTCCGGGAAGCCCGCCTCGCCTTTGATTCTTACAGACTGTCCTGGTCGCGCAGCAGCGAGTCGCGTTTTGAGGTGACTCAAGCCGGCGTGACCAATCTCAACTGTGACGCGGACAGGCTCGGCCGCCGATTCGTCGAACCCACCCAAGACGAACACGAACGCAAAGCCTTTTTCCTCGGCACTGATGATTGCCCCTTCCAGAATCATCGGCTTGGCAGTGTACTTCTTTTTTGTCCCGTCTTTGTCCGCCGCATACTCCATCGTCAGTTGCTTGGCGGTCATCCGAATCGCCGGACTCTCGCTGACTTCCACCAGCGAACAATCGAGTTGCGGCGCGCCGAAACCGGCCGTGTCCGACTCGATGTGTCCACGCACTGTCACTGTTTGCCCGGCGATCAATTCGTTCACCACCCCCTCGTCGCGGACTGGGAACATACACTGGACAATCGCAAGAATATTCTGCTGATCCTCAGAGCCGCGAAGCACGAGTTGGGGTTGTGCGGCCACGTTGATACTCTACTGTAGAAAGCACTAGCCACCGAGCTCATGGAGGCGAAGCACGAGTTGGGGTTGTGCGGCCACGTTGATACTGTCCGCTGAGATGACCGTGCCCCGAATTTCCAGGGGCATCCCGGCGTACTTCTTCTTGGTGGCTGCCTCGTCCGAGGTGTATTCCTTGTAGTAGTCGTAGGCACTCAGCCTCACGGCCTGTTTGTGCCCGTCATCGTGGCCGGGAACCCCGTCCGTTTTCGATTTGGGTTTGTAGGCCAGCGCCCAGATCCCGCCCCCCGCACCCGCCGCGACCACAACACCGACTAGGATGACGAGCCAGGCGGACGAAGCTTTCGGGGGTTGCCGTCTCGGCTTGCCCGGGCTTACATCGTCAGGCTGTTGCGGGTCGTCGAAGACAAAATCGTTCGCCATACTGTTGCTCCCTGGCTGATTCCAGCCTGCCAGTCGTACCCGCTGGGCGACCGGCCGCCGAACGCCCGGATCTCGGAGGCGGACGCTCGAAAAGCGTCCGCACTCCCCGGAAGCAATCGTGGCCAGTCTCTGCGAGAGATCGACTCGACCGACCCACTGTGTAGATGATTGTGATCGGTCAGCAGCCCCACCGTCAAGCGAAATGCCGAGGAACTCCAGTCGAGTGGTCAGGCCGGGCCAGGGGAGTCGTTTCTCTCAGGTCGGTGGGCCATAAGAGCGGTTCGGCATGCCTTTGCTCCGTCCGCAGCCGATGCTCGACGATGCAGGTGGACTCCGTCTCGCTGTGGCAGGTATCGCCCGCGTGGCAACCCGAGGCCGCGGCGACCCTGGCGAGGAACCGGCGGCGGGTCAGAGTTAGCGGCACAATCGCACCTCGGTCGGGCTGTGGGAGGCGCGGTCACTTGCCGGGGGTGAACGTCTTCAGTTGCTCGGTAAGTCCCCCAAATAAGAACCTGGCTTCGCGTCGGACCAAGCCGATCCCGTCAACGTAGTGGAGGGTGTTGGTCACCTGGAGTTTGCCCACGTTCTCGACATACACAACCGGAATGGCTTTGTACTTGCCGGCGGGAACGATGATCTCGGTTGGTTCCCCGACGGCCCACGTGAGTTCGACGGGTGTCACATCAATCCTTATCTTGAGCGACCACTTGTCGCCCTTCTTGAGTGGGAACTTCAGGCGAGGGATCGGTGGGTCGTTATTGATCTCGCCAAAACTCAGCTCTTCCACCCCAGTGTCATCGGCACGGTAGCTGTAGATCGAATTGATGCCGGGGTAGCGCCAACTCTTCACGGTTGCGATCAACTTGCCGTCCTTTACCCCCGTATCCGATACCTCGACGACTCGTGTATATTTCTCCGCATTCACGTGAGTGACCGCATACTCCCACTTATTACCTTTGGTGAGTGGGTAGTAGTTCGGTTTCTTCGGGTCGTCGGCGGCGGAACCCAGCCCGCAGGTGGCGGTGGAGAACAGAACCAGCAGCAGGCGCATGACACCACCTCACGTGGGAGGAACGCAGCCGCAGCTTTCCGACATCAAATGATCTGCTTGATCCCGGCTCGGGGCTTCTGCTTGTTGGCGAATAGCGAAACTCAGCGACGCGCGGACCAGTTAAGGGTCTGACCCCGTGCGATTGGAAGGCGTCCGCACTCCCCGGTAGCAATCGCGGCCAGTCTCTGCGGGAGATCGACTCGGCCAACTTGTCCACTGGAGATGATTGTGATTGGATGACCTCACCCCCGTCAAGCGGATTGCCGAGGTACTCGGGTCAAGTGGTCAGTCCGGGTCAGCGATCGGCGGGTTCTCGTTCACCATCGACAGTACATCATCATGTCGATTTCCGCCTCTACCTTTGCGAGGGTCCGGGCAACATCGGAACTCAACATGCTGGTCTCCTTGGCGACCCCTTTCACCCTCGATGTCGTCGTCGAGTTTACACACAACCGGGAGTGGTCCGTGAGCACGGCCGTTGCCCGGAGCTTCTCAAAGGCCACCAGAGCCTCGATCACCGCAAGAAGCCACTCACCTCCGTCGAGGTCGAACGACGCCTCGGTGGCCCCGTTTTGCGCGCCTGCGAGCACAGCGAAATCGCGGATGGGTCCGCCGAGGTAGTGCTGCTTCGTGGTCGTGGAGTCGTGTGTGACGGTCGGGTGAAGCGGGGAGCTTGTGCAGGCCAGGCGGTCTACTGCTGCATACCGGGCTTCCCGCTGAGCGTCATCGGCAGCAACCGAAGCCACAACGAGCCACACCGCTCGGTCGACATGGCCGGATAGGGCACGAGGTTCACGATAACTGATCTAATTTCCAATGACTGGCACCGCTCGATTTCCGGCGAAATCGCGTCCCTGGAGGAGTTTCAAGACACCCGCTTGGACCAGAGGGTGCCCCAAATCGAAACCGCGTGGCGAATCAAGGTTGCAAGACTTTCCAACCTGGCACTGCGTTAAGGGCGACAGCCCGTTTGCACAGTGGGACTGGATTGCCACGCTGCAAGCCAGTGCGTAAGTCAGTAAATTGTATGCAGGTCTGCCCTTCTGGGCTCTCTCATCTCTTCTTTAAGCGTCGTGGCACGGAGGTCGCGCACCATCGCCCCGAGGCGAAATCATGGCGAACAAGATCACCAGGGACATCATCGAGTCCTACCTACACTGCAAGTACAAGGGGCACCTCAAGCTCGCTGGGGAGAGTGGAACGCAATCGGACTATGAGACGATGACTATAGCGGCGAGATTATCGTCGTGTGAGCAGGCGGTTGGCGCGCTCGTGGCCCGCTTTGGCGAAGGCGACACCGGTCGGGGGGCGACCCTCACTGCCGCGATATTGAAGAATGGGACGCCATTGTTGGGAGACGTCAATCTTGAAGACGAGGAGATGTTCCTCCGGTACGACGCCTTGAAGCGGGCGGACGGAGCCTCGAAACTGGGGAACCACCACTATGTCCCTGTCCTCTATCACGACGGGGAGAAGGTCGGCACACGGCAAAAACTCCAAGTGGCTATCCTGGGGTTGGTCCTCGCCCGCTTGCAGGGGCTGCGTCCTTCCTACGGGCTGATCACCCGTGGTCCGGACGCCAGATTGAGAAACGTCCGGTTGAACACGAAGCATTATCGCGGAGCGGAAAAGATCCTTGGAGAGTTGGATCGGCTTAAGGCGCGAGTCGATCTACCCCGGCTGACGCTCAACAGACACTGCCACGTCTGCGAGTATAGGCAGTCGTGCCGCCAGCAGGCGGTGCAGGCCGACGACATTAGCCTGTTGGAGACAGTGAGCCAGAAAGAAATACAAAAATATAACCGCAAGGGCATCTTCACTTTGACGCAGTTGTCCTATACGTTCCGACCTCGAAAGAGGGGGAAGCGAGTGAAGCGGGCAGGCAGCATCCGCAACAGTGCGTTGCAGGCCCTGGCACTGAGAGAAAAGAAGGTGCATGTCTGTGGCACCCCTGACCTACCTCGCAAACCGGTGCAAATCTTCCTTGATGCCGAGGGCAATGGCGATGCCACCTTCGCCTACCTTCTGGGCGTCCTTGTGGTTGAGGGCGACAGCCACAAGATGCACTCATTCTGGGCGGACACCCAGGACCGGGAGGCGGTGGCGTTCAACGCTTTCCTGGATCTGCTGTCAGACCGCGAGGACTTCGTCCTATTCCACTACGGCAGCTACGAGAAAGCGTTGCTCAAGCGAATGCGAAACGTAGTGACGAGGAAGAGTCTCGTGGATAGGGCTTTGGAAAAGACCTCGAACGTCCTGTCGGCCATCCACGCAACCGTTTACTTCCCCACCTTCTCTAACGGTCTCAAGGACGTAGGCCGATACCTCGGCTGTACCTGGACGGCTGAAGATGCCTCGGGTCTCCAGAGCCTGGTGTGGCGCTCTCGCCGGGAGCAGACCGGGGAGTCATGCTGGAAGGACAAACTGCTCTCTTACAATGCCGAAGACTGTGTGGCCCTGAAGCGGGAGGTCACGTCGCGGTTTGCGCGCAGGTCACTCTCTCGGAAGTTGGATTTTCACAACTCGCTATTTGATAACGAGTTGTGGAATCAGACAATTGGGCGATTTGAAGGAAGCCCTGGAATCTTTTTCGCCGTTTCCCAAGGGGTTTCAGGTATTCCCAGAGCCTTTCGGCCCCTGGCGCGCAAACCGCGGCGTGACCTCCTGAAGCGGGTCGCGGAGTTCGTCCAGGCGGTTAGCTCGGCTGCACGAAACCGGGCCACAGAAACGACATCCGCCCCAATAGTGTTCGGCACGAGAATTGAGTAGACGGGAAGTGGGTGAGTGCCGCCGGTTCCGGCCCCTAGAGGGAGTGATTGACCCTGGG
>PLDW01000350.1 GCA_003136315.1 Gemmataceae bacterium | reverse complement strand
ATCCCGATCCCTCTGGGAGATTTTCTCTCACCAACTGCCTGATACCACTCGCTTGCGTTCCGGTTCGCCTTCGGAACACCGCCCAGGTTGGGTGAGGCCGCCCCGCGCCCTCGCTTCCCCGACCTGGGCGGCTTTAAGTCATCACTTCTTGACCGGTTGTTCGTGGTGGCCACCAAACTCGAACCGCATTGCCGACAGCAGCCGGTCGGCGTAATCAGCCTCTCCGCGAGAGGAGAACCGCTCGTAAAGGGCCGCGCTCAGAACGGGGGCCGGGACCGATTCGTCGATTGCTGCCGAGACCGTCCACCGGCCTTCACCGGAGTCCGACACCCGCCCATCGAAATTCATCAGGTCGGGGCTCTTTGCCAGGGCGTGAGCTGTGAGGTCGAGCAGCCACGACGCGACCACGCTCCCTCGCCGCCACACCTCGGCAATGTCGGGGATGTTCAGGTCGAACTGGTAGTGTTCCGGGTTCCGCAGTGGGGTCGTCTCGGCGTTGACTGTTCTCCCAATCTTGCCAATGTTCGCATGTTTGAGGATATTCAGCCCCTCGGCATAGGCAGCCATCAGACCGTATTCGATCCCATTGTGGACCATCTTGACGAAGTGTCCGGCCCCGTTCGGCCCGCAGTGCAGATAGCCATGTTCGGCCGTACCGCCTCGTCCGCCCCGGTCCGGGGTGGGTGGTGCCGATTCCCGCGGCGGTGCGAGAGTGGCGAAGATCGGGTCGAGCTGGGTCACCACCTCCTTCTCCCCGCCGATCATCAGGCAATACCCCCGCTCCAACCCGAAGACACCGCCGCTGGTCCCGACATCGACATAATGCAGACCCTTCTCTCGCAACTCCTTCGCCCGCCGGATGTCGTCGACATAGTACGAGTTGCCCCCATCAATGATGACATCTCCCTCGGCCAATCGGGGAACGAGGTCCGCAATCGATGCATCCACCACAGCAGCGGGGACCATGAGCCACACCACCCTCGGCTGCGACAACTGCCCGATAAGTTCGTCGAGCGAGTGCGCCCCTGCCGCCCCCTCCGCCGTGATCGTCTTGACGGCCGCCACGTGCTCGTCATAGCCGACGCACTGGTGGCCGCCACGGGTCAACCGGCGGACCATGTTCGCTCCCATCCGACCCAGCCCGATCATGCCCAGTTGCATTGGTGTCTCCAAGTCAGACGTTAGGAGTTGTCCAGAAACGAGACCGTGAAATCTGGTGGCACGNNCGTTTTGCTCCTATTCGCACGCTCGGCGAACTTCACGGTTTTGATCTTGGACAAGTTCTTAGGATCGCTTCCGCTCGTCCGTCTGGCTGCCGTGGCAGTCATCCAGAGATGAGTGGCGTCCGGTGTAACATCCGATCTATGGCCGCGGACCTCCCGCACCAATGGGAAAAGGTCTCATCGAGCGGCCAAAGGACGAGTTCGGGCGTCTTTCCACGGCACAGGAACCGTTTCCCTGCGTCGATCGTGTCCTTCCTCTCTTTCTCCTAAGATTCTATCATTCAATCAGATAATGAATCGATTCGATTCACCACAGGGTCACGATGGAAAGAGAGAGTAAACCGAATCGTGGGAAAGAGTTATCGCCGAGGCCTCACACAATTCCGATCGGCCTGGAAACCCCTCTCGGGTTGGCGTTGCTGGCTGGCAATCGATCCGGTACAACCGCTTTCTGTTTGGGAGTTGGACCGAAGTCTGCTGGACAGTTCCTGTCAGCGCACGCTCCGCCATCCGCCCCGTTTCTGGTCGTACTCGCACCCCCCAACGAGGAGACCCTTCGTGATCGCGCGAATGCCTCGCCTTCTGGCCACAGCGCCCCTGGCCGCTCTTGTGATCGGGTTGTGCATACCCGTCGCTCCGGCCCAACCACCACCTCCGGCTGCCGCGGCCCCCGACGGTCCGGAAGTCCTTGCCCGGGGTCCGGTCCACGAAGGATTCGCAACCTCGATCAATCAGCCGACTCAGGGCGATGTCGTTCCGAAGGCCCCGCCCGAACCGATCGAAGAACTGCCACCGGACCAGAAACCGGATGGCGACCACGTTCAGTGGCTCCCCGGGTACTGGCACTGGGATCCCGATCGTACCGACTTCATCTGGATCAGTGGGTTCTGGCGAGCCGCTCCGCCTGGCCGGATGTGGGTCGCGGGAAGCTGGCACGACGTGCCAGGCGGCCACCAGTGGGTTCACGGCTTCTGGCAGCCACTCCCCGCCGAACAACCGGGCGTCCAACAGGCCGCTGCACATGAGATCGAATACCTGTCGGCACCCCCTCCTTCAATCGAAGCGGGTCCAACGGTCCCCGCGGCTGTCGCGACCAGCGTATACGTGCCGGGGTCGTGGGTCTGGCGCGGACGGTACGTGTGGCGGCCAGGCTTCTGGATGGGTTATCGGGCAGGGTGGATGTGGATTCCCGCTCACTACCGTTGGAGCCCCGTCGGCTACATCTTCGTCGACGGGTACTGGGATCTTCCACTCGGGACGCGCGGGGTACTCTTCACGCCGGTGTACTACCCTCCGACGTACGTCGTTCAAGCGGGATATGTCTACACCCCCACCTACGTTGTGGCGGAACCCGTTTTGATGGGGGCGATGTTCACTCGTAGCGGGTATGGGGCCTATTACTTCGGTGATTACTACGAAGCCCGGTACACCAACGTGGGTTATCAGCCCTGGTGCGCTGCGGGCCTCGGCGGGACGACAGTCGTGATCGCTCCGGCCCGATACCAGTACGATCCACTCTGGAGTTACTACAGCGTCACGTATCGTGACACCCCGGCCTGGCAAGTGAACGTCACGGCGGTCTTCGTCGGCCGGTATAACGGTACAGTCCCACGACCAGCACAAACTCTGGTTCAGCAGAATACGGTGATTCAGCAAGTCACGAACGTGACAAACGTAACCAACGTGACCAACAATATCACCGTGGTGAACAACAACATCACAGTGAATAACGTAAACGTCTCGCAGCACATGATGCTGGCGCCGCTCTCGGTTGTCACGAAGCTCCAGCCACAGACACAGATGCGACCAATCTCCGCCGAAGTGCGACGGCAGGAAGCGGTTCATGCGGTGGCAATCCGGCAGGTCGCGGTTGAACGGCAAAGGGCGGAAGCGGCGGCAGTCCGCGCTCGCGCGCTGTCTCCAGCGGCTCCAGGCGGACATGCGCCGGTCAGCCTCAAACTCAATGTGCCGCCAGCGGTCGTTGCCCGTGCCCAGGTGAAGGAGGAGCACAAGCTCCCGCCACCCGCACCGCACGCGGGTGTCGAGCCCAATCACCCGTCCGCAGTCGCCGAGCCGAAGGCGCAGCCGAAAGGCCCGATGCCGAAGGGTCCACTCCCGAAAGGCCCGCCACCCAAGCAACCCCCACCGGGTCCGCCGCACCCACCGTCCTGAGTCGACTCCAGCCGAGCGGGTGAATCTCGCTCGACACGGACCTCTTTGGTGAGCCAGGCAGTGCCGTTGACGCGACAAGGCAGGCAACTTCTCCCCGCGGGGAGAGGGTGCCTGCCTTATAGGGTTTCGCACGTCAGGCGGCTGGATATTACGGTTTCGGAAGAGGCTGCGTCACGGGGGTCACACTGGTAGGGTTCTGATCCCATTGGGGGGGAGTGAACGGAATGACCGTCCGGTATCCCGATGTCACCACCGAACTGGTGTCGATGGGTGTTGTCGTATTCTGCCCGGCGACCCCTGGAGTTTCCGGTGCAGCCATCCGGTAGCCTGGCATGACCGGACCGGCAGGTTGCGGGCACGTTTGACACGAACCCGCCACACCCCTGGGAGGAAGACCGACGATCGGTCGGCTGATCCCGAATCGCGTGGGCGCACATGCGCCGGTCGCACACCCGGCGGTGGGAGGCCCACCGGTCGCACACTTCCCTGTTGCACACTTCCCTGTTGCACACCCGCCTGGGCCGTACCCCACATTATCGTAACATGGGAAATACATGTAGAACGGGGTGATGCGCGGTGTTGGGGTCAACCCCAGGTGGATCCGCGATGGGTGATAGCACATGAATGCCTTGAATCGGCTCCAACAACTCCCATCGTGACCACCCCCACAACCGCCGCTCGGACAGCTCACCGCCGGTGTGGCCGGTGTGCTGGGGGTGTTGTACCCAACCTGCCAGAGCCGGCCTTGCTTCACTCTCGTGTCGCCCGCAGCGTTGATCACGCCTGGCGGCAGAGGTGGAAGCGGGTGACGGACGGCTGGAGCACAATCCTCACACCAGCGCATCGGGCCACCTGTGAGAGCGCTGGCCTGATCGCTCGTCCCCCTCAGGCGGAATCGGAATATCCCGAGGCGTTGGCCGAATCGGCGGGGTCCGACGGTCGGCGAATCGACCGGACCAGGCACCAACAATGGCCCGCTCCCGAGGATCTCGCGGAGTCTTGACGCTGCCGGGTCAGTGGTCGCGACAACATCCCCGTTCACCAGAACGGGAATGGGAACCTGGGGCGTAGTGGGGGCCACGATCCCACTCAACAGCGGGACAGGTTGAGGGTCGGCAGCCGGGAGATGTCCCCCGGACCACACGACTGCGGATGTGAGGATCAGAACAGCAAGCCGTTTCATGTCGTCGCCTCCATCCGGACGACCCGCGGTGGGGTCGGGTAACTACGGGGTTGTTTCGACCGGATTGCCACGGCAAGTCTTCGGGAAGGGGCCATGCAGACTGTGACAATTTGGGGAAGAGGCGATATCTCGGAAACAGTTTACCCAGGCCGCAGGGTTTACAGATCAGGACTCGTTCAGGACCAACTCGGGATTCTCGGCTGATCTCCCACGTTCCCGAATCGTTGTTGTGGCCTGGAATCGGACTAAATCTCAGCGTCGGTCGAACCGATAGAACCGGTAATGTTCGCCAGCCGCCCGTGAGTTCCGTCGCGGATGCACAGGTGGGTGACGAAACGAGGGTCAAGGGGACGGAACGGGCCGCACGACCGGGGGGATATCAAGATGCGAGACAAACGGCGCTGGCTGGTGCGCGTCGCTGCCGGACTCGGGTTCGGATTGACCGGGTGCCAGACTTGGATCGGGGGGATGACCCTGCCAAGTGCTTCGTATCTGGAACACACGCCGCAGTACTTCCCGGCTGAATCGACATTCCCGCTTCCGCGGGAACTGGCGACTCAAAGCGACCCCGAAGGTATCGCTCGTGGCGGGCCACAGCAAGGGCTCGGGCCAGGCCCGGCTGCCCCAGCACCGCCTGCGCCCGTTGGTCGCTGACCGCCCTGAGGGAACGCCTTGATTCCGACACTCGTTGTCGCTATCTCCCCCGAGAACCAATGAGCCCCTGGCGGCCGGCACGGATGCCGGCCACCAGGAGCCGGCGGGCCTGGGGGGCACCGCCGTATTCTGGCGAGGGGATGACCATGGCGCAGGGATGGCGCAAACGGATGGCAGTGATCGGGGCCGGAGTGATGCTCTCGTCCGGCCTGATCGGCTGCATGAACGACAAAAAGACAGTCGGTCCACCTCCAGTCTCGAAGGGGTCGACAGCGAGCACTGCCACGTCCGGCAGCACACCTGGGTCAACACCGACCTGGGCGACACAGACCCCTGGTTCCACGACGCCGGGGGCCGCGCCCGGCGCGGCTTCAACCCAGAACTGGCAGCAGAGTGCCAATCAGCCGTTCGGAGCCACACCGACCAGACCTTCTGACCCACTCAACAACTCGTACATCGCGAACCCCAATAACACGGGTCGTATGGGCACTCCGAGTCCACAAGGCGTCAGCGGCTTTGGCAGCCCGATGCCGCCGGGCGCGAGTGTCTACACCCCGTCCAGCCAACCAGGATCTGGTGGGCCGACATCCTCTCTGTCACCCGGTCAGCAGTACACGACTGGCCCTTCAACGGCCCGTGCGGCACCACCTGGGATGACGAACCCGAACCCACCGCGCTCCGACCCGCCTGTGACTGAGCTGGCTGGTTTCCCGGCCCCCCCATCTGCTCCGCCTATGCCGAGCGCACTGCCACCTGGCACACCGACTCTGGGGCCATCGCCCAATGGACCGATCGCGCCGCCCTTGCCCGCCAGCCTGGTTCCCGGCGGGAACTGACCTGAGATTGATTCGATGCAACGCCCACGGGACAACTACCCGTGGGCGTTGGCCGTTCGACGGGCTTTCTCCATCCGTCGAACGAACAGGGCTGCGACGTACCCGGCTTTGAATCCGGCATCGATATTCACCACACACACGCCAGCCGAACAACTATTCAGCATGGTGAGCAGAGCTGCGACTCCACCGAATGCGGCCCCGTAGCCGATGCTGGTTGGGACCGCGATGACAGGGCAATCGACAAGGCCACCGACCACGCTCGGCAGGGCACCATCCATCCCGGCGACCACAACCACCACATCCGCCGCCGCTAACCGGTCTCGATGACGCAACACGCGATGAATCCCGGCCACCCCGACATCCACGATTAACTCCACCGACGCACCGAGTGCGCGGGCAGTCACGACGGCTTCCTGCGCGACCGGGAGATCCCCGGTGCCAGCGGTGACGACAACGACATTTCCGATCGGTGGGGCTTTCTCCCCGGGAACGGGCAGCCAAAAGGTCCGGGCAAGCCGATCCTGCTCGGCGTGCGGGAAGTGGATCGCCAGGTGATCGGCCTGGGCTGGGTTGAGACGGGTGACCAGGCAATCCTGTCCGGCCTCGATCATCCGTCGCGCAGCCTTCTCTACCCACTCGGCCGTCTTCCCCTCGGCAAAAATCACTTCCGGAAAACCGCAGCGTTCTTTCCGGTGCAGGTCGAGTGTGGCAAATCCCAGGTCACCGCCGGTCGGCTCGCTCAAGCGTGCGTTCGCCTCCTCCACATCCAGCCGCCCCGTCCGGACGGCAGTCAGCAGTTCGAGCCGCTCGGCCTGGGTCATGTCTCTCCCCATGAGGTACACGCGTTTTGACCGGCTTCCGACGGGACATCCCGCAACCGGTCAGAGCGGAGGCATTGTAGAGGGGGAGGAGCGGGTGCCGAGTCCGGATATCGCGTTCAAGAGAGGAAGACAATTCTTTCTGACAATCGTAATTATGTCATCGTCATTGTGCCCGCCGCCGGTGGTAGCGCTTCGCTCAACCACCCCTGACGGTGCCGCGAATCCAGATTGACCACGGAGGGGTCACAGCGATTAACAACATGCTCACCTACCGGCGGAGCTCGGAGAGTGATGAACTTCAGAACACCTACAGGCCCCGCCGGTCAGGTGCAGCAGCGGGTTCGGCAGATTTGCATACCAGAGTTGTCTGTGGTTATTTGCCATATTATCTTAAATACGTCATCCAATATCACTCTCTGTTGTCGTCTGCCCCATCAGCTTGTGCCTGCGTGTCTTCCGTTGTGAATGAGTGATCTGTACCCGGCTTTGCCCACACTGCAATTCCAAACAGGCGAAGTACGTATGAGGCAGCAGCGTTAAAGCAGGCGCCTGCGATAATAGGTGTAAAAATCGCAATAAAGCGGGGAAGGGGCTCCCCGGTGTCTGGATCTCTCCAACGCACAATCGGCAATGCAAGCGTAAAGATGACAACAACACTGAGCAATGTGACCACGCAACCGGGACCGGTTAACTTCGCTTTCGAGGAATCAGGATGCAAAGGATCTTCCACGTATGCCTCCTGCCGCCGAACAGGTGGTTGAGCACAGCTCGACCACCGGCAAAGGTGAGCAACCCCCTCCGGGCTGGGGATACCTTGACACATCACAGCGACACCCGTCGGTGCAGATCGTCGACCACCCAGTGGAACGCGGTGAGGTGGATCGACTCAACGATCCCCATATCGTCGAGCGGAACGTGCAACCCGTGCTGGGCAATCCCACGGAGCTTGCCCCCGACAAAGCCGGTACACCCAAACGTGGTCAGTCCGTGGGCATTGGCCCACTCGACCGCCCGGAGGATATTTGGGCTGTTTCCACTCCCACTGATCGCGATCAGCAAGTCCCCGGGCGAGGCCAGGTTCTTGAGTTGCTCCGAGAAGACCCGATCGAACCCCTCATCGTTCCCCCAGGCCAGGATGTAGGGGGTGTTGTCGGTCAGGCTGAGGACTTTGAAGCGCTTCTTGGTGTCGTCGTCGAAGAACTTTCGGGCGAGCGTCCCCTTCCCGATGTCCTCGCAGAAGTGGGATGCGTTCGAGCCGCTCCCGCCGTTTCCGATGACGAACACGAACCGCCCGGCCTGGTAGCGCTCCCACATCAGGTCGGCGAGGCGCTGGACTTCCTTCGTATCGATTCGTTCGAGTTCCGCAGCCACCCGGTTCAGGAACTGGCGGGGGTTGAGCGTTGTGCCAAGCATGGCGTCTCCTCGCGAGGGGCCTCAGTTGGGTCGGAGAGTAGTCAACCCGGTGACGGCAGCGAACCGGTCAGGGTCGAGGGTGTCCAAGGGGAGTTTACAACCGATCGCGGTTGCGGCGACATGTCGATCCGTCCCTGACGGAGTGGAAGGCTACTCACGAGGCATCAGGATTTTTGTTTCCCAGTCCGGGTCATCGGCCAGATCTAACCGTCCCCTCAGCCCGATCATCATCTCGCGGCAGGCTTCCGGGGTTGGTGGGGGCGGGTCCGGAGTGTCAGTGTCGTCAGCCGGGTTGTATTCGGTCACGATAACAAAAAAACCATCCGGTAGATTCAAGGGCGTTTCGACCACCACCTGCCCGTTTCGGACCTCTCCCCGAACCCGCAACTCATCCATCGCATACCCCTCCCAACTTTCCCCCACTCTATTCGAGCTGCCAGGGCCTTGCCTACCCCAATCGAGGGGCGATGGCCGCACCAGCCGGGGAGTTGGCTGCATCCACAACCCTGTCCTGGGTGTCGCATCGACGAAAAGACGATCGACATTCCGGACAGGTTCGTGGATCAGACCCGGAGTGGCTCTTCGGCTTGCGACCTCCTTCGGTGCCCGGTATACGCCTCCCACGTTCGGATTTGCGCCCAGGGGAGGTGTCATGCCCGCGGCACTGAGCCTTCAGGCCGTCCGTGTCGTGTACGGCGATCGGGTGGCCCTCAACGGGGTGTCCCTGGACGTTGACCGGGGCGAGTTGGTCGGGCTGCTGGGGCCGAACGGGTCGGGGAAAAGTACCACGCTGGCCGTCGCTGCGGGGCTCCTGGATCCGCTTGAGGGAGTGGTCACTGTCGCGGGATTGCAGCGACGAGACGACCCCCACGGGTTCGCTTCCCGCGTGGGGCTCGTTCCCCAGAGTTGCGCTCTGTACGACGAGCTGACCGCGACCAGCAATCTGACATTCTTCGGACAACTCTACGGATTATCTGGCTGCAACCTCCGGAAACGGGTTGGCCGGGCGCTGGGGCGGGCTGGTCTTGCGGATCGGGCGGGGCACCGGGTCGGAACACTCTCCGGAGGGATGAAACAACGGGTGAACCTGGCGGCTGCGCTGCTGCACGACCCGCCGGTGCTCCTGCTGGATGAGCCGACTGCGGCTTTAGACCCAACCAGCCGGGAGGAGTGGCTCGCCGATTTGGCCCGGCTCCGCGACGATGGTCACGCGGTTCTCTTCTCGACCCACCATCTGGATGAGGCGGACCGGGGTTGTGACCGAATCGCCGTTCTCGACCGCGGTGAACTTGTGGCGGTTGGACCCCCAGCCGAGGTGTTCGGGTGCCGACCAGGCGGCCGAATCGTGCTTTACGGGCACCTCCGCGGGAAACTCCCCCGGTTCCTGGAGCGATCTCTCAGACAGCGATTCGGACCGGATGTCGAGATCGACGCCACTGGGGGCCGACTGCGGCTTTCCGCGCTGACCTCGGAGGAACTGGGCCGGGCGCTCGCCCTGGTGCTGGCCGAAGGTGTGCCTCTGGATGCCTTCCACACTCCGGCTGGCACACTAGCGAGGGTGTTACATCAGGTGGTTGGATAATCTGTTATTTCACCGAAGAGCCGACCCGGGTTGGCAGTCCATGACGGTGGGTCATTGATTTTCTGCTGCTCGCTTTACGAGACTCCGGGTGAGGTTCAGACCCCACATGACCTGCCCTCGACGCCTGCGACTGATTCTCGCCCTGGCCGGCAAGGACTGGCAATTGTTCTGGGCCGACCGACGGGCCGCTGCCCTGGGGTTTCTCGTTCCCATTGTCCTGGCGTCGGTGTTCGGGCTCATCTTTGGTCGCCCGACAGAAGAGAAGACAGCCGTCCGCCTACCCGTTGCCGTGGTGGTGGAAGACGACGGGCCGTTTACCCGCCAAGTTGCCGACGACCTGCTTGCGTCACTGCGGATCGAAGGGGTGGAGGTTTCCCGGGCCGAGGCCGAGACCCGAGTGGCTGATCGCCGACCCGCGGTGGCGATCGTCTTTCCCCGCGGATTCGAGCGGCTCAAGGACTGGAAGCCGGGGGGAAGCGAAGACCGGCCCGCGGTCGAGATCTTCCACCATCCCACGACCCAACCGGAGCGACAGTGGGCCGAGGGTGTGCTGACAGAAACCGTGATGCAGCGACTGGCCCAGAATGCATTCAGCGGACTTCTCAGCTCACCCAACGGATTCGCAGCGCCGTTTCGGATCGAGGCGGCGACTGTTCCCGGGCTGTCGCATGCGCACTTCAACGCCTACACTCACAGCTTTTGCGGGATGACGCTCCAGTATCTTCTGTTCTGGGGAATGGAAAGTGGCCTCCTTTTCCTTCGGGAGCGGCAGCAGGGGATCTGGTCGCGGGTTCGGGCCGCCCCGGTGCCGCTGGCGGCCGTGTTGCTCGGAAAGGCCCTCACGACGGCCGGGGTCGCGCTACTCATGGTGCTCGTCACGTTCGGGTTCGGGCGACTGGTCTTTGGGGTCACCGTGACCGGTTCGGTGATGGGGTTTGTGGCCCTGGTGTGTGCAGCCAGTGGGTTGGCTGCCGCCACCGGTCTGTTGGTGGCAGCGGTTGGCGGGACGGAGGCCCGAGCGCGGAGTGTGAGTATCCTGGTCATCCTCGGGGTGTCGATGCTCGGGGGCCTCTGGCTCCCGGCGTTCCTCCTCCCGGGATGGGTGCGTGATCTGGCCTGCGCGCTTCCAACGACCTGGGCCATGCGGGGCCTTGATGGAGTGACCTGGCAGGGCCGGGGATTTGTGGAATCCTTGCCAAATGTGATGGTGGTGGGTGGGTTCGCGGCAGCGTTCCTGGCCATCGCCGTCGTTGGGCTGATGATCGACGAGGGCCGCCGCCGGCGCGGAAACTGTCCCAGGTGAGAGGGGAAATGTGGTGATGAACGGTTTGCTCCGCGTGGTGGTGCGGTCCTTCCTCGTCGGGCTCCTCCCGGCGGTTGGATCGGCACCCATCCTCGCTCAACAACCGGCCCCGCTGCCGGGTGGTGTGGTCCCGGCAGCCATGCCGGGCCGACAAGTTGACCCCCCAGCCGTTATGCTGACTATGGAGAATCAGTTCGATCAGAAGACCAACCTCGCCGACCTGCGCGGATCGGTGGTCATTCTGGTTTACGGCGACCGCAAGGGGACGGAAGCTTGCCGGGCGCTGGGTGAGCAACTCCACGTCAGTTGGCACCCGGACGCGAAGGGACTGCCGCCAGGACCAGCGCAGAAGGCCGCGGTCGTTCCACTTGGGGGGGTGGCGCTCACACAACCCCAGCCGGATGTCCGGGTGGTCCCGGTGGCGTGCTGCGGAAAGGTGCCAGGCCCGGTTCGTGGCGCCATCCGCGGGCAAATCGCCAAGGGCGCTCCGGAAGTCCCGGTGTGGCTCGACTTCGCGGACACCATGAAGAGCGCGTTCGGACTGACCGGGGGCGAGCCGAACATGGTGGTGTTTGACACCGCGGGTCGACTCCGGATGAAGGTAAACGGGACACCCGACCAGGCCACCCTCAACCGGCTTGTCCAGGTCGTGCAGAATCTCCGGTACGAGGCTGTCAAGTAGTGGCGGTGACCGAGGCAATGACGCAAATACGATGGCTCGACCGACCCCTGTGCGGGAGTCGATGACGTAGGTACGATGGCCCAACCGACCCCGGAGGGGTCGCAGCGATTAGCCGGTGGTCGAGCGCAGCTCTACCACCGGTTCGGGGTGCCGGAGGCGATGACGCGAATTCGATGGACCACCTCATTCGACCGCCATAACCGAGACATCGTCGATTGCTGGTCCGCCCCTATCGTCTTGGGACTTCCCACTCCCAGCACTGTTCCTCGGGTCGGGGTTCCGGTATTTTGCCCGGGTGGGTCGTGTGTTGTGACCTTCTCGGGAACCGCCGTCAACACCCCACGGCTGAAGCCGGGGGCTTGTAGCTGGGCCGCTTCTGAGGCGGAGCCGCTACTAACTGAGGGTGGTTGACATTCACCCCTAGAAACACGCTTGGAGGTCGCGGTCCCCGTTTTTACTGACTGGCTCGGAGTACGTTTTCTCGTGGTCTTAACTGTGATCCCTGCAAGCAGGGTGCCTTGCGACCAATGCCAATGAGCCCACGGACTTTTACCACCCCAGCGGGTTTTGCTGGGTAACCGATGTCCACTTGGATAGACGTACAGGGCGCTCACTTATTCACAATCTTTTTGGCAGAGGTGCCGCCCCTCTCCATTCCTCCCCCCGCCTGAAGGCGGGGGTTTCCTGGAGAGATTTCGATGATCGTGACGATCGACGGACCCGCGGGATCGGGGAAGAGTACCGCCGCGCGGGATCTCGCCGCCCGGCTCGGGTACGACTACCTCGATACCGGAGCGATGTATCGGGCGGTTGCGCTCGCTCTTGGCCGCCGCCAGATCGATCTCACCGATCTGCCTGCGGTCGAGGCTGCGCTGGCGACAGTGCAAGTCGAGGCCCTACCCGGTCGAGTGGTCCTCAACGGCGAGGATGTGTCTGGCCTGATCCGCAACCCCGAAGTGTCACAGGGGGCGAGTCGGGTGGCGGTGATCCCGGCCGTCCGGCGGTTCCTGGCGACGGAGCAGCGGCGGGTTGCTGCTGGCCGTCACATCGTCTGCGAGGGTCGGGACCAGGGGACAGCTGTGTTCCCAGACGCCGGTTGCAAGTTCTTTTTGACCGCCGACCCAGTGACTCGGGCCGAGCGGCGATATCACGAGTTGGCTGCGAGCGGGGAGCCGATTAGTCTTGAGGAGGTGTTGCAGGCCCAGGTGGAGCGGGATGCCCGCGACGCCTCCCGCGACCTCGCCCCGATGCGTCCGGCCGACGACGCAATTGTGATCGACACCACCCACCTGACCCCCGACGGCGTCCTGGCCCGGCTGGAGGAGGAGGTTTCCCGCCGATGTCCTCCCGCCCGAACCTAGCCGGTCGACTGTGGTACGATTCCGTCTTCTGGTCGTCCTTCACCTTCTTCACATTCGGCTTCAGCCTTCGCCGCTCGGGCTGGCGGAACATGCCCAAGACCGGCCCGGTTCTGGTCGTCGCCAATCACCAGTCGATGTTCGATCCGGTGCTGGTCGGGCTATCGTCTCGACGGTATCTGTCCTACCTGGCCCGCAGCGGCCTCTTCAAGCAACCTCTCCTCGCACCGGTGATCCGCAGTCTGAACGCGATCCCAATTGACCGAAACATGGGAAAGGACGGGATACAGGCGGTGCTGGATGCGATCGGAAAGGGACGGGCGGTGCTGATGTTCCCTGAAGGAGAGCGGACGCACACGGGTGAGGTACAGCCGTTGAAACCGGGAATATCGCTGTTGATCAAGCGGGTGAGTTGTCCGATCGTTCCGGTCGGGATCGCCGGGTGTTTTGCAGCGTGGAGCCGGTTTCACACCTGGCCGCACCTCTCGCCGTTGTACTGCCCACCCGGGCCAAGTACGATCGCATTGAGTGTGGGGGAGCCGATCGATTCCGCCCGCTACAAAGGGAAGGATCGCGACTGGGTTGTCGAAGACTTGTACCAGTTGCTGGTGGAGCAACACGCAGCGGCCGAGCGGCTGCGACGGAAGCCAGAATCAGTTGGGTGATCCTCTGTCGCATGGCGAACAAATCGCTCTTCTCTTGAGGCCTCCGGTTATGCCTGCTGACACCGTCACTCATTACACGGCCCAACGAGCCGAACTTCTTGCGAACCTCGTCCTCACGCGCCGGAAGGACGTGCGGATTCTATCACTTGGGGACAAGGATGACGTGGGTATCGATCTGATCGCCCACCTCATGACCCCGATTGCAGGTCTGACAGCGAATCCGTATTTCGGCGTGCAGGTCAAAGGGACTTCGCGTCCTCTCGAAGACGAACGAGCCGCAAACCGCCTGGCAAACCAAGCCGTGCGGGGGATGACCGCGAGGGCGTTCATTCTCGCCCCGATCGTTCTCATGGCCTTTTCGATGGAGGGTGACAAGGGGTATTGGGGCTGGGTCATGGAGCCATTGGTGAACGGCCCGAATAGCCCGTCTCTGGCGTGTGCTGAGCGGGTGGACATGAAGGAGATCAACAACAGGTCTCTGGATGGGCTCTTCGAGAGTGTCACGTCGTGGTTTGAGGCGATGGAGAAGGTTCTCTTTTGCAACAAGCAAGAGAAGGAATTGAAATAGCGATCATCGCGTAAGTGGGTGTAGTTTTCGGCCATGACCACCGCAGACATCGCCCACTGCGCGGGTCGATTCGGAGGCTGTAGGGCGCTCGACGGACTCCGTGGCGGGAAACGGCGGCAGACTGTTCAGACTGGCCGGGAGCGGGAGTCTGAGACTGCCGGACCGCTTGCCCCGCCTGTAAAACTCGACACACAGGCAATCATCGGCCCAACCCGGCGACCGCATCCGCATCGGCCGAATCTCTCAAGATCGCTTCCACAGCCCCGTTCGGGTCGGTCGACCCCAGTGACTGTCCGGCCCCCGTGTCCAGGATGCTACCCTCGTTCTGCGCCAGCCAGGGGTTGTGGTAATCGTCCCAGGTGTCGCACACCCGATACCGGCCCGCGGGGACAAACCCGGCCCGGAGCAGGGCTTTCCGCGATGGGAACTCGCGATACCGTAGCGGACCCTGCGTGGAGCGTCCCAGGAGAGGTCGAGCGGTCGCCGTTCCGTCCGGCCCCAATCGATTCGAGTGGGGCAGGGTTTCGAGGAGCACGGGCGTCACTCTCAGCCCGCCGTATCCGCTCGGTCGCGGATCGTGGCAGAGGAAGACGGAGACCGACTGCCGGCCGTTGGAGACCGGTGTCATGTAATATTCCCGTCCCCCGACCTCCATCGTGCCATCGGGCAAGATGATAATCACCATCTTCCCCACCCGGCGGGCATATCGGACCGCAACCCACGTCCGTGACCGCAGCTCCTCCACCTCGACAGGAGGACATGCAACGAGCAGGTTGCACGAATCCACGATCTGGCGATTTCGGTTGTGGGCGGGGGAAATGGGTGGGTCGGCCACGGGTTGACCGGGCTTGGGCATTTCGTGGATGACCACGCGAGGAGTTGGCGTCATCCAGCGGAAGATGCGGTCGAAATCGGCATCGCCCCAGCCATCGTTCGCGCGGTGAACCTCCTCGACGCCAGTCAAGGCGTTTGGCCCGTCGCACTCGACGAGGAGGCGACTCGCTGTCCGGAACTGGGGGTACGCCAGTCCGCCCCGGACCCCAATGAACCCCACCGTTCCCACCACAATCGGCTTGTTCATCCGCCTCGCCCCCGGTTCAGGGTCTCGCTCCGAGCGGAATCGAATTCACCGGGAAGCGTAGATCACATCCCACGGCCATGCCGGTCCCACCGGGAAAAATCTCCGATCATGGCGGGAATCCCCACATCGACCAGCCCCCGTTGTCGGCCAGCAACATCGTTTTCGTCCTTTCGTCTGTCGTGTTTTCGTGATTCGTTCATCACCTGGGTCGCTGTCGGCCAGCGACATCCGGGTTGACCCAGTGTGGAAGTGGGTCGCCGCGGAGCCCCGCGAGGAGGTTCTCCGCACACAATCGGGCCATCGCATCCCTTGTCCCGACAGTGGCGCTGGCGACGTGTGGAGCGATCACGCAGTTGGGGAGGTGGAATAATTCGTGCTCAGGCGGAAGCGGCTCGGGGTCCGTCACGTCCAGCCCGGCGGCAAAGATTGTCCCGTTCCGCAATGCCCCGGCCAACGCGGCCTGATCGACCAGCGGCCCCCGCGACGTGTTCACGAACACGGCTGTCCGCTTCATCTTGCGGAACTCGTCTGCCCCGAAGAGCCGGTTCGTCGTCGGGTTGAGGTCGGCGTGGACGGAGACGAAGTCGCTCTCGGCCAGAAGGGTGTCGAAATCCACGCGATGAGCGCCTAACTCCCGTTCCGCATCGTCTTTGGGCGAACGGGCCGTGTACAGGATCTTCATCCCCCATCCGTGGTGCAGCCGACGAGCGGTGGCGGCTCCGATCCGGCCCATCCCGACGATCCCGAGTGTCCGACCGATGAGATCCTGGCCGAGCCAGCCGAGCGGTTCCCAGGTGACCCACCGCCCTTCCCGGGCGTCGGTTGCACACTCACCAAGCCGGCGAGCGGCTGCGAGTAGCAGGGTGACCGCAATGTCGGCGGTGGCATCGGTCAGCACCCCGGGGGTATTGCCGACGCACACACCGCGGGCGCTGCAGGCGGGCACATCCACATTGTTGAACCCAACCGCGAAATTGCTGACCACTCGTAACTGGGGGGCAGCATCGAGTAGCCCAGCGTCGACACGGTCGGTCAGGAGCGAGACGAGTCCATCGCAGCCCGCCACCCGTTCGCGGAGGACGGCTGCGGGAGGGGGGAGACGATCCGGCCAGACATCGACCTCAGCCGCGGCAGCGATCCGGTCGAGGCCCACGTTCGGAATGCGGCGGGCGACGAATACCTTGGGGCGGGACATCAGCGAGTGGGGGTTGGGGTGGAGCGTGAGGTGAGGAATTGTTGATCAGGGTACGGATTCCGCCAACCGCCTCAAGGTCGTGCGGAGTCTTACGTTCCAGGTTACGATGATCGTTGTCTGTGCCTTCGAGGGAGCCACTCGGAAGGGGGGACGGGGAGGCCGGGAGAAATGGCGCAGACGTGGGGGGAGCGCGGTGTTATCGTCCGCCCGCATTCGATCGGAAGGGGCAGGCCCCCGCGGGTTCGGAACGCTCGCAGGTATCCCCCGGCCACCCTTCGCGCAGGAGAAGAGGCGATGACCATGTC
This sequence comes from Gemmataceae bacterium, assembly GCA_003136315.1. Classification (GTDB taxonomy): domain Bacteria; phylum Planctomycetota; class Planctomycetia; order Gemmatales; family Gemmataceae; genus Urbifossiella. Next base: position 1,409 of record PLDW01000350.1, on the reverse strand, counting down.
CCGCTGGAAAGTAATGGCCGGTGTCCTCGGGGTGTCGCTCGGCGGCCTGGCTGCGATCGCTGGCCAGTGTCCCAGGCCGGACCGCGCATCGGCCCGCCGGGCGGATGAACCGCCGACTGTCGAGAGCCCGAAAGTGCCCCGAAGTGGCAGCAACCCGGCGAGCAAGGCCTTGCCACCTACCCCGCCGATCGACGTCCCCCCGCCCCCACTGCCCGATGGCACCACTCCACTGGCCCTGCCACTTCCGGCAGCCACGACAACCCCCGCGCCTTCACCTCAGGCAGCGCCAATGCCGCCGAGTCCAGCAACGGTGTCCACCGGCTTCGCAGTCCCACTCAGCCCGACCCCAACCGCCGGGAAGAAGGCGGAGTCGCCCAAGCCGGAGATGGGTTTCTCCTCGGGTGTGGTCCCAGTCGGTGCTCTCCTACCTCCGGTCCCGGCGACCGAAACGAAGGCCCCGCCCCCTCTGGCGGGTTTGACGCCGCCAGCTCCCAGCACAACTCAGCCGCTGCCCACCGGGCCATCGGCTGGGGCGCCTCCCATCGTTCCATCTGGGAACATCTTGCCGATCCCGGGTACGGGTCCCGCCGGACACTCACCAACGCCGACCCCATCCGAACCCAAAGTCCTCACCCCAGTCGTCGCCACCGCCCCAGCGAGCCCCCCGGCCAGTGTTGGTGCTTTGACGCCAGCAGCAACTCCGACTGCGACGGCGGTCCCACCGTATGTCGATCAGCCCCTGGCGGAACCGGTCCGACCCCCGGTCAAGCTGGGCTTGCCGGAACCGGACACCACCACGACTCTGGTCAAGCCGGTCTCAACCGCACCGGTTACCACGATGGCCGCGGCGACCAAGTTCAAGATCATCCTGCGGGTCGGAGAGGGTGAGCCGCTGTTCGAGGTCCGTCACGGGGACGATCTGGTGATGAAGGTGCTGTGCGAGAAGGTGGACATCAAGTCCCCGGAGAAGGGCCAGGGGCTGTCGGCAGTGACCGCGACGGGGAAGGTTCGTTTCGTCGGCTTCGGGGCCGAAGGGACGTGTGATTCGTTCTCGTTCCTGGCCGGGACGGGCGAGGTGGTGATGGCAGGGAACGTGAAAGTTCAAGTGAAGGACAAGCTCGGCCGCGTGGAGTCCGAACTGACCACGGACAAGATGCAGTACCGGCTCGACACCACAGCCATGCCGGGGACGCTCAAGCCGTAAGGAGTTGTCCAGAATCAAAACCGTGAAATCGATGGCACGGGCTTCCAGCCCGTATTGGCCCAGCATAGACCGATGACGTGTGGCCGGGGTTGAGTCTTCGAAACAAAACCCCGGCCACCCGTCATTGGTCACTGCTGGGCCAATACGGGCTGGAAGCCCGTGCCAGCGATTTAATGGTTTTGATTCTGGACAACTCATTCGAGCG
>PLDW01000272.1 GCA_003136315.1 Gemmataceae bacterium | reverse complement strand
GCCGGGGTTTCGAGGACTCACCCCCGGCCACCCCGCCAGGTTGCACTCGGCTGAGTTTCCACTGGGATTTCCCGTATTCCCAGGTAGGGACAAGGCGGCGGAAGTTGAACTCCCCTCCGTTTGGGCTATCCGACGACCCAAAAAGCCCTCAGTATGCGCGCACCAGAGGGATCTCACCCGGACGGCTGGTTGAGATTGTCACGGCACTCCCCGATGAAGGACGGACTTTGTTTGAACTGCCAGGCATCAGGACGTTTGCCGTCTGGTTGCGAGTCGTGCAACAAAGGCGGCGTGTTCCGAGGTCGCCACTCCACGCGAGAGCGCCGAGAAGACGCTGACCAGATCCCGGCGAACCAGGGCAGCCGCATCCAGCCACAGTCCGGGGAAGGTCTCGCTCTTCAGTAAGCCGTCGGTTGGATCAGGGGTCAGTTGGACGAATTGCCCTCCCCGAAGCACGAACCAGTCCAGTTCCTCATCGTACACCCGCCACACGACATACTCACAAACCTGATTCCGTTGGTACACATCGAGTCGCTTCCCAAGGTCAATACTCACCCGACTGGCTGACACTTCCACAATCAGTTCCGGTGCCCCGTTGAGATAGCCGCCGGTATCAATGATGACTCGACCACCACACTCAGGACGGATAAAGAGCAATGCGTCCGGTTGAAGTACATTGTTAGGGTCGAGCCGGTCCGTTGGGTTGTCCCCGAACTCAACCCCCGGTGTGGAAGCGGTGAAGTTGACCAGCCAACCCATCACGATGCCGTGTGGGTGAGCGTGGAACTCATGGTTGACGGGCGATGGCAGGTACACCTCCCCTTCAATGAGTTCTGCCTTCGTCACATTTGGCATGGCATGGTAACGGCGCTCGAACTCCTCCGCGGTCAGGCGGTCACCTGACTGAAGAGGTGGAGTTCGGGGACTCTTGATCCGCGTGCTGGACATTTCTGCGGCCTCCTCTTTGCCAGCTTCGCCATGACGGAACCGCCAGTTGCTGCTCGGCAAATGGTTGTCGTGGACTCCCAGGCACGGAGGGTCTTCGTACCCGGGGTCGTAACGATCATTTTACCCCGAAAGTCCTCAATTTCCGCGCATACTTCACGGCTCCGACCCAGGCGGTCAACTGGTCACCCTCAAATCCGAGGTGTTCCGCCGGACCGGGAGCCGCTGGCTGAACGACCCCGCAGAGCCGACCCGTCGGGTCGAACACCTGCACACCGATCGGAGTGGCCGCGTAGATCCGCCCGTCCCGGTCGGTCGTCAGGCTCGTGACAACCGTCTCCTTCTCTCCAATCCCCAGACGGAGCGGAGCATACGGGGCACGGACAGTCGATCCCCCATCGATTCGCAACTGGGCGGCGTAGATGAACCTTTCACCAGGGTGCCAGGTGAAGAGGGTGCTCCGGTTGGGTGACGTCGTCGATGGCTTGTTGGCGACCGCAGGTCGAGTGCCTGGCGAATCGACTCTCTTCCACCCCTCGCCATCGATCAGGATCTGGGCCAGCGGCATGTCCTGGGTCTCGGCCGCGATTGGGCTGAGCAAGATCACGGCAGCAGTCAGCCAGATGCGGTTCATGGCGAATCTTTGGGAGGAGTGTCTGGGGAGAGGAGACGGGTTCACCGTTTGGCTGGCAGGGTGTTTCGCCATAACCACCGAAGGCTGTCAGGCAAGATCACTCCACCTTGTTTCCCATTGTGTCCACCGTCGCCATACACGAATGTGTAATCGTAACCCATGTACTTCAGGGCCGAGGCCATCTGCTGGTTGGCCAGCGGCCAGTGACCGTGCAAATTATCCAGATCCCCGGACCCGTCTTGCAGGAACACTCGGATCGGCTTGGGCTCGGTCTTGCGGATCAGACCCGGGTAGACGTCTCCGCCGCGGATGTTGGTGAAGCTCCCGACGTGGCTCAGAACCTTCGAGAAGAGATCCGGTCGCTCCCACGCGACGGTGAACGCGCAGATCCCGCCGGAACTGATCCCGCAGATGGCACGACCGGCCGGGTCGGACCGGAGTTTCACCGTTTTTGCGACTTCCGGCAGGAGTTCTTTCTCCAGGAAGCTGGCATACTGATTGGAAAGTGTGTCGTACTCGAAGCTCCGGTTCGATCGCCCCTTCCCCTTCGAGTTGGCGGATGGGAATGTTCCCGGGTTCACGAAAATGCCGACAGTAACGGGCATTTCTTTCCTATGAATCAGGTTGTCGAACACGACCGGGACGCGAAAATCACCTTTCTCATTCACGTACCACTCTCCGTCCTGAAACACCATCACGCACGCTGGCTCCACGGGTGTATTCGCCTCCTCGGGTTTGCACTGGGCGGGAACGTACACCCAGTAGTCCCTCTCGGTACCCTCGAAAACCTGGCTCTTCCACTTCATGGGGCCAGTCACTTTCCCCTTCGGAACACCCTTGTGAGGAAACGAGTCCGGGCCGAGGGAGTAGTCATCAGCAGCCGGGGCCGGTTCAAGGAGAGCAACCAGGATCAGGGCAAATGCTGTGGGGAGGGTGAAGCGACGCATCAGCGCGGCCTTTCAGGCGAGTGGGTGGGGAGCGAGGGCGGGATGGGGCACAAGGTAGCAGGTCGCTGGGCGGATCGCAACCGTTCGGGGACCACCCGATGACAACGACCGACCCGAAGACGATCGAAATCTTGCGCCAACAAGCCCTCGACCGGCAGGAGCAGCGCACGGCAGTGCCTGAGTCTGCTGTCGGACAGCTCACCCCCCCTGCCCTGTTGCCGTCGGACGAGACAACCGCCGACACTCATCCGCTCGCTGCCCTCGTCACCCCCCCTACCCTTCCCCGCCCGCCCCGGCGGGCATCGTCCCCGGTGAGCGGACCGCGTCGGCCAGCACCGCCAGAGGAGCGTGTACCACCAGCACCGCCAGAACTGCTGGCAGGGTTCCCGCTGGAAGTGCTTTCGTCACTGGACCAGATCATCTGGTCCGTGTCACCCGATGGTCACCTGATGTTCCTTCTGGCCGGAGCGGTCGAGCGGACATACGGTTGCCCACCCGCCCATTTCCTCAACCGTCCCGGGCGCTGGCTGGAGGCCGTGCCCGGAGATGACCGGGCCGCCCTTCGGGCTGCTTTGAGACACCTCCCAGCCACTGATCAGTTCACCCTGGAACATCGTGTCGAAACTCCGGTAGGGACCGCCCGCTGGGTGGTCACCCGGGGACAACTCGTCAGAGACCGTGACGGACGGCCCATCCGGGTCGATGGCAGCACTCACGACGTGACGGCCCGTGCCGAGACCGACCGGGCCGGACTTGGGGTCTTCGAGGCCCTCGGGTCAGTCACCGGTGCGGAGTTCGTATCGCAGGCGGTCTATCGACTGGCGACGACGTTCGGAAGTCGGGCCGCCGTCGTCGCGATTCCTGACCCACTCCACCCTGCCCTGGCCCGGACCGTCGCTGCCTGCGTGGACGGCCGGTTGGCCGATGGCTTTGTCTTCCCCGCGACCGGAGAATTTGTCCGCGACCTCCTCGCCGGCGGCGGGAAATGCGTTCTCGCCTCCGCGCGCGACCACTTTCCGGGGGATGAATTCCTCGCCCGACTCCGGGCCGAGGCCGTGATCGCCGAGCCGCTCGTTAATGCTGCGGGGCTCCTGCTGGGATTTGTTGCTGTAGTCGACGACCGCGCGATCCGCCCGGGTGGGCCAGACATCCGGCTGGTGCTCCGAGCGATGGCCCCACGTGTCGCGGCCGAACTCGTCAGACCAATTGACCAGCGGGATCAGGTGCGAAAGCTGAACGCGCGTGTGGCGGAAGCAACGGCCCGAGCTGAGAGAGCGGAATCGCGCACGCGAGAGGCCGACGAACAGTTGCGTCAGGCCCGACGGCTGGAAACCGTCGGCCGACTGGTCGCCGGGGTGGCCCACGACTTCAACAATCTGCTCACCGTGATTGCGGGAAGCGCTGAACTCCTGCGCGACCTTCTCCCGCCGACCGACCTTCTCCGCGATCCCGCCAATCTCATCGCGGACACAGCCCAGACCGCCGCCGGGGTCGCCCGGCAGTTGGTCGCCTTCGGCAAGCCGTCGGCCGCCGATCCCTGCGCGGTCGACCCGAGTGCTGCAGTCCGTGCGGTCGAGCGGATGCTCCGCCGACTGGTCGGGGATCGTGTCGAGCTGGATGTGCTTCTGGCACCGGGTGTGTCGCCCATCCGGATCGATCCGGGTCAGTTTGATCAGGTTCTGCTGAATCTCGTGGCGAATGCCCGGGATGCGATCACAGAGGATGGGACGATCGCGATCCGGGTCGCCGAGGCAGTGGTGAGTCCTGACCGTCCAGGCTGGCCGCGGGAACTCCCTGCTGGGACGTATGTCGCCCTGACCGTGTCCGACTCCGGGTGTGGGATGACCGACGAGGTTCGAGCGCGGATGTTCGATCCCTACTTCACCACCAAGGGTGAACGAGGGACCGGGATCGGGCTCGCCACAGTTTGGGAGATCGTCGGCGGGTCCGGTGGACATATCGAGGTGGAATCGTCGCCGGAATGGGGGACGAGCCTTCGTGTTTTCTGGCCTTGTGCAGAGGGAACCGCCCCCCCTGCCCTGCCGACACTTCCTCCGCCGTCCCGCGGCGAAACGATTCTCCTGGTCCAGGACGAGGAGGCGGTGCGAGACGTGGCCGCAGTGGCCCTTCACCTTGCTGGCTACCGGGTATTGGAAGCATCAAACGGAGAGACCGGGGAGGATCGAGCCCGCTTGTACGCAGGCCCGATCGATGTGTTGGTCACCGACCTCGGATTGCCCAGGCGGGGTGGTAGGGAACTCGCTGTGCGCATCCGGGCCATCCGGCCGGGCTTGAAGGTGCTGTTCGTGTCGGGCTACGCACCCCCAGCCGGGCTTGGCGAGCCGTTCTTACCCAAACCATTCACCCCAAACGAACTGCTGGAGGCGGTTCGCAGGGTGATTGTTTCGGAGTATTGAGCCGGCAAGAAAGATGATCAGGTAAGTACGGGTTGGGGAGCAGCCGCATACTGGATGAAATCATGGAGACATCTTACTGGACGTGACATCATCTTGAGCCGTTTGATCCCCATAACCCTGGTTCCCACGCTCCGCGCGTGGGAACCAGCGGAGATGTTGTCGCGTCGAGCGAGAAGTGTCAAAGTGTGTGAGAAGTCACTCGCTACACGTGAGGGCAGCTTGCTCAGTTTCTGCTTGAAACGGCGGAGTTTGCCTTCAAGGCACCTGAACAGGCCCTTGTGGGGGGACAGCATCGAACTGTTTCCCTGCTCTCGGAGTGCTGTTCGTGCGGTTCTTCCGGGGAGCGGGTGGTAGGGCCGGTGCAGAGGGTCGACGGTCTGGGTTCGGATCGAGCCTGTACTTCCCGCTTATGTTCCCGATGGTGTAAAGCAAATCCTTATGCTCGCCCTTATCATACAAGACTTCCATCAACACTGGCGAGCCGATTGGACCAAACTTGAGATCCTTGATCGTGATGGAATCGTCCTCGGCCCTCACTCGGAACGCGAACGGCACATCGTTCGCCCCTCCCAGGATCGCCGCGATCTCAACAGCCTCATCCTCATCAGATACACCGTTCACGTCCACCCCGGTGATGATCCCATACACCATGCTCTCGCGATTCATGCAGTAGTCCGCATCGGCCGTGACCGTGAACGTCAGTTTCTCAATGCGGAGGTTCGCAACGACAGTGAGGCGGTTCTCGGTGAAGGTCAGGGTCGCTTTTCCATACCCGGGCACCTCGCGGGTGTAGCTCCCGAGTGGTCGGCGGACGACAAGGTCGTTTCCCGGACCCGCCACGGGCGTCGGGGGCACGGCTGTCGGCGATTCGGTCCTTGCCTCTGCGTCAGGAAGGACCGCCCTCGCGGGCTCCTTGGAGTCGGCGGCCTTCGTGGGAAGGGGTGGAGCTGTGAGGAGAGGTTTCTTATCGCCTGGTCCGGCTGCGTCAGCCGTGCCGACGGTCAGCCGCCCGAGGCTCAGCCCCAGAAGACCGATCGCCAGGAACCCGATCCCGACCACTGCCTTGAGTTTTGTCCCGATCATGTGACGCACCACTCCTTCCGTGAGAGATCGTACCCGTTCCGACACCAACCCCAGCGCCGATGGATCGCCACCGACGACCGCCACGACTGCACTGCTGATCTGGCCGGCGAGGAGTGCTCCCCCGGCCACCCCGATTCGTTCTGCAAACGCAACGGTGAAGCCTCCCGCCAGAGTCACGCCACGTTTGCTGAGCCTGTCACGCAGGCGCTTCCGCGCCCAGGCGAGTCGGGTCAGCAAGGTTCCCTTGGGCCATCCCAACCGCGTTGCGGCCTCTGCCGTCGGTGTCCCGGCCGCGTAGCACAGAAGCACCGCCGTCCGGTACTGCTCCGGCAAGCGACCGATCTCTTCCGTGAGCGCAGACTGCACCTCGGATGTCACCCCCAGCCCGACAGGTGCTGCAGGGAGTGTCTCCGGGGCGATCCCAGTGCTCAGCCGCCTGGCTTGGCGGCTGTTCTCCTCCCGGAGTCGGTTGGCCGCACGCCACGCCACTCGACATAACCACCCTCCCAACGCCTCTCGGTTGCGGACAACTCCCGCCCGTCGGATGAGGACCAGGAAAGTCGCCTGGACAGCATCGTCGGCGTCGTTTCGGTCTCGGAGGACCGACCGACAGATTGCCCGGACTCCCGACAGGTGTCGGGCGACGAGCAGTTCAAACGCTGCCTCGTCCTGGCGGTCGAGGAATCGACTGAGGAGGTTCGCGTCGGTGGCCGGTGGTCCCCCAGGGTCAGGTGGGGCAGCGGCGAGCCGACGTGTCACACTTCGGAGGCGAGTCGAGTTCACTGCCGCTCCTTGGCCATCCGGGTAACTGGTGTCTGGGAGACTGCGAATGATTTTCCGATTTTGTGGACGAGGAGTAAACGCCGATCTGGCAAAGACCAGCACCAGAGGTGTGAGATCCTGCGGAGTTCAAGGCATTCTGCCAGCGCACATCCCGGCTGCATGGAATGGTGGTCCTGGACCGACGTTCTCAGATCAGGCCCGCATTCCTCGTGTTGCTCTGGAGAGGTCTCATCATGTCTAGCTGGCGGTTCCTGTTCGTGCTCGCTGTCTGGCTTCTCGTCGGTCCCGACATTGTCGCTCAGCCGCCGATTGTCCCCACGAACGGCAAGTGGCTGGTCGTGTTCGAGGTCGATGCCACCCCCACCCCACTCCCGGCGATGAAATACCAATTGCTGCCGGAAATCCGGGATCTTCAGGCCGGAAACCAGATCCCTGCATTTTATAAGTGCTTCATGGAACAGAACTTCCTGTTTTTCAACAAGGAGTCGGAGGAAGATCGCGAGAGGTGGCACTACGCCCCCCTTTCCACGCTTGCCAAGGTTCCGAACCTCATCGGTTATGGGGGTGGTGCAGTACGGCAGGCCCACCATGCCGCCCGACTGGATGTCGTCGACTGGCAGATCCAGAATCAAATCAAGGCCGAAGGGATCAACCTCCTCCTCCCAGACGTCCAGCAAATGCGACGTCTGGCGATGGTCTTGAAGGTCCGACTCCGGGGTGAAGTTGCGCGTGGAGAGTTCGACGCTGCGCTCCAGACCACTCAGACCCTGTTCGCGCTGGCCCGAGCGTTCAACGATCATCCAACAGTGATTTCCCAAATTGTCGGGATCGCGATTACCAGTTTAACACTGGATGCAGTCGAGGAACTGGTACAACAGCCCGGCGCACCCAACCTGTTCTGGGCACTAGTCGATTTGCCCACGCCCTTCATCAACCTGCGGAAAGGGGTCCAGGGAGACCGGACCTGGGTGGGGAAGGAATTTGACGTGCTCCGAAAGGCAGAGCCCATTTCTGAGTCAGATCTCCAAATCCTGGTAAAAAAAATCGATCTGATCGTGCGATATGCTGATAGCAATAAGGAGTTCAATTCAACCTGGTATTTTCAACAAGTATTCAATTCGACAAAGGTCGCCGCGGCCAGAGACCGGTTGGCCAAACTTGGCCACCGCCCCCCCGCACTCGCGGCACTCCCTCCAATCCAGATCCTGATGATGGATGACTTCGCCCGGTATGAGATCGCACGAGATGAGATTGCGAAGTGGGCAGCGCTTCCGTACTGGCAAACTCCCCCGACGCTCGAAATGGGATCACCCGAGGGCGGCGTGTCCACCCGAATGATGAACTCACAGGCTCCAGAAGGAGTCTTTATCAGGCTGCTCCCGACACTCCGGAAGGCAAGACAGGCGCAGAATCGGGTTCAGCAAAGAATCGCGATGCTCCAGGTTGTCGAGGGCCTCCGGGCGCACGCCGCAGGCAACGCTGGTAAGTTTCCTGCCCGCCTGGACGAGGTGAAACTCCCCCTCCCTGTTGACCCGTTCAGTGGGAAACAGTTTTGCTACGAACTGAAGGGTGCGAAAGCCGTGATCCAGGGCACCCCCCCTGCAGACGATGTGAAGCAACCGATCTTCAACCGCGTCTACGAGATCACTCTGGCGAGCCACGACCCCCGGCAATAAGGCCAGCGGCAGGAGAAGTTGTCCCACCATCATCAATGGCCGACCCCGGAACGCCTCGGTGCGGCCCCGACAAAACTTGGGCCTGGGTCAATCTGGCTGGGGTGAGGCGAACAGGCAGTCGTGTCGAAGAAGGAGCCGTCGGGAATCCCTGCATCAGCGGGGTTACTCCGCTGGGAAAATCTCTTCAAAAGGGATCTCCCACTGTCCGAGCCCAACACTGACTGTCACGAGCTGTTTCTTGGCATCCACCCGGACGACTTTCCCCGATCGGTCGAATCTGGCGACCTTCACCACATCATTTGGCCGCAGACGTGACCGCAAATCGTGCAACGCCGCTTGCTGTTTTGCATCCCGGTCAAGCGCCACGATCTTCCGCTCGAATTCCTCTTTCTCCCGCGTTGCATCGTGCCTGGCAGCGAGGGCGTCTTCACGTGCTTTCTCAGCTTCTTCCCGTAACTGCTGGAGCCGGGCCAGCTCACCGGTCTTCCCTTTCCGCCGCTTCAGATACTTGTGGGCCTTCCGGAGCAGTTCCTTCGGGAGCTTCAACCGACGGGCAATCTTGAGCGCGTTACTCATCCCGTACTGCCCGATGTGGAGTCGGTACGTCGGTCGCATGGTCTCCACGTCGAACTCGACCGCGCCATTCTCAGCGCGATCATTATTGAATGCGTAGGTCTTGAGATCCCCAAGGTGCGTGGTGACGATCGCACGGCACCCGACATGGTCAAGCTGATCAAGTATCGCCCGGCCAAGGGCGGCACCCTCAGTCGGGTCCGTTCCAGCGCCGAGTTCGTCGAGTAGAACCAGGCTTTCGGAGTCGGCGTGGTCGAAAATGGAAGCGATTCGCGAAATGTGTGAGCTAAACGTGCTGAGCGATTGCTCCAGGCTCTGTTCGTCGCCAATGTCTGCGAGAATCTGGCGAAAGACTGGCACCTGACTTCCTTCGCTAGCCGGGATATGCATCCCGCACTGAGCCATCAACGCGAGCAATCCGGTGGTTTTCAGGGTCACAGTCTTCCCACCAGTGTTCGGTCCGGTAATGACCAGCAGGTTGAAGCCGACCCCGAGCCGGATGTCGATAGGAACAACGGAGCGCGGAGTGCGGAACGCGGAACGCGGAACGTCCGAACCCGGAGCGGAAGGATCGGCTGGTGGGGACGCGGCATGGAGTGGAGGGAGCGGAGACGGGTTGGGTGGCGCGATCGGTTGATCTGTGGTGTTCGAGCGTTCCGCGTTCCGCGTTCCGCACTCCGCGCTGGTCCGCTCCGCGCTAGTCCGAAAGATGTGTTCGAGGATCGGGTGACGGGCCTGGCGGAGCCAGAGACGGCCGTCGGTGGTCAAGTCCGGGGGCCACATGGTGTAGTCGCGACTGTACCGGGCCTTGGCCGTGATCAGGTCGAGTCGTGCCATCACCTCCAGGGCATAGCCAAGGGGCTTCGCCACCCGCCCTACCTCACCACTGAGTCGTCGCAAGACCCGTTTCACCTCACGGTCTTCGTCCGCCTTCAGGGTCACACGGTCGGCACTCAGGTTCGCGATGGCTGCGGGCTCGATGAAGATCGTCTCGCCAGTCCCGCTCACCCTGTGGACCACGCCGGGAACCTTGTGGCGATGATTGGCGGCCACCGGGAGAACATAGTGGTCCCCGCTCACGGTTGCGTTTGGATAGCTCAGGATGCGGCGAAGTTCGGGGTCGCGGAGGAGTCGCTTGATCTCGGATTTGATCTTCTCGTCCAGTTCAAAGAGTTTCTGGCGAACGGTGGCCAACTCTCGGCTGGCCATATCCAGAACATGCCCGCGACCATCAATACACCCGCTGATCGTTTTCCCGACAGTCCCGAGGTCTTCGATCCCCGAGAGAAGATCGATCAGCCCACTGAGGTGTTCGGCGAGGCGCATCCGAAAGCGGTAGATGGCACCGGTACAGGCAAGCGTTTCCCCGACTTCAAGGAGTTGCTCTGCCGTGAGCATGGTGCCAATCGCAGCGCGTCGGGCGAGGAGGCGGACATCGTGCAGGCCGCTAAAGGGCGGAGCCTGGCCGAGCCCCAATGCAGTGACCATCTCCGACACCAAGGCGATCTCTCGGCGAATGCCCACCGGGTCAGTCGACGGCTCGATCCCACGGGCCAAATCCCGCCCGAGTGACGACGCAGCATACCCAGCAAGTAACTCCCGAACCGTGTCGAACTGGAGCAGTTCGAGCGTGTGCGCGTCCATGATGGCGGGTTCGGTGGCTAAAGTGATCATACCCACAAGACAACCCGGCCAGGTGCCGGGTTCGCCGCGGGCTACAAAAAGAATTGTAGGCAAAAAGAAACCCAGGGCGTTGCCCTGGGCTGAGAGATCTCACCCTTTCAGGGTGATGATGGTCAGGCCACGGCCTCTCCATTGATGGGTTTTCAGCCTGAAAGGCTGAGATTCCTCAGCCCAGGGCAACGCCCTTGGATCACTTGACCACCTGCCTGGCCCAGACCTCCAGGAAATAGCCACTCTTCACCGGCGCAGCGAATTGAACTGGCCTCGGTTTGTCGAGCGGTCCGTAGCAAAGTTTCAGTTCATTCCCCGCAACTTCGTAAATCCCGTGCCGCTTCTGGCCCTTGAGGTTCCCTGACGTGAACTCGAATGTGAGTGATTTCGGATTCGTGGAGGGGTCGAGAACAACGTTCAAGACCGCCAGTTTCAACACCGTGGGCGGCTCCTTGCTTTTGTCGGCGTAGTAAAGGTGATATTCGGCCTGGTCGAACACGGCCGTGACCTTCTTCATGTCTTCCGCCGCCATCTGCGGCTTGCCTTCAAACAAAATCGAGAGAGGCTTCCAGTTCCCTTGCAGCGCTGTCAGGTCGGCCGAAAGGGTGGTCGGGCTGCCCGGTGGGTTTTGCGCGCTCACACCTGCGATCTGCCCGCTCAGTCCCACCGACACAGCCGCACAGCTCAACCCGACCGCCATGACCGTACCGAACCGGAGCATGGTTCACCCCCTCGGAAGAACGCACCAGCATCAGTCTCGGGTGGCAGGATATGCCGGACGTGATGCCTCCCGTCAACCCCGACCAAGGTCGTACAATGGCCCCATGTCGAAACACCCGGACGTAGCCGTGATCGGCGGTGGAATCATCGGACTCAGCACGGCATATTTCCTTGCGAAAGCTGGGTTTACAGTCGATGTCCTGGATCGCTCGGATCTCGGACGCGAGGCCTCCTGGGCAGGGGCCGGTATAATCCCACCGGGCAATCCCGACCTGGCTGGCTCTCCCGCCGATCTACTTCGGGCGATCGGCTCGGCTCGATTCCCGGTATTCTCGGCCGAACTCCGTGAACTCACCGGCGTCAATAACGGCTATCGGGCTTGTGGTGGAATTGAATACCTCCACCCCTGCGACGAGTATGTTATCCCAGTTTGGCAAGCCGAGGGGATTGTTTTCGAGCGATTGACTCCGGACGAGTTGAGCAGTCTTGAACCCGGACTCGGTGCTGTCCGTGGCCAACCTTACTTCCTCCCGACCTGCGCGCAGGTCCGTAATCCGTGGCATCTTCGGGCGCTGATTGCTGCCTGCCAGAGGGCGGGGGTCCAGCTCCATCCGCACCAACCCGTCCGCCAGTTTGAGTGTGAGAATGGTCGGGTGAGTGGGGTCCATGTGGGCGAAGGTTCGCTTGTGCGCGCTGGTACTTACCTGCTGACGGCGGGGGCCTGGAGTGGACCCCTTCTGGAGCAACTCGGGCATGCGCCGGTTGTTCAGCCCGTCCGGGGTCAAATCGTCCTTCTGAACTCTGGAGCCCCGAGATTGAGTCGCATTCTGATGCTCGGGAAGGAATACCTCGTCCCCAGGGGGGATGGGCGGGTGTTGGTCGGATCGACCGAGGAGCCCGAAGCCGGCTTTGTGAAGGTCAACACAGAAGAAGCGGTCACGAAACTCCGCAGGCTCGCGGCACACCTCGTCCCGACGCTTGCCGATGCGAGGGTCGAAACCTGTTGGGCGGGGCTGCGGCCAGGGTCGCCGGATGGGCTCCCGTATCTTGGCAACGTCCCCGGGTGGGAGAACGTGTTTGTCGCGGCCGGTCATTTTCGGGCCGGCGTGCAACTCTCCATTGGGACGGCCCAGGTGATCACCGAATTGTTTCAGGGTCGAGCGACAACCGTTCCCCTGGATCCCTTCCGGCTGGACCGAATCCCGAGCACACCCACCAAGCCAGCGTTCCGGTCATGATCCAGGCTTCGAGCGTTGAGGGTCACCGGTTGTGGGTGTGCGATCTCTCCCGTGCGTTCGAATCGCAAGTGAAGGCTAATCAGCAAGGTGCTACTGCTTGGGTACGAGGGGGTGGGACAAAACCCGTTCATCCGGCAACTCGCTTGTTGCCAGGGCCACGGTAGTTGACTGCATAAGGGCGCCCTACGTGGAAGCATCCGAATCACCGGATGTCACAATTCCCGTTCTCCCGGTCTGCCGCCGATCGCAGGACTTCACGGCTTTGCAGTCAGGAATGCGACCACATCCTTCCTCAGTTTGAGCAGAGACGGTTTGTGGACGTACATCATGTGACCGGCCTCGTAGTACGCCATCGTCACCCGCTCAAGCATCTTTCGATCTGACCCCAGGTGGTTGAATGTGTACCGGGTGGCTGTGTAGGGGGTCGCCAGGTCATAGTACCCATTCGCCACGAACACGCGCAGGTCTGCATTTGCCGACATTGCAGACCGGAGCGATCCGGTGACGTTTAAATATCGGTTAGTCGCAGAACCGTAGTTCCAAGGCTGAACTCGCCCGGTCAGGATCTCGTAGGGCAGGTCGCTCTCGAATTTCAATTCTCCACGGATGTAGGTGTTGAATCCCTCCGTGTATGTCCCCTGGACAGCGGTGTAGCTCGGGTCGTACTCTGGCCGCTCCGCGGCGTCGTTCGCGTCCTGCCCCAGATACCGGCTGTCGTACCGTCCCACCGTGCGGCTCCGATCTCGCAACAACTCCCGCATGAATCGTTGGCCCTCGATCCGCAGGTCATTTCGAAGTACGAACTCCTCGGACAGGCCGGTGAGTCGGGCCAACTTCGCGGCCACTGTTTTCCGCTCCGAGTCTGACAGTTCTAACCCCTTCTGCAGTGCGAGGAGATATTCCCCTCCGGCGAACGCCTCCGCCTCCGCGAGCGTCTTTTGCAAATCCCGCTGGAGCCCCGGTTCGAGCTTGTGATGATACCAGGCGGTCGCAGCATAGCTGGGGAGGAAGAGTGGGTAGGGCAGGTCATTGCCATCGTCGAATCGAATCGTCCCGAAATTGAGGACAGCCGAGACGAGAAGGATGCCGTTGAGCCTCATCCCGACCCGGGACTGGAGGTGGCTGGCAAGGGCGGCGGCTCGCGTGGTGCCATAACTCTCCCCAGCCAGGTACTTCGGTGATTTCCACCGGTCGGTCCGGGTGGTGTACAGGCGGATGAACTCCCCGACCGACTGGAGGTCTTCCTGGACCCCGTGGAACTGCCTGGCGTTCTTTTCGTCTGCAGCCCGGCTATACCCAGTGCTGACCGGGTCGATGAACACCAGGTCGGTGAGGTCGAGGAGCGACCCCTCGTTCTCGATCAGTTTGGCGGGTGGAGGAAGTGGTTGGCCGTCGTCGGAGAAAGCCATCCGGCGGGGACCGAAGGCACCCATGTGCAGCCAGACGGAGGACGAACCGGGACCGCCATTGAAACAAAAGGTGATTGGCCGTTGGGCCGCTTCCACCCCCGGCGTGGTGTATGCGGTGTAGAAGATACTCGCCTGGGGCTTGCCCTCTTCATCCTTCAGGAGCATCGTCCCGGCGGTTGCCTCGTACTCGATCTTCTTGCCATCGATCGTCACCATATGCTTGGTCTGAGACTTGCTTTCCTTGCCCTTGAGTGGTTCATCCGCCGCTGGGATGGCCGAGGCCAGCGAGGCGATGAAGAGGACAGCGGTCAGTCGGAGCATGACGCGGACTCCGGAATTCATAGACTTCCGAAACAGACGGTGTAAATCCAAGATACGAATTCAGATCGGTCCGACGCAAGAAGAGCAATGGTCTGCACGACACCCGTATGTGTCAAGGAGTGGTCTGGCGGAAATCGAAGACGGCTGAGAAGCCGCCTGATACAGGAACCCGCAGAGNNTCTCAATGGGTTCCTGTATGAGAGCACAGCCAGCGCGTAAAAGCTGGAAGCTTGGGATGTGTTGAGTTAAACTCGATACACAACCCTCACACGTCGGACAAACACCAAAACGTGACCTGAAATCGGCGGGAGGCACGGTCGTCATGGCCAGGAACTGGAGCGAGAACATTCTCTTCAGCAGTACACCAACCCCTGTGGGAACCGTTGGAGATGTTCAATCCTTCGTCAAAGAACACGACAAGGTCAGGGTGGTCGGCTCAGGCCACTGCTTCCACCGTATCGCCGACGGCCCGAACCTCCTCAACCTTGATGCAATGACAGCCGGGATCGAGTTGAACCGGGAGGCCAGTACGGTCACAGTCGCAGCGGGCATGCGCTACGGTCAATTGTGCCCCATTCTGCATCAGGAGGGTTTCGCGCTCCANNGCCCTCGAAATCGTCACCGCCGAGGGCGACCTACGGTTGCTCACTCGCAAGGATGATGGGAAAATCTTCCCGGGAGCGGTCGTCAACCTGGGGGCCATCGGTGTGGTGACCAGGGTCACTTTGAAGATCGAACCGACATTCGAGGTGCGGCAGGACGTTTACACGAACCTGCGACTGGAGCAACTCAAAGACCACTTCGCGAAGATCATGTCCGCTGGCTACAGCGTCAG
>PLDW01000129.1 GCA_003136315.1 Gemmataceae bacterium | reverse complement strand
CCGTTCAGGTTGGCTTGTGGCCTCCCGGTGGCGATAATAGCGGTATCCCACCGCGGAGTGTAAGGGAGATGGCCGGAAATGACCTGCCACGTTTGTGGGTGCCACGGGCTGCTTGTCCGCCCGTGAAGGCCTCGCACGGGCGGACAAGCCGCTGTCACCCGATCCCGCAGGTCGATTTTCTCCCGCCGCCTGCCTTACCAACCTGAGCAAGACTGGACTCCTCGCTGGTGAGGGCCAGTCGGCCCACAAGGGCCTCAGCGTGTCCGCATCTTCCATGTCTTCATCCAGTCCCACGGCTCGACCCCCTCCGGCGGCACGGCCCCGACGTAGGCCGGCAGCGAACGGTCTGGCAGATTCCTCGGCTGCCCGACCGCCCAGGCAGACAGCCAGGGATTGGTCAAGGTGGAAGAGTGTCCCACCGCGAAGGCGATCTGCGAGGCCGGAACGATGTCTCCGCCCACACCGCACCAGGCCAGCGGCGAATCTTTTGGCGGGCGGAGGAAGTTTGGGTCGCCCAGCTTCGTTGATAGAACCTGAGGTACGAGTACGCGGTCCGTAGGTTGGAGCGGGATCCAGCGACCTGTTTGCTTGGCAAGCTTCTCATCGACGTCCCGGCAATTGTGGCTGAAGACCCACTCTGGGCTCTTCAGGAGCGACGGAAGGTCTACCGGGCTGATCGCCTGCAAGTAATCGTTGGCTCGATCATGGTTGCTGAAGACGATGTCAGCGGCAAAGAGTGTCTTGAAGATCAGGTTGTTCTGAACACGAATACTCTTGCACTCTCGGAACGCCTTTGCTTTCATATGATCGTCCCAAATACGTACTGCGGCATCGCTACCGACAATCGTGTTGTTCGCGACGAGAATGTTCGCACTCCCTGGGAGAAGATCCCGCAGATCGACGCCACCATGCTTCGGATCCTTGATCCGGTTCCCCACAACATGGATTTCGTGGGCAGCGCCTTCCAAATCTACTCCGATGTAACAGCGATCCATAATGTTATTACGGATTACTACGCAGTTGACTGGCAAGGGACGGTCGTTATCAAGTCGCACATACCCTCGCACGAAAACACCTTGCGCACATTTTTTCATGATACAATTCTGAATGACAATAGGCGCAGCTTTTTCGCCTAATAATATATCTGATAATAATATTCCAGTATTCCGATGATCTCCTATCTCGTTGTCTGACATATCGAGATCATCCAAAATTAATCCTGAACAATCGCCCTCGATAAACACCTGGGCATAATCCACGGGCAGGCCCTCCAGGCGGAATCCGCGGAGGGTCAATCCCGACACATTTATGATCTGAACGGTATCTGTGCCGCCTGGCTGCTGGCGGATAGTAGCTTTGCGAATCGCCTCCAGAACGATCCCACGATGCTGAAACGGACGATCAATTCGGAGATGCTCACCATAGACCGCGTCATCGAGCACGCGAATGGTCATCTCCGGCTGCACCTCGTCCAGTGCGGCCTGGATGGTGTTGAACCGCGCGCGATCCTTTGGGTTCTTCGAGACGGTCAGCACACGCGGATCGTCCTTTGGACGGCGGTTCAGCATGTCCCAGGTCTTCTGCCAGTCCCAGGGCTGCACGCCTTCCGGCGGAACGGCCCCGACGTAGACTGGCAGCGAGGGGTCGGTTTCGCCGGCACCACCACGGGCCAGCGGCGAATCTTTCGGCGGGCGGAGAAAGTTTGGGTCGCCGAGTTTCGTGGATAGAACCTGGGGTGATAGCACGCGGTCGGTGGGACGGCGCGGAATCCAGTCGTCAAATTGCTTGGCGGTGGTCTCATCGATATCACGGCAATTGTGACCGAAGAACCACTCCGAACTCGTCAGGAGCGAGGGAAGGTCTGGCCCGCTTATCGGTTCGCAGGGTTCAACACCCCTATGGTGATTGTAAAATCTCATATCTGGGCCAAGAGTTTTGAAGACCAAATTGTTCTGAAATTGAATATTTTTACACTTCTGGAACAGTTTTCCTTTGTCATGATCATCGAAAATACATAACGCCTTATTACATCCTAAGATTGAATTATTGGCGAATAATATGTGTGCTGTCACAACGAGAGGATCAATTACATTAATTGCACAATTATTAGAGTCTATAATCCTGTTTCCCACGACATGAACCGCATGAAGCTTACCTTTCAACAACACTCCTTGGCAGCACCCTTTCAGTATATTATTGCAGATAATAACATTGTGAATTGGTGCCGGATGATCATGATCGTTCCACACATGACCCCTAAGAAGAATGCCTATATAACTCTTTCTGATTGTACAGTTTCTGATTATGATAGGATCGCTGTCACCCAACATAGGTACATCAGTAATTTGAATACAAGCATTCTCATTATTAGTATGCCCCAGCATATCTAAATACTCTAAAATTACCCCCGGTGATCTTCCTACAATTCGTACCTGATCGTGATTTTTTGCTTCTTCGCATATGAAGTGGAACCCGCGCAGGGTGACGTTAGGGACGTTTCGGATTTCAACCGTCGCATCCCCGCCAGGCTGATCACGGATTGTAGCATTGCCAGTTGCTTCCAGGATGAGCCCGCGATGTTCTATAGGGCGATTTATTGCTAGATTCTCTTCATAGACTGCGTCATCCAGTACCCGAACGGTCATCCCTGGTTGTACTTCGTCCAGCGCTGCCTGGATCGTGCTGAAACGCGCTCCGTCTTTCGGATTCTTCGAGACGGTCAGAACGCGCGGATCAGGGAGAAGTGGAGGTGTCTCAGATGATGGTACGGGCTGGGGAGGGCGCATCCCCGCCACAATCGCCAGCGTGGTTGCGACTCCCACCAACAGGATCGCCGCCGCCACACCGATGGGTTTCCACTTTCGGATGGGTATGAGCTTCGGTAAGGGGTGCGGCGGCTTAGCCAACAGCTCCTCCAGCACCTGCGCCACCTCGGCTGCCGATTGATACCGTTCCTCCGGCTTCTTCGCCAGGAGCTTCTCCACCACATCGGCCAGCGGCTCCGGGATATCCGGATTGAGTTCGCGAACCGGCCGCGGCGTTTCCTCGCAGACACGCTTGAGTGTCGCTATCGAGTTGCCTGCTGCAAAGGCCTGTTTCCCGGTACACATCGTGTACAGCACAGAGCCCAGGCTAAACAGATCGCTTCGCTGGTCGAGGGTATCCCCCCGAGCCTGTTCCGGCGACATGTACGGCGGTGTCCCTGCAATCATCCCCGGCTGAGAAAAGTTAATGTCTTCAGATGTCCGGGCCAGGCCGAAGTCGGTGATCTTCACACGCTCGACGCCGTTCTCCAACAGGATATTGGCCGGTTTGATGTCGCGGTGGATCAGCCCTTGCCGGTGCGCCGCCCACAGGCCGCGGGCGGTCTGCATGCCGATCCGCAGGATCTCCTTGAGCTTCAGCGCTCCCGTCTTTTTGATCCGGTCCTCCAGCGTGATGCCAGCGATCAATTCCATGACCAGATAGGGAGTCGGGGCAGCCTCGTCACTGACCAAGTGAATCGTGACCACATGGTCGTCGTGGATCGCGGCAGCGGACCGGGCCTCACGGAAAAACCGCTGCCGGGCGATGCCGCTGTCAGCGAGGTGGGAAGCCAGAACCTTGATGGCCACGATCTGGTGGAGACGAGTATCCTTGGCTTTGAAGACCACACCCATACCACCGTGGCCGATCTTCTCCAGGATTTCATAGTGATCCAGCCACCCCAGGGTGCCCGGCTTGCTAGCCGGACCCAGGAACGTGTGTGTCTGGTCCGTCGGTGCCAGTCCAACGGCCGATGCGGTTCGCATGTCATCCTTCCCACTGGAGGCAGGGGGGTCGACAGTTTGAGCTGGTTCGTCTGTTCCCTCCGCCTGACGCACCACGGCGGGGATGTCGAGGAAGCTATCGGGGTCCGCGTGTGAGCTGAGCAGGGCTTCGACCCGCTGCCGCAATGCCACATCGCCAGCGCAGGCCGTGTCCAGGAAGGCCGCACGCTCGGCGGGTGACTTGTGCTCCAGGGCTGCGAGAAAGACGGTTTCTTCGCTCATGGCAACAGGCTCCGCGTCGCATCGGCTTGAGTCAGACCGGAAGGTGATTCCTAACGGTCGGTGGGTGTAGTGGCCGGCCTCGGTGGAGCCCGGTCAGCACAGGTCAGACGCGACAGGTGACCGATCTGTGCAAAATGGTATCACATCGGTCTCGGCAAATCGACTACCAGTCGCTTCCGAGCACCTCACCACCGGCGGGGGTGACTGCGGACCACCAGGTCGTCCCCGACATGCTCCCGATGAGTGTGCGGACACTGCCATCGGCCAGGGTCACCTGCATCCCGCCGGGGTGCGGTGTGGAAGCGCGCGATGCATCGCAGTTGTTCTGGGGTGGCTGCACCTGGAACAGGGACATGGGGCCTACGGGGGTACCGTTGTCCGTGGGCACGGCAAAGTAGGGGAAGTAGTGGTGCCCCAGGCCGCCGTTCAGGTACGCAGCGGTCGTACCAGGCTGAGGCAGCCACCAGTCCCACAGATTGGCCTGCCCTGGCAGGGGAGACACCGCCGATCCGCAGATGCCGTATCGCTCCGCGTACAGGATGGTGTTGGACGTGCCATCCTGAAACGACGCCGGGATGCTGCTCGCGCCCTGCCAAGTCTGCCAACCGGTGCTGTTGTTGAACAGAATGGGCATTGTTGGCACACCGAAGATCAGGAAGTTGCCGGCGTACGAACTGGGTGCCCACTGATAGCCGAAGAACTGGTCGGTGTAGAGGCCGGAGATGCTGGGGTCGGACGGACAGACGTACGTCTTGATCACGTTGGCGCCGATGAAGTTCGAGCCGCCAACACCAGCGGTGGCACTGTAATAGGATTGGTTGGGGCCTGGATTCTCTCCCACCGGGTTCGCACCGGTGACAACCGCACTGTTATAGAGGTTCCCCTGTTCGATGAAGGGCAGCAAGTGAAAGAAGGCGTTGCCCCAACCGGCGTTCGATGCCGGCACCATCCCCGGATACCAACCCTGGGCCGGCGGCAGGCGGCCCATCGTGTCGTTGGCGTTATGCGAGGCCAGGCCAAGCTGCTTCATATTGTTGGTACACTTGGCACGATTGGCGGCCTCTCGGACCTTCTGCACGGCGGGCAAGAGCAGGCCGATCAGGATTGCGATGATGGCGATCACCACCAGAAGCTCGATCAGGGTAAAGGCATTTTTCTTGGCCGAGTGATACATGGGAACCTCCGCGTCTTGGGGTCCGCTGGTCGAGGACAGTGTTTTCCCCTCCCCAATGCGAAATCCCGGCGGCGATTCCCTCACTCATTTCCACTTTTTTTTCCAGGCGACGAAAATGTGTCTGCGGTGTACCCCTGGCTCCGGCGGATTTCCTGGTGAAGCCAGGCCCGGGCGTAGGACCAGTAGCGCTCGGCGGTCGCGGTCGAGATGCCAAGTGACCGGGCGGCCTGGTCGATCGTGCAGCCGGCAAAGTAACGCAACTTGACGAGGTCTGCCTTCACCTTGTCCTTCTCGGCGAATTTGGCCAGGGCTTCGTCGATGGCCAGCAGGTCGTCGTCGGCGTCACTGGTGGCGAGATGCACGTCTTCGAGGGGCTGGCGCTGCCGACCACCGCCACGTTTGAGGCTCTTTTTGCGGCGTGCGTTCTCGACGAGGATTCGCCGCATGGCCTCGGCTGCCGCAGCAAAGAAGTGACCCCGGTCGTCCCACTCGGAGCCCGCATCAGCACCGACCAGTCGCAAGTACGCTTCGTGAACCAAATCCGTGGGCTGGAGCGTCAGCCCAGTTTTTTCGCACGCTAACTTCAGCGTGGCGAGTCGGCGCAACTCGGCATAGACCAGTGGCAGCAACTGGTCGGCGGCGTGCGGATCGCCCTGCGCGATGGCGTTCAGGAGGCGGGTAGCATCTTGCATGGCCGTTCAGAATAACGGCCCCGGGGTCTCGTGGCAAACTCGTGCCGCGATATCCCTCACCTCCCGAGAGTGCCGATTGGTTCCCTGTGAGTCACTCGGTTCGGGTCAATTCGCCCCATAACGGCTGATCCCTGAGTCAGTCACACCCGCATCCGCCCCTTGACATGCCATAAATTCGCCAGCTTCCACTCCCGCGACCGGATCGGCTCCTCCAGCCGGTCACCCTTGTACTCCACCACTGCCGCCCCATCGCACATTCGGTATGGGTCGGCGTCCCAGGGCACCACGTTGCCTGGTAGCGGCTCGGGACGCTCGACGCAGAGTTCCCCCTCCACCAGTTTCTGGAGGCACGACGCCTGCCCGAGAACGTAATGCCCCGGCCTTCCCGCTGCGTGCATCGCCAGGGCCTTGAACGCTACCCACAGCCCGCCTGCTGTGTCCCCCAGCCAGAAGGGGATGTGCGGAGCATATTCGGCCGTGCTACGGGCCTGGGCGATCAGATCGAACGACCGCTCGCCGACCTCACTTCGCATCGACACCCAGACCCAGCCATGCCGCTCCGCCAGGGCCGCCGGATCAACCCCCCAGCCCGCCAGAGTGCCCGGTCGGAAATTCTCGATCACAATATCGATCGAGGGGGATCGCCCGGCAGCGAGGCGGCAGGGCGGTTTAACAGGGTCTTGCCGTGGTTGATCCAGGCCCAGAGGTCAGCACCCGAGCGACACCCCAGGATCGGGTCTTTCCCGTTCGTCCACTTCTCGACCACGGCCCCCTGTTCAGCAAGAATCATGCCCGCGTAAGCGACAGAAACAAAATTTCCAAGCTCAAGAACCCGCAGCGGGGTCATGGATGACCTCCTCCTCGGCAGGGTAGGCGACCGTTTCCCGGAGGCGGTTGTCGTGGGTGACAAACGCCACTCTCGCCCCGGTGAACCGCTCCTCCTGCCGGTAGGCCATGACGATCAACTCGTCCCCCGGTTCGCCGTTGTGGGCCGCCGCGCCGTTGAGCGTGCAGACGCCCTCCGGTCCGGCCAGGGCGTAGGTGACCCATCGTCGGCCGTTCTTCAGGTTGACCACATGGACCTGCTCATACGGCAGGATGCCGACCGCCTGCATGAGCGAGACGGGCAGGGGGACTGCGAGCCGTGGTAGTTAAGGTGGCAGCCGGTCACTGTGACCCCGTGGATCTTGGCCGCGATGAAGGTACGCATCAGATGAGCCCGAACGCGCGGGCCTCCTCGGGGCGGGCAGGGCCGACGTACTCGAAGGACATCGTCAGCCGCGCGGAACTGACCGTCTTGGCCGTCCCGACCCCACGGTTGAGGCTGGTCTTGCGGGACTGCGGACGCATCCGGGACATTTCCCGTGTGACCTTCCAGAGCGGCGACTTGGCTCGGTGGTGAACATGCCCGGGGTGGGCGGTCACATCTCGATACGGCTTGCCCGTTGCCTTGAAAAGCGAGCCGACGTATTCACTCAGCCGGTTGCCAATCCCAACCCCCTGGAAGTCGGGCAACACCACCGTGCGATGTTCCTTCCACCAGCCGCCCGTCGCATGAGGGAAGTGCAGGACGGAACAGAAGGCGACCGGCCGATTCCGCAGGAAGGCACAGAAGCACTTGGCCCCGGGGTGGTGTTCGGCACTCATATAGTGATGTCGCTTGAATAGGTTCCAAGCCGCCGAATCGACCCGTGCGACCGTAAGCGGAATCGGCGGTCGCTGAAGTGACCTCCGCATCAAGGTTCCGCCTGGCATCTCCACCACCCAGTCGGGGCACAACCACTCCTCAACGTCGTAATGGCAAGTCACGCACACCACCTGCTTGCCCGGTATTCGCCTCACGGCTTTCGCCACCGCTGCGCTACCGATCTGGGCGACGGTCCGATCCACCACCGAGGTGAACTCGTCGATCACCACGAGCGGGGCCGGATCGACCAGCACCCTGGCTACCGTTGCCCGAAACTGCTCCCCGGTGGACAGGTGGGCGAACGGTCTCAGCCAGGCGGGCGGGCTGCTGAACCCCACAGAGGAGAGCGCTCCGGTGACGTCCTTGATGGACAACTCGGCGGGGAACCCATCCACCACCGCTTTGTCCGCTGGCCAGTCATACCCGACGTTTGCCGAGACGAACGGAGCGGCGGGCCATGCCTCGCGGGCGAGGCTCGTCTTGCCGCTCCCTGAACTCCCGACGACAAGCCCGATCTGCCAGGGTTCATCCTCGACGGGCAGGGAGATGTCCCAGGCCGATTCGCTTCGCTCGGTCGGGGGGACATCGAACAGGCCGCAGAGTTGGATAACCCGGGCGGTCTTCTGGACATCAGCGGTGCGTCGGATGGTGAGTTTCACGAGATGAGGCTCCTACAGTTCAGCCCCTCGGCGGTGAGTCGTTCGAGCCACTCGGCCTGGGTCCGCTCGTCGGCGAATTCGAGGAGGATCTGGTAGTTCGTCGGAATACTGCTCGGACCGCCTGGCTGATCCTCGGGTTCCAACGCTGGTGTGATCCCCGCATTGAGGGCCGTCTGCTCCAGCAAGGCCATAACGGCATCGTTTCCGGTGCTGAGGCTCTTGAGCAGTTCATCAAGTTTTGCCGCATCTGCACCGGCCATCGCCGAAATGGGGTCATAGGTGGCCAGGACCAGCCCCGCCTCGTCGGCCGTCAAGTCCGTCACCAGGACGGGAACCGGCTGATCGCCCATCTCTTCCGCCCGGAGGTGCCCGTCGATCAGTTCGAGCGATCCGTCTGGTAGGCGTCTGGCAAGTTGTGCCCCAGCGTATCCGACCTCGGCGAGGATGCCCTTGAGGGCATCGCGTTGGGCGGTTCCGTGCGTTCTCCAGTTACGTGGGCTGGGTCGAAGGGACGACGCAGGCACGCGGATGAATTCGATCACACGGTCTCGAATGTTCAGTGCCATACTGTGAGCTTACCCCCCTCCGATACCTGCCCAGGTGAGGCGAACACATCTTGCAGTGGGGGTGTCGGTTGCCCCGCACTCTGGACTGACCGTTTCTGGGTCGTTTTCCCGGTCACCCGCCCCACGTTGGACCCGCCGATACCTCGACCTCGACTGGTATCGGATCGATCAGCGGGGCCATCCCGTCCCGCATCGCATCACGAACCCAGACCGCGGCCTCCTCTTCCTGCCCGAGCGGACACTCCACCACGATCTCGTCGTGGACGAAGAGGACCGGGAAAGCGTCCGGGCAGGTGGACCGGCGCTGCCACAGCAGGCCGAGGGCACGCTTGAGCCCATCCGCCCCGGTGCCTTGTACGGGGGTGTTGAGTTTCTCCGTATAGCGGGCCACGCCCACACGACGCCTACCAGCCAGGGTGCGGGTCTCGACGGGTTCCCTCCCGGCTTTCCGGTGCCAGGCCCGCAGCCCGGGGTAGGTCCGGAAGAACGTCTCCCGGTGGGCGGTCGCTTCCTTCAGTGTGAGGGAGACGCCAAAACTGCCCAGAGCGTACCGGCGGAGGCCCTCGGCCCCCTGACCATAGAGCAAGCCGAAGTTCACAGCCTTTGCCAGTTGCCGGTCAGCCTTGGCCACCTCGGTTTTGACGAGCAGCGCCTGGGCGCTCAGGGTGTGGAGATCCTCGCCTCTGCGGTAAGCGTCGAGCATCCGCTTGTCGCCTGTGATCTTGGCGGCGATCCGCAACTCGATCTGGCTGTAATCGGCCTTCACCAGCGTCCGACCAGGCGGAGCGACGAAGCACCGGCGATAGCGAAGGTCACGGGGAAGTTGTTGGAGGTTCGGCTCCTTGCAACTCATTCGCCCGCTCGCCCCCGCCCCGATCTGCTTCCAGGTGGCGTATACCCGATCGTTTCGGGCGACGTGCCGGAGCCACTCTCGGCCGTAGGTTCCGACCCGCTTGGCTGCGCTGCGATACTGCCGGACCATCGCAGCGAGCGGGTGGTCGACCTCGGCCAGGGCGTCGTCGTCGGTCGATTCCAGGTTGAGCCCAAGGGCAGCAAACGCGGCTTTCACGTCTTCGGGAGAATCCCAGTTCCGGGTTCGGAACAGGCTCCCGGAGTTCGGGGCCTGGGCATCGAGTTCCTCTCGCAGACGATCCCGCTCGGCCTCGGCCTGACTGGCGAGGGTTTCCCATGCCCCCCGGTCGAACCCCACCCCCTTGACCGAAGCCCAGGCAATGCACGGCAGCGCGGCCGACTCGATATCGAGTACCCCGGTCATGCCCACCGCTACGGCCTCCGCGGTGAGCTTCTCCCAGATGCGGACCGGAACCTCGGCGTCGAGCGCTGCATAGCGGAGCATGTCCGGGGTGAGGGGACCGGACCAGTTGGCCAACTGGAGGTCTTTGTCGAGCGTCAGGCCCAGTACACGGCTGGCTACGTCCTTCAAACCATGCTTCTTGGAAATGTCCCCAGCGTGAAGGAGTTGGGAAGCAAGGATCGTGTCTCGGACCCGTCCGGGGGTGAACCCCAGCCGCATCAGGAACGGGAGGTCGAACCCGAGGTTGTGGCCAATCACTTCAACCTGGGAAAGAGCACCGAAGACCGGGGCCAGCGAGACGGGGTCCGAGATGGCAAACAGGTCGATCAGGAATGTCCCCTTGGGTGTGGCCAGAGAGAGGAGCCGAAGCCGGTCAGTGGCGTGGTCAAGACCGGTTGTCTCGGTATCCACACCCACAAGTGTTACCCCGCATAGTCCCTCGGAAACCTCGCGAAGCCCGGCCTGATCGGTCACCAACCGGGAGATGGGTTCCCGGCTGTCCCGTACCCCGTTCAGGCCAGGCTGCACGACAGTTGAGCCTTGAGCCTCTCCACCCGGGGAGGTTCTTTGCGGCTCGGTATCCTCGGGTTCGGGTGGTTCCGCATGACAGCGTGACACTTGTGACACTTGCTCTCCGTCTTCCGGTCTGGCCGGCACGTAAGCCCTATCATTCGATGCGTTTGCGTTGTCCACCGCTGTCGCTGGCGGGGTATCAACTGTCGTGCGATGTGGAGGACTGTCGTGCATACCGTCCTCGCCGTCGCCCGCGTGGTCGTCATCGTCATCGGGGCAAGTGTCACAACTGTCATGCGTCGTGCATAGATCGAAGATCCGGGCTGGGTTCCCACCCTTGGGGGTCGCCCGCTCTCGCCAAGTGCCCAGCCCGGCCACGACCAGCGCCTCCAATGCCGCCTCGGCACAGACCTTGTCCGGATACTTCCGATTGTTTGATCGTTGGAGTTCGCGGATGGAAATCGAACCGCCTCGTCCCTGGATGAACTCGACGAGTCGGCGGGTGTCACGTTCCTCGTCGGACTCCGTCAGGGTGCTATAGATCCGCCGGGCCTCCTGCGCGTACCACCTGCAAAGGGTTACCCCCGCAGCGATCGATTCCGGTCCGATCGGGACGAGGTCATCATCGTCCCGAGCCACACGCTCGATGACATGGTGAAGCAGGGCGAACCGCGCTGCATAACCCTCCAGTTTTGAGAACGCAGCAGCAAGCTCTCCCTCCACCGCCGCCTGCTCCCCTCCCCATTCGTTGTAAAATTTGACCCACGCGACTTTACCCTCTGGCGACAATTTCAGGGCGTGTGGCACTTGTTCTCCACTCCGGGTGTCGAACTCCAGCGCCAGGAGCCCGTCGAGGGTCGCATGGTACGCGGCCTCAATGTCCGCCTCGACCTCGATCTCGGTCCACCGTTTGAGAATCTTGGGGGGCATCGCCATCAACAATCGAGCACCCAGCCCAGCGGCGAGGAACTCGGGTGTCAAAGACCGAACCATCACCCCCGGTTGGATGCCCCCAACGACTGATGCTGCGGCCCGTTTGACGAACAGGGCCGGGCGGTCCCCGGTCTTCCGGTCCACCATGATCGTGCCGGCGGTCGACATCTCCAGCCAGTTGGGCAGGTCGGACCCCCCGGACTTCCCCTTGTAGCGAGCGAATGAGCCCAGCCACCCGGCCAGTTCGTCCCGGGCCACGAGTACCCCGCGAGGGTTATCCTCAAGGATTTCCGCCAGCTTCTCAATCGTCGTGTCCGAACAAATGATTTTCCGCAGTACTGGCCGGGTCGGTCGTTCTCCCCGCTCTTCTGGGTCAGTGGCTTTCCACTCCTTCATCTGCTCGTTCCACTCTTCCAGCTCGACCCGATAGACCTTCAGGTATTGCTCCTGGAGGGCGTACAAGTGGCGGACGGCCGATTTGAAGGCCGGGCTCTTGAGCGTCCCGCTGTCGCCCACCAGAACCGACCAGACAACACTCGGCTCGTCCCAACCCCGCTTCAATCGGATCGTCCGGGTATTCCCGATACACGAGGCGGCCACAGTGAGCGCTGGGAGAGCGATGTAAGCCGGGTCACACCCGAGAGCCTCCGCAGATCGGATCGTGAAGGCCCGGAGCGTGTTCGGTAGGGCCTCGACAGGGAATGGGGCGTAGGGAGCAAGCACCCGGACCTTCCGGGCCGTCGCGGAGGATATGGTTGGAGCGATCCCGAGCCAGTCCCAAACCTGGCTGACGATCACACTCCCGATCTGCCCAAGGATTTTCGTCAGTGACGGCCAGCCGCAAACATTCTCACTTTTGGCCAGTTTTTCGGCAGTGGCCGCGACCGTCGCGATACGATTTTCAACTTCCTCGTCCTTGGCCGCCGCGCACATAGCCCAGATGAAGTTCTCGGCTCTTTCCGCTTCCCAGTTAGCCCGAAGCAAGCCCCCAGCGAGAGCGAGGGCGGCCTTGTTTCGCGATCCCTTGGGCCAGTACCGGCCGAGGAGAGCAGCGGCTCCAACGGCCCGAACAGCGACCCGAAGATCGAGGAAGCTGATCCGGGTGGGTCCGTTCCTGATCGACCAGACGCACCGCTCCGGCTCGGGGTGCCCCTTCTCAAGATCCACGGGGTAGATGCTGGGTGGGACGACCGTCTGGCCACCGGTCGAACGAATTTCCAGCATGTGGCGGGTGGGGTCGTTATCGAGCTTGGTCGGGTCGTTCAAATCGGTCGCTGATTTCTCTGGTGGGGAATCGACGATGTACCACCAGTGCGAGTCCGGAGCACTCTCCCGGCCGCCGATCATGTCAGTATTGGGCAACAGAAACGGAGCGGCGGCCCGAGCCTCGGGGCAATCCAGGTCGACATCGACCAAGCCATTGGACGGGGCACTGAGAAGGAGCCCGATGTTCTGCTCTCCACCGGCCGGGAAGTGCTCGTCCAGGGCAGATAGCTCGAACCGGAAGTTCGGCCAGTCGGGGAGTGCCGGCCACTTCTTCTGGGGTGGGAGCGGGAGTGGATTCCAGCCGCGGGCAAGGTAGCGGGGCGCTGCCTCGCGGGCCGTAGCTGGGTAGGCTGTCCCGTTCCGGTTCGCTGTCATACCCGATTCCCCCGCCAAAGGATCGGGGGAAGGGAGTCAGCCGCGGCCCGTTCACGTTCGTAGTCCGACCAGGACAGAAGTGTTTGGTCGTCAGCTACAGCTACGAGGTAGAGTCCGTCAGGACTCGATTGCGGGTGAGGGATAAAGTGAGGGGTGAGCAGGCAACGGAGTTGCTCCTCGGTGCTGGCTGAAGGCCGTTTCATGCTCCCCTCCGTTCCAACTCGCGGACGGCAGCGTCAGACGCGCGGCGGGAGGCCGTTGGGGAGCGGGGAGCGGGCGTTGCGGTCTCAGCCGCAGGAGTAGCGAGTGCGGCACTAAATCTCGACAAGGATTCCGCGCTGGTTAGCCAACGATTTCCCAACCTAGTCGCTTCGAGTCGCACTCGCCGGCCGTCGAGAGCAAGTGCCCCTTTGAGGATCCATCTCGTTAGAGTCGCGGGGTGTAATCGCTTGGCCCCGCGATTACCGGGGATCGAGGCGACCGCATCGCTCAGGGTGATAAGCTTTTCCCCGTTGAGCGGTGGGGTGGTTGATGGGGGCGTGTGGTTAGTCATGAGTCACCGCCTTCCGGCTGGCAGGCCGAGGCAGCTCGGGGGCGAACGAGACCTTGATCCCGAGGTTGGCTAGACGCCTGCTGGCAAGTCGTTCGAGCGATTTGTCGTGCGTCGCACGGCCAGCGATCAGCGCGACAAGCAGGAATGCCGGACTCCGCAGCAGTGCAGGTGATAGTGGAACGGTCATGCGAACCCCCGCAATCGGATCGGGGTGTCAATCGCACCCCTCACCGATTGCAGGCGTTCACGCTTCTGATGTGAACAGCAGAGAATTCAAGGCAAAACGCCCCGTGAACGTTCATGAACGCCGTGAACGTTCACGGGGGTTGGCTCGCGGCATATCGACGTCGGGAGCCTGCATATCGCGAAATGCCTCGATAAGAGTGGTTCGACCTTCGGGCGGAGTACGGGAGAAGCGGGCGCGTTCGGTAGATGATTCCAAGGACTGTAGGAATTCCTCCCAGGCCGCATCATCCTCATTCCGAATCGCGATCTCAGCGGGATCGGCCTCGCGGTCGTCAGGCTTGGCGGATAGGATCTCGTCGGACAATGCTGTGGTGCGGGGCTCACCTCCACGACGTTGCTTCCTCTTGTCCTCGAAATCCCGCCATGCGTCAAGCTTTGGGAACATACCGAGAGATACCCCGGTGTCAGCGTTAATTCGCCGTATAGTTATTCGATTGGGATGCTCAAGACGATGGTCCCTCAGCCAATTACGAACAAGGATTTCCGCCTCGTCCTTAGAAATCTTGCGTGACTCCTTCGCTGTGCTCTCCTGCGGGACAGCATCAGGGATAGGTGTTCGGAAGTCACTTTCCCCAGTCACAGGCACTCCCCCCAACTGTTCACCCGCTAGAACAACCGGCGGGGACGGAGTATCACCGTTTGATCTGCCTGCTTGATTGGCGGACTGGTGGAGTTCATCGGACGGGTTTGTGGGATCTCCTCTCAACCCACGGGGGAGGGAGACGAGCAAGTCCTCCCCGAACTCCTGACCTTTGTTCATTTCGGGGGGCACTTCGTCACCGATCCGGGCCAGTAGCCTGATCAAGTCTGAGCGGGATAGCCTAGCGTTCCCTATCCGTTCACATTCCTGGGTGTACAACTCGAATGCGTTCGGCGGGAGATTTCGCCGGTTAGGAGACCCGACCAAACCACTCCAACAAAGTTGCACGATGGCGTTGGTAGCTCTATTGATAGCCTCTTCGGCTCTATCTGGGTTCTCACCACGCCGAACGACGTAGATAAGTGCTGCATTGACTAAAATATCGTGAACAATATGGCCGTGAAGAGATAATCTTTTGAGGCGATCTCGGATTTGCACCAACTGAGTTTGTGGCCTTCGACTCGCCTCAAACATCTGCTGATATCGGACAGACTTACCGACCGAATCAGTGTTACGAAAGTAATCTGAAAGTCCCGTTGATGCATACTGGTCACATTGAGCAGCCCACTCTTGGTATCGCTCGAATCCAACAACCACGACATCGACAAGCTGAACGAGACTGTGAAGGGGAGAGCGATCCGGATTCCACTCGGGGACAGCAGACATGGTCTTGCTCCGAAACGGGTGGGCCAACGCTAGGCATCTGGCGCGACACGATCAGTTTACCGCGACCCGGCATTGGGCGAGTCATGACTCCCGCTGCCCGATTCCCCAAAGTGTACATCTGTCATGAAAAAAGCGGGAGGGGGATACCGCCTCTTGGGCTTGGATGCCTGGCCGTCTAACCCCGGTTGTCCACCAGGATCGAGCCGTTGGCGGTGCTCGGGCGATCACGGCAGCGGGGGAGCCGATTCGCCCCCCTCGCCACCCGCAGTCTACCACCGATGGGCGAGTCAACCAACCTCCGCCGCTACCTTCACCGCCAAAGCGAGGTTCCGCTCTGCGTAGATTTCCGTCGTGTTCGCCTTACTGTGCCCGAGTGAGACCTGAGCAGCCTCCAGACCGTGATCCTTCCGGACCTTCGTGGCGTAACTGTGCCGTAGCTGGTTCGGTGCCCAGCGGTGGGCTTTCCGCCACACCTTCACCTCAGCTCGTTCTTCCGCGGTCAACCGCTTCCACCACCTCCCGACCGATTCGCCGGTCCTCAGTGCCAGATGCAGAGGCGGTGGGAATGCCTTATCGCACGCACGATTGATCGCTGTTCCGTAGGACAGTCGGGTATAGCGTTCTTTCGCAGTACACTTGGGGTTCGCCTTCCGCCTCTCGGCGTTGTGCCTCATGTGAGACGGGTAACATGGCGTATTCCGGTTCGCCGCTCGTTTGGACTTCAGTTCTTCGACCGACCGCCGTGGACTGAACAGGTAGTCTTCCAGGCTTGGGGTAAAAAACTCCCGGAGTAGCGATTGTGCTTTCGGCCCGATGGCGATTGTTCTGGGCTTCCCCTTCCAGCTCCCCTTGTGCTTCGTCGGTCGGTAAAGCCAGACAGGTCCGCTCATGTCGATATCGCTCCGGCGGACCCGGCAGGCTTCCGTGGGTCGGCATCCCGTCAACCGTTGGAACTCGACCAACCCGCGGACTTGGCGATTAAGGAAAGGCAGGGTGGCGTCAACCGTGACGTCATCGACCGGCTTGACGGGTTCGGTTTCCCGGGCCTGAGTTCGGCCCCTTTCGAGCCCCGCCACGGCAACGAGAGCCTGGTGGACTGTGGGGGGAATCAATTCCTCGGCGACCCCCCACCGGAAGACCCGGCGGACCCGTTCGACACGAGCGTTGACGGTCTTCCGGGACCAACCGGCGGAGACGAATTGCTGCCTGACTGCTTTCAGGGCGAGGGGGCCAAACTCGTTGGCCGGAATGGTGCCGTACAACTCCCGAACGAAACGGCAGGCAGTCTTGAGGTGTCGCACCTCGTCCGTGGGGATGCCGTTCGGTCCGCGGTAGTGCTGTTCGGCATGATCGATGTAGGCCAGCAGCAATTCGTTGACCGAGATCCCACCCGGGTTGGTGCGGGTGGTGGCGCTGGTCGGCGATGTCGCCAACTCGGCAACCAGTCGGGCGAAAGCAGTCCGAGACTCATCGCTATCGAATGCACCGGGCAGGATCTTGAATCGACGGGTGCCGGAGGAATCGGTCCAAACGGCGCGGGCTCGGGTGGCGTGCTTGTCGTGGAAGGTAGCTGGGAATGGACTTCCGACGCGAGGACATGGGAGCAACCCCTGCGAACTGTGCAAAAATTGCACAGTTCGAGACTCTTGGGGCCGCTCCCGATGACACTTCGGGGTAAGCAGAAACTGCTTCGGCGAAAGGCTTTAAGTCGAGTGGGCGGTACAGGGTTTGAACCTGTGACTTCGTCCGTGTGAAGAACGCACTCTACCGCTGAGTTAACCGCCCAATCGGCCCGCGAAATGTCGCGAGCCGTGAATGTGTTGAGACAAAGGATATGACCCAGGATAACTTCCCGATATCGGGTAGAACTCGGCCCGAAACCCCGCACGGAGGTGTCCACTGCGGGAAGTTATCCTGAGCCATATCCTAAAAGACTCCCCGCTGGGAGTCAAGGTTCACACCTTCGGGGGGAGATTCGTCGGAGCCGGTGCGTCGTCGAATCTCGGGGCCGCGGCCGATGGCGTCACACGTTGCGGTGGCTTCACTGCCTCGGGCTCGATCGCCGCCCGCGGGCTGGGTGTTTCCCCCACCTCATCCTCAAGACCCTTGAACCCCTTCTTGAACTCAACCATCGTCTTGCCCACCGACCGCCCGATTTCGGGAAGCTTCCTGCCGAAGAGCAGGATGCCCAGCACGAGCAGAAGCAGCATTTCCGGACCGCCGAGGCCCGGTAGAAAACCGAATAGCATAGCACAGCCTCCTCTACGGGATGCGATTGGAAACCGTTGTCAGGAGGAGGTTGAAGGTAACCCCACCAGGAGTGTCGCCTGCAGGTCACATAGTATTATATCCTCTCCCCCGCACTCTGGGCAAGGACACTTGCCGTTTTTCGCTTGGTTGGCTTGGTTGACGCGAGGACACACCATCAGGAGCGACTCGTTGGTGAATCGTGAAATGCCATAACTTATTACTTCTAAATGCCTTGGGCCAAGAGGTTAGGAGTTATCGAAGCGGAATTGGCAATATCGAATCACCACAAATCCCTTGCAGGTTCTGATTCTCCTCGGGATTCCAAGAGCCAAAGTTGGCGAATCCCACGGGGTGGCCTGATCCCACAATCGGTGTGGAGAGATAAATCAGCGAAACGCAGGGATTTTGTGATCCGACTCGGTTCTTAGAACGACTCGACTGAGGAACTCGTCCGCTGGTTGCCGGAAGGCTCGATCAGAACCGAGGAAGGCAGCCGCAACGCTGAGATGTGGTTTTGACGACCCTCGCCAAAAGTGATGATAGGCCGGCCGGGTTTCGTATCGAGGAAGGTATGAACGAGGTTGTAGCAAACCCGAGCACCGCCCCTCTGGCTCCTGGTCCTGCTCCGATTGCGGAGCCAGGCCACCTCACCCGATGGCGGCGAGTGATCCGGATCGCGATGGCCCCAGCGTCGTTCGCGCGGCGTCGCCCAGGACGGGCGGCGGCTGTCAGTGTTGTGCTGATTCTGATCGGTTTCGGACTCACGTTCGCTGGCAGATTCCTGTGGGCGTACCACCACATGCTTGCCGCCCGTACTGCGGTTGAACTCGGGCACAACGCAGTGGCCATTCGACATCTGCATGCTTGCCAAACTGTTCTGCCGGATGAGCCCGAGGTCTTGCTCCTCAGCGCGCGGGTCGCCTGGCGGACCGGGTCGTGGGCCGAAGCCGAATCCCTCCTTGATCGATACTGGAACCTCCACGGCGAGGACGACTCCTTGGTGCTCGAACGGCTCGTC
Organism: Gemmataceae bacterium; assembly: GCA_003136315.1. Taxonomy (GTDB): domain Bacteria; phylum Planctomycetota; class Planctomycetia; order Gemmatales; family Gemmataceae; genus Urbifossiella. Next base: position 15,182 of record PLDW01000129.1, on the reverse strand, counting down.
CTCCGCGCGGCCCACGGAGGGGTCGAGGCGGCCGGTCCATTACTGCTTGCGCGAATCGAGAACGACGACCCGTCCGCTGCGATTGCTCGTGAAGCGCTGGCGACCGGGCTACTCTTCCGGTTCCGTTGGCAGGAAGCAGGCCGGCTGATCGACCGGTGGCTCGAACACACCCCCGGCCAGATCACTGCGCAGTTGCTCCGCGGGAAGTTGCAGGAGCAGCGGCAACATGCGAGCGAGGCGATCCTCACGTACAAGCGAATCCTGGAAGCGGACCCCGAACATGACGAGGCCCGGATGCGGCTCACGACACTGCTGCTCCAGTTCAACCAGGGCGACGACGCTGCGGCCCACCTCGATTACTTGCGCCATCGTCTCCCAAAACATCCCGAAGTCCACCTCCAGTGGGTCCGAGCTCTAGAACTTCAAGGCCGGACGGGAGAGGCTCGAGCTGCCCTCGACGAGTGCCTTCTGGTCTTCCCCGAACACGCGGGGATACTGGCCGAACGGGGGAAGGCCGCCACCCAAGAGGGCGACACTCAACTCGCCGAAGAGTTTCTCGCTCGTGCGACTCGTCGCGATCCTGGGAATGTCGCGACACTATACCAGTATGTGCTCGTTCTTGGCCGGAATCAGAAGCCTGACGAGGCAGGCCGGGTTCTCGTTGCGATCCGCCAACTGGAAGCCGACAACGAGCGGATCGGTGTCCTGATCCGGTTGCTCCAGACGACCCCAAACGATCCGGCCATCGCCCACGAGATCGGCATGATCTCGGCCCGCGCAGGCCAGAAGGCCGAAGCCTTGCGGTGGTTTCAAAGCGCTCTGCAACTGGACCCGAATTATGCCCCAACGCACCGGGTCTTGGCCGGCTATTATCAGCAAAGCGGCGACCCCATCCTGGCTGCCCGGCATCGTGCGATGGCAATGGGGGCACCGGCCCGACCGACACCGTAGGCCCTGGGGTGGGGAAGTCGACCAGCCGAATCGTCTTGTCTGATGGGAGAGCCGCTACTTCAATTCGATATTAAAAACTTGTGGCCCCTTCAGAACCGTATAAGTGAGCCCTGATGCATCGGGATCCGCGTAGTTTTCCGGAATTTTCTCGGCGGGGGGCCTCTTCGGCGGAGTGTTGTAGAGTGGCGTTTCAGACATGGCAGAGGGAATATCGGCCCCCTTTGGCGGCTGCATGCCACCAGGTGGCCCAGCCTTCGGGGCCTTCGTGGTTGGCATCTTCCCCGACATCCCCATCTTGGACTTCGTCCCCATTCCCTGGGGAGCCTGCGGACCCTGAGCGGAGTGGGTGTCCACAGCAATCTTGACCGGTCCTGTGGGCATCTTCGGAATTGTGTAGCTTCCGTCTTCAGCGATATTGGAAGTGCTACTGCCGCCATCGGGCGACGTGAAGAGAACAATCCCGCCTGTCAATGGCTTGTTCTGGTAGATGACCTTCCCGGAGATCGAGCCTTCGGAAGAACATCCTGCCCCGAGCACCATCAGGGGAAGGACCAACAGGAGCAACAACCTGACCCTGGCCCGAGATAGAGTCTGCATGGGGATCACACTGATCGGGGAACAGAACGTCTGATACAGGAACCCGCAGAAGCTGTCACATTCCAGGAGCAATTATCGGTCTAACGGGAGGGCGAGGCTCCTGCCGCGCGTGAGTGCTGAAGCTCGGCAGGAGCCTCGCCCTCCCGTTTATACGTCCAATCGTCTTCCCATAGATGCGACAGTCTCAACGGGTTCCTGATTAGGAGAGAGGACAGGGCCGATTTCGTCAGCCCCATGTGGTGAGTCACGCTCACCAACTGCTATCAAGAAGATCACCCTTGTTGATCGTCATCGCAGCCCACCAGCTGTTCGGGTTAACATTCTGGTTCACGAAATGCACGCTCCCGTCAGCGAGACCAACATTGATGCCGCCCGTATGTGGAGAGATCGCAACATATTGCGACCCGTCGCTGAAAGGGCACGCCGTCCCGAGCACATTGGTTTGGAAAATCGAAGCTGCACCGGTCGGTTGGGGCCAGGACTGGTCCTCGACCGACCCACCCCAGTCCGGCCAAAAACCCGTGCAGGTGGCCATCTGCTCGGTGAACATGATCGTACTCGAGGTACCGTCCGTAATATTCGTCGGGTATTGGTTGTAACCGTTCCAATACACGGGGAAGACCTGGGCGTTGTAGGCGTAGCTCGACCCACCCGAATTCCAGTTCGCTGCGGACGAGGCGTAGCTCGGATCCGAAGGGCAAGCGTAGCTCTTCACCTGACCGTTCAGAACATTCCAGAAGGGAGAGTAGGTCGCCAGGTTGCCTCCGTTGGCCGCGACGTTGTTCCCGTGCGGGTCGCTCGTCTGGAGCGTCGCATTGTAGGCGTTGCTCTGCTCCATATACGGGAGGATGTGGAAGAACACACTCGCGTAGGAATTGTTTGCGATCGGGATCTGGGCGGGATAAAGCCCATCACCGGGCGGGAGAAGCCCTGAGTGGGAATCCGTACAGTTAATCACCGCCAGGCTCATCTGCTTCAAGTTGTTTGAACAAGTCGCACGTGCGGCTGCGGCCCGAACTTTCTGGACGGCTGGCAGAAGCAGTCCGATCAGAACCGCGATGATCGCAATCACCACCAGCAACTCAATCAAGGTGAAGGCGCACCTTCCACTGGATTTGTTGTCGATCCTCATGTCGACCTCCTGGAGGTCACCCCGGGTGAATTGGGCGAGTCTCGGCAAAATCGCGACTCTAAGCATGAAGGTCACCCTTTGTGAGCGTTGTCAATAGCTCGTCGCTTGTCAAGTGGAAAAATGACAAATTTTTCAACGTTTCTGGGGGTGATCTGAGATCTTGGTGGTCTTCAAAGCATGGTCACAGCCGCCCTGGAGGAATGAGACTGACGGACCACGTATCAGTGCCGATTCAGAATGGCCAGCAGATGACACAGCGCGGCAGAGCCACTCCGGGGTAAGAGATGGCCACAAGCCTGAAGCGCCAGCGAAGGACAGCATTCCCTTCGCTGGCGCTTCAGGCTTGTGACCAGACCCCATCCTTTTTCCATTGCGGCTCGGCCGCGCTGTGTCGTCGGCGGGCCATTTCGTCTCGGCACAAGCCGGGTTGAATCTGGCCGAAATCCTCTCAATTGACCCGCACTCGGCGTCCTGAGCCCCAGCCGGGAACGGCCGCAGCCCACCGTGCAACGATGCCTCGGAGATCTGGATGGCCAACTCCGTTTTGCTCGGCTGAGAAGTAGTGCCGTTCGATGTCCGCGAGATCCTGATCCACGGCCGCTTGCTGTGAGGGAGTTAACTCGGGCCGCTCGCGAATGTCCCGGAGGAAGGCCGCGGTGACGAACGCATCCGGGTTTTCTGGCACTGTCGAGCGGGTTGTCGCTGCTGGCCGGCGTGTCAAGAACACGATGAGTCCACCGAGGAGGCCCAGGGCCACAACACTCGCTGCCGCCAGCAGCCAGATCCAGCGGTTGCTCACCTGGCCATACGTTTTCTCCAGTGACACCTCCTGGCCAACGTTGGCCAAGTCTGCATCGGCGTACTGCTGGTACACGGTCTCCTTGGTTGGCACATTGATGGTTGCGAACCGGAATGTTTTCGGCAATTCCGGCAACCCATCCCGCCCCTTGAGAGTCAACACCCACGACCGCTCCGAGACCACTCCGTTGCGTTCCGCATCTTCCTCGAACTTCTTCACCCCAAGTCCCTGGTCCTCGGTCTTGGTCACCTCAAAAGCATCCCCAGCCAGAGTACACAGATCCTTGAATTCCGGGACGAGCCCGAGCCCGACTGCTTTCACCTCCAGCAGAAGAACCCCCTTGTTCGCCTGCCGTTCGTCGAGAATCTGCGTCACCGATAGGTTTTCGACCGGTCGCGGATCACCGGCCGGGTCGCGCGCATCGATCGGGACGGCCGGCGATTCGACAGGCATCACGACATATCCCGAGGTCTCAAGGAAGTCGAGGTCGAGTCGCAGTGGTGGAATCTTGTCTACCTGAGGGCCACGAGGCTTCAGCAAGATGTAGGCGTAAGGAGTGTACCTCCACCCGAATTCGGGCGCTGCCCGAGAATGGACCTTCTCGTCTTGAAACGTGACGGAGAGAACCTCGAATTGCTCCTTGAGCGCAGCCCGAGCGGCGGCCTCGAACCGGTCCCGGTAGTCCGCTGTCGGGCGGCCATAATTGTAGGAATAGGACATGCTGTTTTGGTTCTGGAGATACCGGCCGAATCCCCCAGACTCCCGCTCGATATCCCGGGTGTGTCGGAGATTGACGAATAACCCAAACGGCCGCCCATGCCCGATCCGGGTCGTGCCATCGACAATAGCATCGAGCTTGATCTCGGCGACCAAATCCTTGTAGTAGTCGAAGACTTTCTTGGCTTCGACTGCCTGCTTATGATCTTCGACAATCGTGAAGCCAGCTTTGAGATAATTGAACTTCACATGGGGCTTGGCCCCGCTCATCTTGATGAACAGGTTGTTGGCGAACTTGCCCAGGTGCTTCTCGGCCAGGTCGCCGGGAAGAGCCAGGATGGCCGCGCGGATCAGTGGAGGCTGTGTCCAATCGGGCTGTTTCTCCTCGCTGATCATTCCAAGGTCGACCGCCCCGAGTCCCGCCGCGAACCACGCTTCGTACACGGATGTGGTCTGCTCGGCTTCGGGAATCCCCTTGACCGCCTTGCCGTACTCGGTCGCAGCCTGTTTGTAGATTGCGAATGCCTCCGAGCGAAGTCGGGAGAAGTCAGCAGATCGGTTTAACTCCTGGCGATAGTTCACCTCATCGTGTATCAGCCCCGCCTTGGCCTCCAGGAGAGCCCAGTGAGCGGGGAACTTCTTCAGCCCGTCTTCGACCACACTGCGGGCGAGAGTATAGCCACGAAGCACTTCCGCCTCGATATCCTTCTTCTTCCGGTTCGTCTTCTTCTTCGTCTGTTCGCCCGGATCTTTCCAGAGACCGGCAAGGTTGGAGCGCATCTGGTCGGCCAACCCTGCCAGTGTCATCGGCTTGAGACCACCCATCGGGCCGAACACGGCCTCAATCGCTTCGGTCCTGTAAACCTCGGCCGAGCTGTGACAGGCGGTGAAGGCTTTCACCATCATCGTGTCGTCGAGTTCGCCGGCACCATGAGGAAGCTTCTTGATTCGAGCCACCCAGCCAGCGAGTTCCGCGAGGTTCCGCTCCTGCTTCGAGCGAGTGAGTGGGATACCTTCGGATCGCTGCTCGAAGGCGAAGAAGAACCATGAGTATCGATTCTCGTTCCTGGCCCCGTTCGGGTCATGGTTGCGGGTCCAGACCCGGAGGAACTCTTTGACCAACTCCCGTGCTTCCCCTGGCTGGGAGGGGGCGAGTTGCTCGATCAGCGGAAAGGCCTTGTCCTCCTCGTTTGCTTTCAGATGCAAGCGGGCGACGGCATCGGCCACTTTCGGGCGGAAGGACTCGTCCACCGCGGCCACCCACTCCGCCGTCGGAGCAGCCTTGATCACATCCGCAACAAGGACCGGGCGGGGCATGTTCGGTTGCTGCATCATCATCCGGACGTTCATGTCCTCCTCATCAAACCCTCCCCCGAAGAAGATATTCCCGAACATGTCCCGGCGGAGTCGCGAACCGTTGCCGGCCGAGCGGTCGAATCGCTGCGAGAACTCGGCCTCCTTGAGCCACCCGGAAGCAAGCAGGGTCAGGGTGGTCTTCCACTCTTTCGCCCGCTCTGGGGCGGCTTTGAGAAGGGCTTCGACAGCCGTTTTCATCAACTTCAGGGCGTTGAGCCTCTCGTCAGTCGCGAAGGGCTTGGTCGAGAGCCCGCGGGAGACCAGGGTGCCGACAGTGGCGAGAATCTCCATCCCTCGCTCGGGGTTTTTCGTGAAGCTCGCATCGAGCCAGACCTGGCCGAGTTCGTCCTTCAATCGAGGGGCGAGTTCGACCGCACGGAGGAGCCCTTCTTCCTTCTCTTCCGGGGAGCCGGCCGGGTTCGCCAGGATCGCCTGGACAGCCGACCAGGCTTTTTCCAGGTTGCCAGTCTTCGTCTCTTTCGCGTGCAGGGCCAGGAAATGTCGGGAGAGCAGATTGAGGGCCTCCAGATCGCCCTCCTTTTGGGCCTCCTCGGGTGTCGGCAGGAATTCCCCAGCATGTTCTGAGTTGCCAGAATTGGTGAGCAGTTTGGCAACCTGGCGGCGGGTCAACGCCGCCTGCCCGGCTGGCCTGGCCACGTCGGCCCTGAACCTGGCAACGGCGACCTCCGGGAGCGTTCCCCCCACGACTGCTTCGCGAAGAATCCCGGCGAGCGTCGTGAGCAGGTCTTTGTCGAGTCCTGCTGGGGCCCTGGCTAAAGCCCCGACCGAGCCGAGGATCGCTGCGCGTGCCGGATAGGCCGTTGGGTTCGTCCCCTTTGGGGCAGCAGCGGCGAGTCCCAACACGTCGTCTGCGCTAAACTTGTGTCTCTCGGCATACTGCTGCCCCCCTTGCATCTGCATCTGCATCATCATCATTTGCTCATCGTCCCCGTCGGCACCGCCCTCGGGAACCCCTCGCCCGCCAGGGTTCATTCCGGGTCGCTGCTGGAGGCTTTTGAGCAGTTGGTGATAGGCGAGAGACGCTTCTTCATCGGGAAGGGAGGCGATGTACGCCTTGACCGCGGGCCAATCCCCAAGCGTCACGTGCTTTTGAAAGTCCGCCATTTCCTTGTCGAGAGCCTCGTCCTTGGGCTTCTTGTGGGGAGGGGCCTTGTCCGATTTCGGTTTCGGAGCCCAGATTTTCAGGACGCTCGACGGGCGACGATCAAAGCTGAGTTGTTTGAGCCGCGTGAATCGGGGGGATTCAGCTTTCCCAGCAGACTTCCCCTCTCCTTTTGCGCCTGGAGGGCCAGGGGTACCATCAGGGCCATCGGGCTCATCGACACTGGGTTCGGACGACTTACTCAGCCGTGGTTCTGGTGCAACCGGCGGCTGGGCGTAAGTGGTGACCCCTGCCACGAAGAGAAAGAGGGCGAGGGCGTGCAACAATCGGCTCATCGGTGGCCCCGTCGTCAGGTGATGAATGTCAGGGGTGAAAAGGCGCGAGGCGGGAATCGGGACATCCGACCCATCAACAGGTCGGATGTCCCGATTCCTGACGCGNNGGTCGTATGTCCCGATTCCTGACGCCTCTGAAGTGGTTCTGTTTCGTCTGGGAGAGGAATGGTACGATTACTAGTTCACAGCACCGAGTGGAGCGTGCGTCATGTGATCCGCCCAGAACCCAACTCGGAGCCAAGTTTCCGGTTAGTGCCCGCTGTCGTCTAATGGGGGTGCTCCACCGGCCGAGCGGATGTCGTTCTTTTCCGGTTTCTGTTTGTTCTGACTGGGCTTGCGGCCGTTGCACTTGCAGCAGCACCCACGGCACTGCTTGGGGAGGTTGATCCCCTGGAGTTCGGAAAGCTCCATCCGTTCGAGCCGAATAGCGGCCTCAAGATCCTCCTTGTGCTTGCTTGCCGCGGCCACATCACCCTTTTTCTCGGCATCCTCCGCAAGCAGTTTATACGACTGCCGGGCGGCCTCGATCTCCGGCTCCCATTCGTTGCGACCGAGCCCCTCCAGACGCATGAGCCACGTCGTGTAGTACTGGCTGTTGGCGAGGGTCGATCGTGCATCGGCAAGCAACTTGGAATCGGCCGACGGGTCGGTGGTCAGTTCGTCCACGAGCCCCGTAAGGTCGGAGTGCGCTTCGGGAAGCTGGTGGGCAAGCATCTGAGCCTTGGCTTTTTCGAGCCGAATCTTTTGACCATCTTCCTTCCGCCCCGCAGGCAGACTCTTGAGGGCTTCGTTGTACTCATCAATTGCCGTGAGGTGGTCATCCGCGGCCACAGCCGCTTCGGCTGCCCGGAGGTGGAGCGAGACCAAATCGAGCTGTTGCCGCTCGACGCCTGGGCCAAACCAGTGGGCGACGGCAGCACCGACACCAACCAGGAGCCAGCCGGTCAGAAGGAGGATGCGAAGAGCCACGAGAACCTCCCGCAAGGAGTGGACAGCGAAACCGAGGGGCATTTGCCCACCAAAAACCAGGATAGCCGATCCTCGGAACGCGGGGAATGGGTTTCCACCTGGATCCCCAGAATTTCTTAACCGGTGTAGCAACTCCTCGGGTTCTTTGCATGCCGCGCCAATTGTCGTCGACTCTCTTCGGCGTTAGCAGGGATTTCGGCTATTCCCTCGGCAGGCAAGCTTTCACAAGCCTGAAGCGCCAGCGAAGGAGAGCTTTCCCTTCGCTGGCGCTTCAGGCTTGTGTCCATACTTCATCTCTTATTCCATTGCGGCTCTGCCTCGCTGTGTCTTTGTGTGCAAAGCAGTGAGCGACCCGCTCAAGATCCCAGTGCGGTTGAACACCCACCGCGACGGCCCGGTGGGTGTTCGTGGTCCCAACGCTCCTCAAGAACGATCCGCACAACGGACACCCAATCACGGCGCGATATCGAACTCCTTTGGCTTGAGTTCTGTGACCGTCCGGAGCAGTTCGACCGGCGTTCCGAACCGTCCCTCCTTACCGCCCAGGAACCCGACTTTTTCCTGCCAGACCACCAGACGGAACTTCCCGATCGGTGCGTTTTTGATCTCGAAGTTTCCGTTCTCGTCGGTGATCGCGTAGTACGGATGATCAAATATTCGAATATATCCCGACATCCAGGGGTGGATCGTACATTTGAACTGAATCGGAGTATTTTCCGGGACGAGTGGGCCGATCTTGAATTCCTGCCCGGCGGGAATGGTGGGGTTGTGGTCCCCGTTATTCGCGGTGGAGCAGAAGAAATTATGAGCAACGGGGGCGGGGTTCTTCACCACGATCGTGTCCCCAACCCGGGCAATCGTGATTCGGTTGACGAACATGCAGCACGGCTGGTCGATCAGCACCATTTCGGCCTTACGTGTGGCGTCAGCGGGAAAGATTTTGGTCTTCGGGATCGCTGATTTCGGGTTCTGGTCGTCGGGCCGGAGCCAGACCACCACGTTCTTGATCCCCCGGTTTTTCGGGTTGACGATTAAAGACTCGTCGAGGACCGGTCCCTTGGAGAGGCAATGCGCCTTGTCCTGGGAGACATCCAGCGCCTTCCGCTCGGGAATGTCCTTGCCGGCTGGATAGACGATCTGACCCTTGAGAATTGTCCATGACCCGTCTTTGTCGTCGGCCGACACGGGGGCGAGGGCGGTCGTGACCGCAGCAAGTATGGCCCCAAACGCGAACAACCACACACGTCGCATGGGAGCAGAACTCCTACTCGGGGGAGGGGAATGTGGGGCGGGAACGGTCCGGACTTCGAGCCGCAACCGTCGAGGTATTGTTCACATGCCACCCCTGAATGGCAATGGGTAGCGGGCTCCGACGTGGATTTCACGGGGAGTGCAGTACGCTTTCTTCGTGCTCGCGAGTCGTCCGCTTGATACCGGTCAGGTCCGAAGGATGTCCAGCACCTCCGCGTGAACCTTTCCATTCGTTGCGACAACATCGGGGGTTTCGGTCGTCGGCGTCCCCGACCAGTCGGTGAACGTCCCACCGGCTTCCTCCACGATTGCCTTCAAGCCGGAAACATCCCAGGGGTGGACCCCATGATCGATCATGAGATCGCAACAACCCTCGGCCACGAGCACGAAGCCATAGAAATCGCCGAACCCCCGCTGGCGGTTCGTCCGCCTGATGAGTTCGAGGAAGGTCTGTTCACGCCCCACCTTTGTGAACCAGTTGAGGCTGGAGTAGCACATCAGGGCGTCAGACAGTCGGGCGACATCGGACACCCGAATCCGGCGGTCATCGACAAACGCTCCGTCACCCCGGAGGGCTCGATAGAGTTGTCCAAGAACCGGGATATACGTGACCCCACCAATCTGTTCGCCCTTGTATTCGAGCCCGATCAGTGTTGCCCAGATCGGGATGTGGCGGACAAACGAACGAGTCCCATCGATCGGGTCGATGACCCACCTGAAACCCGACTCCCCCGGCTGGTGACCAAACTCCTCACCCAGAAAGCCATCCTGTGGGAAGTGTGTGGCGACAGCGGATCGGATGAGTTGCTCGGCTTCCCGGTCAGCGACAGTTACCGGACTATCGTCGGCCTTATTTTCGACGGCAAAGGTGGTCTCGTAGTAGGTCCGGGCGAGGTCGCCGGCTTTCCGGGCGACATCCACGGCAAGGTCGTATCGGGCCTGCCACTCGGAATTCATCAGGGAGTCGGGGGTTGAGGTCGGGGATCGTGGACAGCAATGCTGGGCCAAGGACAAATCGTCGGTCCGAGGGGTTAACAAACACGCTCCCGGGTCGCCAACCCGTATTCCATCCTCATCCAGGAACCCGTTGCGGCTGTCGTATCTATGGAGAGACGATTGGACGTATAAATGGGAGGGCGAGGCTCCTGCCGAGCCTCACCAACCTCACGCTCGGCAGGAGCCTCGCCCTCCCGTTAGATCGATGAGCGATCCTCGAATGAGACAGCTTCAGGCGATCTTGTATTAGGCTGTCACGGGTTTTCTCACATCACGCCACATTGGCGGCCAGAGCAGGGAGATGAGCTTTGGCATACGCAGCGCACCCAATGATCCCGGCGTCGTCCCCCAGTGCGGCCGGAACGCATCGGACGCCAGTCGCCGCCCCGGGCAAAGTGTAACGCTGGGCGATCTCCCAGATCCGCTCGATGAAGGACTCCCCAGGGACGGTGTCCTGGAGCAGTGCCATCGTGACCCCACCGCCGATAACGACGATCTCCGGGCTCAACAGGTTGACTACCCCTCCGATCGCTGCACCGAGGGCCCTTGCAGCATCATCAACCAGTTGGACCGCGATCGGATCGTCCTTCAAGTAATACTTGGCCAGTTCGGAACTCCGGACGCTTGCCGGATCGACGTTTTTCCACTCTTTCCGCACTCGTTTCGGTGAGTCACCGAGGATATCGACAGCCCGGGCCATCATAAATTTCCGCCCGGCGATGTGCTCCAACTCGGTCCCCTTCCGCCAGTGAACGATCAAATGCCCGACTTCACCGGCATGTCCGTTGAAACCCGTGAAGAGGTCGCCATTAAGGATCAGTCCCCCCCCCACTCCCGTTCCAACGAAAACACCAAACACGTTCCGGGCACCCCGGGCGGCCCCGTGCGAGAATTCCCCGTATGTCCCCATTCGGACATCGTTCTCGACCACCAACGGCCACCCCCAGGAGGGTGGCATAAACGTCTTCAAATCCACATCGCGCCAGGCCAGGTTCGGTGCGAACCGAACCCGTGTGGTGCCGACCTCGACCTGGCCGGGGATGCCAAGCCCCATCCCGTGGATCTGGCCAGGGTCGATACCGGCCTCGCGGACGACAGCCTCGACACCCTGAACAATTCGACCGAAAACAGCGGCGGGTCCGCCCTCGGCGGAAGTGGGATGTTTTGACCGGGCGAGCAATTTCAAGTTGTCATCGAACAGGCCCGACAGAACCTTGGTGCCGCCGAGGTCGACCCCCAGCCAGTAACCAATAGCCATGCCGATCCCCCGTTTCTAGGCATGAGCCGAACGAGTCCCCAAGGCTAAGTCAGTTATAGGAACCGGACTCGGAGCCTCAATGCAATTCCGCACATCAGAGCGGAAGGAGATCTGCAGCCTGCCTGACTGTCTGGACAAACCGCAGCATCAGATCCTGGTCCTTGATGCCTGGAGAGGATTCGACCCCGCTGGCGACATCCACCCCCCAAGGCCGGACAACCGCAATCGCCTCGGCGACGTTTTCTGGGGTGAGACCCCCCGCGAGGATCAGTGGAACTCCCGGGTCAAATCCCGCGAGGAGTTCCCACGGAGCGAGGTGTCCGGTTCCTCCCATCTGACCTTCGACATGGGAATCCACGAGTACCGCTGTTGGAGGGCGACCAGTTCGCCGGGCGGCTGCAATAAACTGCCGGATGAGGTCGAGCCCCGAAGCATCCTTGATCCGAAAGGATGCCAGGTGAGCAAACGGGAAGGTGTCCTCGTTGGGTGGGTTTTCGTCGTATGTCTGGACCCCGCGAAGGCCGAGCTGGTAGGCCACCGAGCACACTTGCCTCAGCGGCATCCCGACGAACACCCCGACCGGAGCAGTGAATGGTGGCAATGCCCGGACGAGCGCGGCTGCCTGGCGAGGGTCTATATAGCGGGACGACTTCGGATAGAAGTTCAGGCCGACTGCGTCTGCCCCACAGTCCGCCGCGAGCCGGGCGTCTTCGGGAGTGGTGATGCCGCAGATTTTGATCCGGACTTGTGGCATGTCAGGCAGTTGGTGGCAGGGGCTGTGGGGTCGAACGGGGATCACCGGGCATGCGGAAGAATTCGGCGACCCGCACCGAAAAGCCGGGAAGCTCGTCGCCGCCGGTCAGTTCTTGCTGTTCGCTGATGACCTCTGGTGTACGGTCCGGTCGGAACACGGAGACGCTTCGCTCCTCGTAATCGACTAACCACACCAGCTTCACTCCGCCGTTCAAGTAGTCCCGCGCTTTCGCAATCAGAGTGTTCGGCCTGTCGTTTGGAGAACGAACCTCGACGACAAGAACCGGGGGGGTCTCCGCCCATTTCGGGGTCAACTCTTCGAATGTGTTCACATCGGTGAAGTATGACACGTCGGGGCCAACTACAGTATCTGGATCCTCTTCCAACAAAACCCCAGGATCGTTGGTGAGGACATACCCTCGACTCACTCCCTCTGCGTATTTTTCGATCAAGACGCCGATCCGGCAGCAAACTCGGCAATGAGGTACCGTGGGAGGTGACAGTTCGATCACCTCACCCTTCCGGAGTTCAAATGACCGCGTCTCATTCTCGGGTCGGTGGACGAATTCCCAAAACTCATTGGCGGTCATCCGCTTTTTCGGGGCTGCCACCGCCGGATCGCTTGGGATCATCGCACTCTCCTCCATGTGCACTCTACCCACCCAGTTTCTGCGAGGCCAGCGCCAGTGCTCCGTGGACGACCACCTCTTCCCCGAGCGAGGCTGGGACGATCTCGGTCAGTCCGCGAAAAGGCACGAAGATCCGATCCTCGACGTGCTTTCTGAGGGGCTTGAACAGGAGATCCTCTCCCATCAGCGAGACACCACCACCGATCACAATCCGCCGGGGGCAAAGAAGCGTGATCACGCTGCAAATTCCTTCGGCCAAAGCCTGCCAGGCGTCGTCCAGGATCTTCTGGGCGAGCTGATCCCCCTCTCGGGCCGCCGCGGCAATGGCCTTTGCCGTAAATCGGCCGTGGGGAACGTGCTCGCGAATCCCTGCCAGATCCCCCCCGACACGTTCTCCAAATTCCGCCTGCGCTTCAATACCCCATCCCGAAGCGAACGCCTCCAGCGTGAGCATGTGCTCGTGATCGGCCCTGGTCGGGTGCCGGAGCCGGAGGTGGCCAATTTCGGCTGCGCCCCGCCCACAGCCACGGTAGATCTGACCGCCAATAATCAGTCCCCCGCCCACCCCCGAACCAAGTGTGATGTAGAACACTGGCGAGAGCCCTTTGCCCGCCCCAAACAGGGCTTCACCGAGCCCGGCCACATCGGCATCGTTGCCGAGAACCGCGGGCACCCCCACGAGGTCCGACACCCAGTCCGCCAGCGGAAATTCGTCCCAGCCCTCGATCTGGTGCGATTTGATGACCGTTGCCGTGATGTCGTCGACAGGTCCGCCAAATCCAATGCCCACCCCGCGCAGGGTGGCGCGGTCAGCGTTCGCATTCGCAAACAACTCGGGGATCGCTCCCTCGATCTGCTTGCGGATTCCTTCGCTGCCGGCCTCGGGGTTCACGGTCCCACGCCACATCTCCAGTATGATCCCATCACCTCGGCCCAGTCCCAACTGGAGCTTGGTCCCACCAATCTCGATCCCGACGAACATCCCTCACCTCATGACCAGAGACCGATGGTTGTCAACTGCTGGCAGCCTCGGCCAGGTGGTGGAGTGACTTCACCGCGGCCGCCGGCCCCTCCGGAGCCCCGAATACCGCGCTACCCGCGACAAAGACATTTGCCCCGGCCCCCGCTGCGAGCGAGATCGTCCGGTGGTCGATTCCACCATCCACCTCGATCTCGCAAGCCGGCTGGTGGGAGGCGATCATCCCCCGAAGTTGTCGGATTCGTTCTGTGCTCTCGGGTATATAGGTCTGGCCACCGAATCCGGGAAAAACGGTCATGCAGAGGGCCATGTCGATATCCCTCAGGTGCGGCTCAACTCGGTCGATCGGAAGATCCGGGTTGAACGCCAGCCCAGCCTTCTTCCCCAGCCCGTGGCGGATGTGTTGAAGCAGCGGCCGTGGGTCGTCAAGAACCTCCAGATGGACGATGAAGGTATCCGCTCCGGCGGCGACGAACCCGTCCAGGAACCGGCCCGGGTCTTCGACCATTAAGTGGACTTCCAACGGCAAGCGTGTGACCGGGCGGAGCCCTTTCACAACGACCGCCCCCATGCTGAGGTTCGGGACAAAGTGTCCATCCATCACATCCACGTGGATCCGGTCGGCCCCGGCGGATTCGACCTGTCGGACGAGTTCACCCAGCCGCGAGAAATCCGCGGCGAGGATTGAAGGTGCGATTGCGATCATGGTCTGCCCGGTGTCGGGAGGGTCGCGTTACCGACCCAGATTCTTGAGTTGAGATTGTACGGAAATCACGACACTTCTCGCAGGACGCGACAACTTCAGCCTGCCTGTTTGTCCGTGTTTGCCGCATTGGAGACAGGGGAAGGTCTCTGGGCACAACGCTTCTGGAGAACGCGAACTCGAGCAGGGTCCATGCCTGAGTCCTTTTTGAGTTGCTTTCGCAACTTCCAAGAAGGCACAGGCTGAATTTTGTTGGCAAGGTCAACCAACGCAAAGTGGTGCGACCCGTGCCGCAGCGAATCGGCACCAAGCGTCGAAATGGAGCGTGGCTGTAACGACAGGCGTGCCGTGAATATCCCGGAGGGCTGCAAATGAGTGTCGGGGGATGGCGGGCGGGTTGAGGGTCTGGAAAACAACAAACCCCGCCCGAGTTAAACCGGGCGGGGTTCAGTGTGTAAAAGCCGGCGATAACCTACTCTCGCGCTGGACGCACTACCATCGGCCCCAGGTGCTTATCGGCCGTGTTCGGGATGGGAACGGGAGTTTCCACCTGGGCATGGTCACCGGCAGTTCGGTTCCCTCATCAATCAGGCCGAATCGCGTTTTGGCGATCCGGGAGGAGGGTGTGTATCAC
>PLDW01000247.1 GCA_003136315.1 Gemmataceae bacterium | reverse complement strand
GACTCAACCCCGGCCACCCGTCAGAGCCTTCACCCAGACAGGAACCCAACCGGGTTCCTTGATCAATCACAAACTGCCTGGGCACAACGAAAACGGGGGGCTCTTGCCCCCCGTTGCTACTGGCATCTGCTCGGCTCACGCCGGACTTCGTCCCGGGTCACAGCCGGTCAGGTGGTGNNGAGTCTTCGAAACCCCGGCAGCCGGCAAAACAACGTCGAGTCTTCCTTGAAATCGAACGGATGAGGGGTCAAGCGTCAAGCGTGTTTGCCGGGGTTTCGAAGACTCAACCCCGGCCACACTGCCGCGTTCCGGCGAACGAGGCTAAGTGTCAACTCAACTCCCTTGGACGTAAGTCGTTTGATAAAGTCAGCTAAGGCCTGGAATCCTTCTCATGCAACGGTATTGAGTTACAGCCGGTCGGTGTACCGACGTCGGTTTTTCCCGAAGATCGGCTTTTTCACAGGGGGGGTCGCTTCGTCCGGCTGGGGTTCGGTGATCGGTGGAGGGCCCTCATCGGTCGCTTCGACGCCCAGCTTTCCACTGGCCAGGCTTTGTTCGTCGATCCCCCACCCGGATTCGTCCCGGACTGCGGCCGCCGTTTCCGCAGCCTCGACTGGTCGAATCGTTGGCTTGGCCCGCTCCACCACCCGGCGGGACGGGGTGTACCAGGGACCGCCCGGAACCTCGTCCGGATCGATCAACTTGTTGATCATCATCTCGATGTCGGTCAGGAGCCCACCCTGTTCGGGCGTCACGAACGAAATCGCGATCCCGTCCTTCCCGATCCGACCTGTCCGGCCAATCCGGTGGACGTAGCTCTCGATGTCCTGCGGGAGGTCGAAGTTGATCACGTGGGAAAGGTCGTCCACATCAATGCCGCGGCTCATCACATCGGTGGCAATCAGGTACTGGATCTCGCTCGTACGGAACGCGGCCATGATCCGCTCCCGAAGCGACTGCGTCAGGTCGCCGTGGATCACTGCTGCATTTGGCACAATCCGCTTCAGATCGCGATACAGGTTGTCCGCCCACCGCTTCCGTTCCACGAAGATCAGGCATTGGCGCGGCTTTTCCCGCTCAATCACTTTCACCAACAGGTGGAATTTCTTCTCGGCATCAACGGTGAAGTAACTCTGCCGGATCTTGTCGACGGTCAGCACCTCCGGGGTCATCTGGAGATGGACCGGGTTGGTCATGTAACGGTGGACCAGTCGTTTGATGGCATCCGGCACCGTTGCCGACATCAGGAGGGTCTGGCGGGTGAGGGGACACCGCTTGAGGATTCGCTCGATGTCCGGGCGGAACCCGATATCGAGCATCCGATCGGCCTCGTCGAGGACGACATAGCGGACATCGTTGAGGCTCATGGAGCCGCGTCGGAGGTGGTCCAGCATCCGCCCGGGGGTGCCGACAACCAGATCACAACCGGCCGCGAGCCCCTGGAGTTGCTTCCCCATCCGGGCACCGCCGTACACCGCGACCGTCCGAAATCGGCTGCTGGGGGCGAGGGTCTCGGCCTCGGTGGCGACCTGAAGTGCGAGTTCCCGCGTGGGGGTCATCACCAGGCCAATCGGACCCTTCAATCGGTGAGGCCGCCAGCGATTCATGAAGGGCAGGAGGAATGCGGCCGTCTTCCCGGTCCCGGTCTGGGCCTGGCCGATCACATCCTTACCGCGGAGGGCGACCGGGATCACGGCCTCCTGCACGGGGGTCGGGTGGATGTAACCGGCATGCGACACGGCCTCGAAGAGCGGCCGCATCAGTTTCATGTCCGCGAACGTGACAGCCGGGTCGGTTTCCGGCGGGAGTTCGTGCTCGGGGGGTTCGGCATCCAGATCGAGATCGGCATCAGGGTCGGCATGACCGATCTCCACCTCGTCCTCGGCCGGCTCACTGTCATCGAGTTCGGCGGGCAGGGGTTCGGCGACTTCGGGAGGCATGGGGAGGCCGATCGGTGATACCGCCGGCCCGGAGGGCGGCTCAGGAGAGGAGACAAAGCTGGGATCGGTCGCGGGGGAAGTCCGGTCTTCCGCGACGTGTTCGGAACTCAACCTAGGGCTCCATCATTGGCCTGCGATGAGGCTCGCCCGCGCCCGCGCGGCAGCGATCCTTCTCATTGATCTTAAAGTCTCTCACCCCATCCTGTCCAGTCAGCTTATCCCAATGGGTGTAACCGCTCCTGGTCTTGCTTCAGGTCGAGGTACCTCCACTTCCATCCCTCCCGACTGAGTCGCAAGGCACGGATCAATGCCCCGAGACCATTGGGTCAGGTCGACCAACTTGACGACGGGAGGGTGGTCGGGGAGGGCGGAATCCGTTCCGACGCAAGGGTTCCTGATGTAGGAACCCGTGGAGGCTGTCACATTCCCGGGGCAAGCATCGGTCTAACGGGNNCGCACTCCCGTGTTTGCGTCCAAGCGTGAGTTCCCAGAGATGCGAAACTGCGACCGGGTTCATGGATCAGACCGGCCTGCAGAACCAATCACCGAGTGAACCAGGCCACGTCAAATGTGAGCATATTGGGGTGGGTGTAGAACCCGAAAGGCCCCCAAATTGTGTGGTTGACCACGGAGACCGTTTCCGGGCAAGCTCCTTCGTGAGCCAACGTGCTGTT
>PLDW01000183.1 GCA_003136315.1 Gemmataceae bacterium | reverse complement strand
GGATTGTGGGTTCTCCAACAAGCCGCGACATGGCTCAGTCGCGATGGGCCGGACAGTGCAAATGAAATGATCAAACGACATTTGCCGCTGTTCGCAAAGTACTCAAAACAAACAACATAAGCTGTAGAGACCAATGCGCGAGCGGGGCTGGGTCCGGGGGTATCCTGGTCGACTTGACGCACGATTGGTGTCGGTTCGAGTTCCAGTTCGACCCCCGCGCGAACTACCTCATTCGGTACAAGTCTGTTGTCCCGGCCAGAGCCAAAGAGTACTTCATGGAAGACGAGGTGCTGACGTTCGCCGAGCCGACTCCTGGTGTGTTCCTCCCAACCACGATTGAGCACCGTAGTTCCGTAAACGGAGAGGTTCGGGCAGTCGTGCGGACAACCCTGACCGAGGTTCAGGTGAATGCTCCACTTGGGCCGGATGCGTTCCGCATCCCGAACATCGCCGGGATGGAATGCGCGGACATGATCCGCCAGGTGAGATACAAGGTCGATAGCGACGGAAACCCAATCGAGCCGGAAATCCCTTGGGCAGCGGTGCCAGCCCCGGATTTTTTCCCACCTCCGATGGCGCCTGGCGAGCGACCCCATCCAGAACGACCGCCCACCCAGTGGTGGGATATACTCGGCCTTTCAATTGTGTTCGGCATCCCCGCCTGGTTGATCCTCCGTCGCCGGGGGCGCAATGAGAAACAACCCTCCTGAGCACCCCAGTCGCTCCGATATCGTTCTTCCAATGACCTGGGTGAGTGGCGAGCCCGGCTTTCGCGGCCAGGGCGATTCCGATCCTGTGGCAGGACAGCATGATACGTCGAGAGTGGCCATCGTGACCGAATCCACTCTCTCCCCTCTCCGCAATTCCGCCCTCTCTTGTTCTTTGAGCTGTTAGGCTTCCGGCTTTCGTCTCCCTCACCGAGATCGTCGAACCGATCGCATCTCCTGACCTGAAACTCGTTTCTGACGTTCCGGCACCTGAGCCGTTGGGAATTAACGCCGTTGGTAATCTCTCTCATTACTAACGAATCCGATTTTTTTCAAAAATCATCGTTGACAGGCGAATCCAAGCTGTGGTACGTTTAACACTACTCAAGTTGTCACCAAACTGTCATCGCAAGCCACTACACAACACTGGCCCAAGGAGGAGCTCATGTCTCTGCGTGGAAATCTGACTCTCTCTCTGGTTCTCTGCATTGTGGCCGGGTATGTCGGCTACGGGCTTTCGGGCGACTGTCTCGTTGGCGCTGCCTGTAACAGTACTGCAGCCTGTGCATCAAGTTACTATGTTGGACTTAACAATCAAGGCCAACCTCTCTACTGTCTTAATGCAGTAGCAACATCGCCTGCTTGTTCCGCATGTGACTCGACCTCGAATAATAATCCACCAGACACCTGTTGGTTACCCACTGGCGGTGATAATGTCACGATCATGACTTGTCAGGGTCAATACAGTGACTTTTCAGGCACCTGTACCTTCTCCTACCGTGGCTGCGTTCTCAACACACCGTGCCCATAAACGAGAAAAGTCCAGAGTTCATTCGCGGTTTGTTGACCATCGCGGCTGATTTTGCCAGGAGCTTGGGCATACGAGTAATTGGTCTATTATATATACAATTATTTCATGGTGCCATGATGATCCATCGGGCGATGTGGTGTCTGGCAGTGCTCACTGGCCTCATGAGTCAACGAGCGGCCGCGGCAGAAGCCGATGAGGTTCTCGTCGGGATCGCTCGGGACGGAAACAGGGCAGCCATCGAATCCATCACGTCCCTGTCCTGCCGTTACGACCGGACGTGGCTTCTGAAACCTCCAGTTGATGGCGGGCCTGGGTCTTACTTCACTCCTTCGGGTCGCTATTGGTCCAACACGACGACCTATCGAGTGCAGGATCAACAAGAGACTGGCGTTCGCGATATGATCATCCGCGGGGGGAAGACGCTGATCTGGGGGTATGGGCCAGGCTGGCCCAAGCCCGGGCTGGGCATCCTCCCGGACAGGGCACCGGCCGGTGGGGAGATGTCGCAATACCTGCTATTCCGCCATCCAGGTCGAGAAGTACCAGCGCAACTCCTGTTTCACGAGATCCTGTCCTTACCCCCGACTCTGAACGCCGTTCGCCGGGTTCCCCCCGTGAACGGGGGCGGACCTGGAGACATCCTGATTGACCTGACTCACAGCGGGGGTCGCTTTGAATTCCGCTTCGACCCCCGCGCGAACTACCTGATCCGCCAGAAATCATTCGTTCCATCCCAGGCCAATCATGTTCGATGGGAGGATGAGGTTCTCGCCTTCTCCGAAACGGCACCCGGCGTGTTCCTCCCCACTCAAATTGAACACCGACACATCGTGAAAGGAGTGCCTCGGGCGACCGTCCGGACGACCCTGACCGAGGTTCGGGTCAACATCCCGCTCGGGGCGGATGCGTTTCGCATCCCGAACATCGCCGGGATGGAGTGTGTGGACACGATCCGCAGGGTGAAGTATAAGGCCGACGCAGATGGCAACGCCGCCGGGCCGGAGGTGCCCGCGAACATCGTGCCTGGGAATCCCATAAGCAGTGCGATCGCATTCGAGCAGTTTACCCCGAGTCGGCCCTCGACCCCGTGGTGGTGGTACGTGCTGGGCGGGTCGGTCGTGCTCCTGATCACGGCCTGGGTGATCGCTCGTCGGCGGGGACGCCACGACGAATCTCCCGTCAGAATGCCCCAGGTGACGCGATGAGATTCCTTCGACGATTCGGGTGGATGGTGGTCCTGGCACTTGTGGTCGGGGCAGTCTTGTTCTATTGGCGAGACGGCACGATCCGACGGGAGTGGGCGGTGATGACCGGCCGAACCCGCCCCGCGAGCGCAGTAATCCTTCTCTCCCGTGAGCTGACTCCGTTGATACTGCCCGGGGTTACAGAGATCGTCGAACCGATCGCATCTCCTGACCTGAAACTCGTTTCTGACGTTCCGGCACCTGAGCCGTTGGGAATTAACGCCGTTGGTAATCTCTCTCATTACTAACGAATCCGATTTTTTTCAAAAATCATCGTTGACAGGCGAATCCAAGCCGTGGTACGTTTAACATCACTCAAGTTGGCACCAAACTGTCATCGCAAGCCACTGCACAACACGGACCCAAGGAGGAGCTCATGTCTCTGTATCGAAATCCGACCGTATGGCTGATTCTTTTCATCGTTGTTGGTATGGCCGGATATGGGCGATCAGGCGACTGTCTCGTCGGTGCCGTCTGCACCGGAAGCATCAACTGCCCCTCAAGTTATCTGATCAGTCCCAACGTCTATTGCACAGGGATCGGACAGCTTGAGGCGCCTCTCCCGGGTTGCGACAATACCGGCGACGGATCGTACTCGTGCTGGATGCCACCCTCCTCCCAGCAGGCGTGCCCGCCCGGAACGAGAAGCGATAACGGATTCCAGTGCGGTTGGACAGTCAAGGGTTGCGTGACCAATATGCAGTGCCCATAAGCATTGATGCAAAGTGCTGGGTTACTTCAACGTCACTCGTTCGAGCCTGGGTCTCGCAACGTCCCGATTCATTGTCCTGATCTACAGCAGGAGGTCGCGATGACACCCGATTGGTTCCGCTGGTGTTTGACATTTCTGTTACTTTTTTTGGCTGGCCCACTGGCTGTTGGAGCCGAGGTAGATGAGGCTCTCCTGCGGCTTGCCAGGGATGGAAACAATGCAGCGTTGGGGGCCATCTCTTCACTGTCATTGCGATTTGAACGTGATTGGGTCCAGACCCCGCCACCCGAAGACGCGCAATCGTATTTTTCCATCTCCTCGGGTCAATACTGGTACACACCTGAGACTTTTCGATTGCAAGAGCGAGACAACAATCATGAGCGTGACTCTATTGTCCGTGGAGGGAAAGGCTTGACCTGGGGACGAAGGCCAAACCTCATGGGGCCGACACTTGGCCGCAACGCGGTGGACCGTGCAGCTGGGCAGGCGATTTGGGAGTACCTTGTGTTTCGCCACCAGGGTCGGGAATATCCGCGCGCACGTCCGTTCGACGAGCTCCTGTCTCAGCCCCACACGCTGAATGTTGTTCGTCTGGTTCCCGCTGGGCGTGGTGTGAAGCCAGGGGAAATTCTGGTCGACTCCTCCCACGAGTGGTGCCGGCTCGAACTCCGGTTCGATCCCACTGTCAACTACCTTGTCCGCCATCGTGTGGTCACTCCCGTCCAAGCGAAACACGTCCGGTGGGAGGACGAAGTGCTGATCTTCACCGAACCCACCCCGGGAGTCTTCATACCGACCACTATCGAGCATCGCTGTTCCGTTAACGGGGAGATCAGGGCAATCGTGCGGACAACCTTGACAGATGTTCGGGTCAATATTCCGCTTGGGGCGGACACATTCCGCATCCCAAACATCGCCGGGATCGAATGTGTGGACTTTATCAGGCGGGTGAAGTACACGGTTGATGCGGATGGGAAGCAGAGTGGCCCAGACACCCCCGCGAGCATTCATGCTCCCATTGTAACCCTAACTGACTCCAAGATCCCGGACGGGCCACGTGTCCCAAGTCGGCCGCCGACCCCGTGGTGGTGGTATGTCCTGGGCGGCTCGGTTGTGCTCCTGATCGCGGCCTGGGTGATCGCTCGTCGGCGGGGACGCCACGACGAATCTCCCGTCAGGATGCCCCAGGTGACGCGATGAGATTCCTTCGACGATTCGGGTGGATGGTGGTCCTGGCACTTGTGGTCGGGGCAGTCTTGTTCTATTGGCGAGACGGCACGATCCGACGGGAGTGGGCGGTGGTGACAGGGGTCGAACCGGTTTTCGATGGGCCTGCCGAGATCGACCTGGGTGAGCGAAAATCCGGGGAGCCGGTCGCGGCTCGATTCACCATCACGAACCGGGGTGGGGTGGAGTTGGTCATCGATCAAATCCGCACGTCCTGCTCGTGCGGAGCCCTGGAGCGGGAGCGGGAAGGCGGCCTTGAGCGGGTCGAGCGACTCCGTTTGTCGGCTGGTGAACAGGCCGAGTTGGTCATGCGGGCCACGACGATGGGGGAGTCGGGCCAGACGGCTCGACAAACAGTGCGGTTCCGGACAAACGACCCCACGCAGCCCGAGGGTCAACTGTCATTGGTGTTCCGCATCTTGGTAGGTGAGGTGCGGATCACCCCGAGTTCCGTCGTGTTCGGGGCTGTTCCTGTCGGGCAGTCTGCCCAACAGGTTGTGGAACTGCGCGATCCGGGGGCCACGCCCCGCGCTGTCCGGCAGGTGGTCAGCTCCGACGCTCGTATCACCGCTCGCTGGCAGCTTGCGGGGGATGCCGACCTCAACTCGAACGGCACCTTGCTCGGCCGTATCGAAGTGACGGCAGACACCTCCCAGCCCGGGCGACTCGACACTCGTGTTTCGATTGAACTGGACGACGATCGAATCCCGCCCTTGTCGCTTGCCGTGTCTGGGACCGTGGTCCCCAATGTCGAGGTCTTGCCGGCATCGCTGGTTCTCCCGCTGGCGAGCGGAGCTGGCCCACTGTTCACCGGCACCTGCCAGATTCGCGGCCCGGCCAGTGGATCGTTCCGATTGGAGGTCGCATCGGCTTCCCCCGGTTTGTCAGTCGAGTTCGCCAACCCCGCGGACGGACCCACCCGAACCGTGCGGATCACCTGGTCGCCGGCCCCTGACGACAAACCCGGGGTGAGCACGAAGAGGGTCCGACTCCGGGCCACGACCGACGGCACACTGGAAACAATCGAGATCGCAGTGACCTGTCGGCGAGATTAGCCCAATGGTCGCCCCACAAAAACGCCTGGCCGTCACAATCGTCGAACTCCTCGTCGTCCTGGGAGTGACGGGGGTACTCATCTCGTTGGTACTCCCCGCCGTCCAGAGCGTTCGTGCCTCGGCCAGTCGGGCGGCCTGTCAGAACAACCTGAAACAAATCGCACTGGCCCTGCACGCCTACCACGATCAGCAAGGCGGGCTCCCTCCACAAACCGGTCCGGGGAGTCCGAACACGAGTTTGAGATGGCTGGGGTTTCTCCTCCCCTATGTGGAGCAGGAGGCACTTTGGACCGCGACTGTCCAGGCATTCCGCATCGACCCGATCGCCTTCCACAACCCCCCGCACATCGGGTATGCGACGGTGGTAAAACTCTACACCTGCCCGGCCGATGGCCGGTTGCTCGTTCCTCTCACGGATCAGTTTGGTGTGACGGCGGCCTACGGCTCGTATGTGGGGATTTTTGGAGCGAGATCGCCGGACGGGGTTCTCGGGCCGGAACCGGGGATCCGCTTTGCGGCCGTGACGGATGGAATGAGCCAGACCGTGATGCTCGGGGAACGGCCCCCTCCCGATTCGCTCCAGGCGGGGCGTTGGTATACCGGCAGTGGCGAGTATCGCTGGGGCACCGACCGGGGTCCAGACGGGGCGATGTTTGTCATCACCGCCGCCTGGGCGAGCGATCCCCAATGTATTGGCCCGTTCTACGTGTTTTCGTATGGACGCACGGACAACCCTTGCGACCGCTACCACCTCTGGAGCCTCCACCCTGGCGGGGCAAACTTCGCATTTACGGATGGATCCGCCCGATTCTTGGGGTATCCCGCCAGTACGATTCTTCCTGCTTTGGCGACCCGAGATGGGGGAGAAGTCGTCGAGATCCCCTAACCGTTGATCAGAGGCTTTCCTCTCAATCATCCTCATGATGCTTGTGAATGTTTATTTTTGAGTTAATCTTTTTATATTCTACTCTATCCATTCATTACAACATGCTATACGGGTCCACATCCACCTGAAACTCGACCCCGCTTGGTGGGCGGGCGACGGCCAGCACGGTGCGCAGCACCTCGTGGAGCAACGCACTGTTCTCCGACTGGACCTGGAAGTGGAACCGGTAGAAGTTGTTCAGCCGGAACACCGGGCACTCGGCCGGGCCGAGCAGCCTCACTGGCGAGGTCTGAGCGTGTGTCAAGCGTGAGGCTGCGGTCGCGTCTTCCGCTCCGGACCCCGTTGGACGGCCGGTTGTCACACGCTTGACCGCCTCCTTGAACGCTCCGGCGAGTTGGTCCGCGAACGCACTGGCTGCGTCCTCCTTTTCGCTGCGGACGATCAGACGGGCCATCCGTTCGTAGGGTGGGTACTTGTGCTCCCTCCGGTGGGCGAGTTCCATCCCTGCAAAGGTGACGAAATCGTGCTTGGCCGCGAGGGTGATGCAGGGGTGGTCTGGGGTGAATGTTTGGACGAGCACTTGCCCGCCTTTCTCCCCTCGGCCTGCCCTACCGGCCACCTGGGCCAGTAACTGAAATGTTCGCTCGGCGCTGCGGAAGTCCGGCAGGTGGAGACCCACATCCGCATTGACCACTCCCACGAGTGTGACGTTCGGGAAGTCGAGTCCCTTGGCAATCATCTGGGTGCCGACGAGGATGTGGATCAACCCATCGCGAAACGCATCCAATACGCGCTGGTGGCTCCCCGGTTTGGCCATCGTGTCCGAATCCATTCGCTGGCAGACGTAGCCGGGGAACTTCTCCTCGATCTCAGCGTGCAGCTTCTCCGTCCCGAGTCCCTGGTAGCGGATCGCCTGCTGGCAAGCCGGGCACTTCTGGAACGGGGCGGTCTCCCAGCCGCAGTAATGGCACAAAAGTGAAGCCTTGGTGCGGTGGAATGTCAGGGCGAGGTCGCAGTTTTGACACTGGACCACATGCCCGCAAGCCGGGCAATGGACGTGCGTACTGAACCCCCGGCGGTTGAGAAGCAGGATGACCTGCCCCTTGGCCTTGAGTGCTTCCTTCATCGCGAGTTCGAGGGTCGAACCGATCGCAAAGTGCTTTCCCTGGGGTTTCGGTTCATGGCGCAGATCGATCAGCTGAACCCCCGGCATCGGGCGGCTCTCGACTCGCGTCGGCAGACTCAAGAGCGTGTAAGCCCCCTTGACTGCGTTTGCCCAGCTCTCCAAACTCGGGGTCGCCGAGCCCATGATGATCGGGATGTCTTCGAGCCTGGCCCGCATCACAGCCACGTCACGGGCGTGATAGCGGGGGGTGGATTCCTGCTTGAAGCTGTTCTCGTGCTCCTCATCGATCACGATCAGGCCGAGCTTGCGGGTGGGAGCGAATACCGCGCTGCGAGCACCCACTACCACCTGAACGTGTCCAGAGGCGACTCGCCGCCAGTAACCGCCTCGTTCGGCGTCGGTCAGATGGCTGTGCAACACCGCCACTGTGCCGCACCGTCCGGTGAAGCGGTGGATGGTCTGCGGTGTGAGTGAGATCTCCGGGACGAGGACAATCGCTTCCTTCCCCTGCTTCACCACCTCTTCAATGGCACGCAGATAGATCTCGGTCTTCCCGCTCCCGGTGACACCGTGGAGCAGGTACGAATGAAACCGGCCTCCCGCCAACCCAGTCCGGAGTTGCTCCCACACACGAAGCTGGTCGGGGTTCAGTTCGATGTCTGCGAGGGCCGCCGGGGCGAGATCCTCGTCCGGCTCGCGCAGATTCTCCACCCGCTCCGTGAACTTCCGGATCAGCCCTTTTTTGACGAGCGTGCCGATGACCCCCGGGCCACACTTGGCCATCCGTGCAAGCTGACCGAGTTCAACCGGCCTGTTCTCTTTCTTCAGCCGGTCGAGGGCCGCCTTTTGTGGCGGAGAGACAGTCGGGAGCGGGTTCGGGAGGTTGTCCTTTCCGACAGGTTCGACGAACACCGCCTGCCGGGTGCCAGCGTTCTCCCGGACCCCAGCAGGGACGACCGCATGAAGCACCTGCCCCCACCCACAGAGGTAGTAGTCGGCCATCCAACGGGTGAGTTTCATCAGGTGGTCGTCGACAAGGGCATCCTCGTCGAGTACACGGGTCAAGTCCTTGACCTTGTCGAGATTAAACGCCGGTGGGTGCGGCGTGACCCGGACGCAGAACCCGGGGGTGATCTTACCCCCTGCACCGAGCGGTGCTTGCACTCGCTTGCCAGCCCCGATCCGAGCGGCCAGGAGGTCCGGCACAGCATAGGTGAAGGCGTGATCGAGCGGGCGATCGAACACAATGTCAGCGAATAGCCGGGGCGGACCATTCGGACGGGCTGGTGGGAGGTCCGGCTCGGCATCAAATAGCGAGGGAGGGGCCGTCATGGCCGGGAGTTCCGGGGCCTCAGAAGGCGAGAGGGTTTTCATAGAGATAACGTACCCCGCCGACCGGCCATGCTGCAAGCACGGTTGGTAAGGGGGTACCGCCCGGACAGGCACAGGCACCTGTCCAGGCGAGAAACTTGAAGTCAGAACGTGGACCAATCCAGCACCCCCGCGCTCTGGGCCTGACAGAAGATCAGGAAAGCAGTCGGGTTGACTGTATAGCTGACTAATCGTACGGAACCATCGCAGAGGACTGTCTGGATGCCAGCCGGATGGGCGCTGCCGAAGTACAACCCACACGTCCCAACTGAACCGTCTGGCAGAGGGGGGGTAGGCGGACCCGAAGACGAGGAACCCTGGGCGAAGCCGATGACATCGTTGTCCCAGCCGTCAGTCCAACCCTGGTCGTCGTTGCAGTCGGATTGAGTTGCGGCGATGGTCTTGTCGAGGTATTTCTCCCCGATCAGGAGTGTGGTCGAAGTTCCCTTGGTAATGTTCGCAAACTGCACGGACCGACCGGAATAGACGACGGACGGGACGATTGCTCCATCAAGACTGTTGCTGCTTGTGGTTAACCCTGTCCACGATCCCCACGTCCCTCCATTCCCGAGATAATCGCCCACTGCTCTCTTCCCGTCAGCTGGCCAACCTGCTTGGGTGTAAGGAAAGACCGTCGGGCCACGGAGGGAGGGGCAGTTGTAGATCTTCACCGGGGTGGATGCGACGGTGATGTCGCCCGGTGGCCCAGGGTCCGGCCCACCCGGGGGGATGATCCACAGATTTTGTTGCTCGATATACGGCAGGATCTGGTAACCCCACCCCCAGTTCTGGGAGTGGTAATCCGCCGGCACGCTCCCGAGCCAGGTCCGGTCCCAATACCAGTAGCCTCCCCCGCTCGGAAAAACACCGAGCGTGTCGTGGTGGTTGTGAAAAGCCAGGCCCATCTGCTTGAGATTATTCTGACAGGTGGTCCGGGCAGCAGCCTCCCGGACCTTTTGAACCGCGGGCAGCAATAACCCGATGAGGATCGCGATAATCGCGATCACGACGAGTAACTCGATCAGTGTGAAGCCAGAAGATTTCGGGACGGAATTCTTCATAATAATTTCCTGATGAGACAAGCGAATCAGTTATTTATGAGTCAACCGAACACTGAGGCCATTTGCGAACCGTGCGTCTTCCTTTGCGATTCATTGTCCAGCAACTCCCAGGGCCGGCTTTCCCACAGATATCGAGGTGGCTTTCACTCATGGGCTGATACACCCTGAAACCGATGGCTTCGAACATGATTCGGCCAGCCCAGTTATCAGGGAAAACCCCTGGAGGATACGAAAGGGACAACTGAACAACACCTTCAACACATCCAAGGGTATCCTGGACACCGTTGACGTGGAAGAGAAATTCTCCCAGTACGGCCGATGGATGATACCCACACTCCGCAAATTGGGGTTTCGATTTCCCCCCTGGACGGGACGGCTTGAGTGCCGAGCCATCAGTCAAGAACCTTTGATCCGATGAGGTCGATCTGGTGAAAATGGCTAAGGGTTGATTGTTTTCATTAGCTTATGAGCGAACCTCGCACTCCAGTGTTCAAGTTGAAGACACGAGTCGTAGGTCTTCTAGGAATTGTCGGTTTTCCTCATTTTTTCTCTTGCAGTCCAAATCTACTGGTGTACGATCCCCTTACTCGCGACTTCTCTTTCTTACTGTGCATCCACCAACTGTGCGGCTTCACGTCGCCCTTTTGTTGGAGTACGTCGCCCATTTGTTGGAGTACGTCGCCCTTTTGTTGGAGTACGTCGCCCATTTGCAGGAGCACATCGCCCATTTGCAGGAGCACATCGCCCATTTGCAGGAGCACATCGCCCTTTTCAGCACTTCACACCAAGGGAGTCAGATCATCATGTTTACGAGGAACCGTCTCACGAGCCCGAAGAGCCACGCGACCGCGCAGCGCCCACATAGCTGCTTCAAGGTGGAGCGGCTGGAAGACCGCTCTCTGCCCAGCATTGCCGTCGGTGTCTACAGCCCGATCGACGAAGTTGGCAACAACGTCGCCAACCCGGATTGGGCCGCCGCCCCCGCCGACCAGCCGGGCGGAGCGGCCATCCAGTTGCTGCGGCTCTCTCCCCAGGAATACGCGAACGGGTTCAGCACACCCTCACTGCCGTACGGCGGCGCTACCGCCGGGGTCGGCGGCAACGTTGTCACCAGCTTCCCAATGCCCAGCCCCCGCACCATCAGCAACGACCTCTTCAACCAATCGCCCACGTTGTTCGGATCCCCAGCCACGGACATCAATACCGTCGACAGCAACGGATTGTCCGACTTCGGATACTCCTTCGGGCAGTTCATGGACCACGACATGGACCTCACTCCGGACCAGACCGGGCTAACCGCTCCTCCCGGTGACCCGGCTGCAAACAAAGACGGTAACGACGGTTTCCCCATCCCCGCCGATACCACCAATCCGGGCGATCCGATCGGGTCTCTGGCGTTCAGCCGCTCCGTGTACGACCCGACCACCGGGAGCAGCGCCGGCAACCCGCGTCAGCAGACCAACGTCATCACCTCCTACCTCGACCTGTCGCAGGTCTACGGCTCCAGCCTGGCGGTGTCCGACGCCCTGCGCTCCTTCTCCGGCGGCCAGCTCAAGACCAGCCCCGGCAACATGCTGCCGTACGACAACCTCACGTACTTCACCCAGGCCCAGATCAACGCCCTCAACATGGCGGATTCCGGTCCGCTGCCCGAGAGCTCGCTCTACGCCGCGGGGGACGTGCGGGCTAACGAAAACACTGAGCTGACCTCCCTGACGACCCTGTTCGTCCGCAACCACAACGCCATCGCGGCTGAGCTGCAGCAGGAAAACCCCACCTGGACCGACCAGCAGCTCTTCGAGGAGGCCCGCAAGCTCAACATCGCCGAATACCAAAACATCATCTACACCCAGTATTTGCCTGCCCTGCTCGGGCCATACGCCCCGGCGTATACCGGGTACAACCCCAACGTCAACGCCTCCATCGCCACCGAGTTCTCCACAGTCGCGTACCGGTTCGGTCACAGCATGCTGAATAACACGGTGGAGCGCGATGCGAACAGCGGCACCTCCGTTGGCAATGTTCCTCTGGCAGTGGACTTCTTCGACGCGAACCTCGTCAACCCGAGTGGCGCGATCGACCCCTTCACTGGTCTCGCGGGGACGGACATCGGGGCCTTTCTCAAGGGGGACGCCGACAGCAGCTCCCAGGCGGACGATTCCATGGCCGTCTCCTCAGTCCGCGACCTGCTGTTCGGCAATGGCGGCGGGGGAGAAGACCTGATCTCCCGCGACATCTGGCGGGCCCGCGACGACGGCATCGGCACCTACAACCAGGTGCGCGTCGCCCTCGGCTTGCCAGCCATCACCGACGACGCGACCTTCGGCTTCGACCAGATCACCAGCAACGTCCAGGTCCAGCAAGAACTCGAAACAGCCTACGCCAAGACCATTGACGCCGGCGGCTTTGCCGGCGACATCGATGCCTTCGCGGGCGGCATGGCCGAGGACCATCTGCCGGGCTCCGACATGGGTCCATTGTTCACGGCGATCCTCACCAAGCAGTTCTCGAATCTCGAGAACGGCGACCAGTACTTCTACCGCAACGAGCTGTTCACCACCCAGGACCTGGCGATCCTCAATCAGGGCACCACGCTGGCCCAGATCATCACGACCAACACTGGCGTCACGAACCTGCAGGCCAACGTCTTCTATTACCAGCCCCAGACCATCGTGAATAACACGCTGTACGTGGTGGGCGGCAGCGGCACCAACGACAATGTCCAGATCAACCCGATCGGGACCAGCAACACCGGCAGCACTGGCGTACAAGTCGTGGCCACGCTCAGGGGCGTCAACACCACGACCACCTACAGCCAAGCCTTCACCTCCATCGTCTTCTTTGGCGGCAGCGGCAACGACAACATCAACGTGGCCAGTAGTCTGACCATCCCCGTCTCGGTCAACGCCGGGAATGGCAACGACAACGTCAATGTTGGCGCGGGCAGTACCATCACGCTGGGCAACGGAAACGACAATGTCACAGCCAGCGCCAGCAGCATCGTCACACTGGGCAACGGCAACGACAACATTAACCTAGGTGCCGGCAGCAGTACTATCACTGCTGGCAACGGCAACGACAACATCAACGACAGCAACGGCACTGCCACTGTCACGCTGGGCAGCGGCAACGACAACATCAACCTCGGTGCCGGGAGTAGTACCATCACGCTGGGCAGTGGCACAGGTAACGACAACATCAACGATAGCAACGGCACCGCTACCATCATCGGTGGCGGTGCCAACGGCAACATCAACGTGAACCTCGGCGCCGGCAGTAGCACCATCACGCTGGGCAACGGCAACGATAACATCAACGACAGCAACGGCACCGCCACCGTGACGCTGGGCAGCGGCAACGATAACGTCAATATCGGCAATGGCAATAACGTGATCACGACGGGCAACGGCAACGACAACATCAACGCCGGCAACGGCAACAACGTGGTCGTGACGGGCAACGGCAGCGACAACATCAACGCCGGCAACGGGGACAACCTGATCGTGGCTGGGCTCGGCCAGCACAACGTATACGTCGGGAACGGCAGCAACATCCTGATCGACGGCAGCGTGACGCTAACCCCCGGCGTTACGCTGAGCCAGGTGCTGACCGAATGGATCAGCTTTGGCGCCGCGGATGCCGCCACCATCCAGTCGCAAATGTCGATCACCTACAACACCAAGTACGCCAACAACCTGTACGCGGGCACGGGCCTCGACTGGTTCTTCTACACCGATACCCAGGATCACACCAGCTACAACGCGGACGACTTGCTCAACTGACGCCCCCCATCCTTGGTAGAGCATCTCCGGCGGGTGACCAGTGGAGTCTTGACACCGGGCGTTCCCAGCATTGAGAATGCCCGATTGCCCGGAAGTGGAGTGGAAAGTTTCAACGGGTCACCCGCGTTGCATTCAACATTTTGGCTGCTCGGCGGATGAGGGAGCACGAAGAGCAGCCTGGTGGTCAGCAAGCACCTGTTTGAGTCCAGCCCCTGACAGACACAAGGCACGCCGATTGGATGCGTCAGCCCAGGCGCGATACCCGACTGCCGGTTCCAGCGTGCTTTTCGTTTTCCGGCGTGCGGCAGGTGAGTTGGGTCGTTCGACCGCATGATCAATCGCGTGGACCTCATTGGGACGACCACGCAACGAGTGGTCGTCCCAATCACTGGGAGTCTATTCCATGTCAAGGGCCACGGTCATGCAGCGCCTGGCCCAGGCCATCGGGTATCATCAGGCGGGCCGCCTCACGGAAGCCGAAGCTCTGTACCGTTGCATCCTTGAGGTGTCTCCTCGGGAGCCCGAAGCCCTGCACCTGCTGGGGGTTCTTGCCCACCAGGCAGGCCGGCACCAGGAAGCGATCGACCTGATCAGCCGGGCGTTGACCGCGCCCGGCCCTCAGGCCATTTACCACAGCAGCCTGGCCGCCGCGTACCTCGATCTCGACCGACTGGAGGAAGGCACAGCGCACGCACGAGAAGCCCTGCGTCTGGACTCAAGATTGCCGGCCGCCCACAACAACCTGGGGATCGCCTTGCGCCGGCAGGGGCAGCTCGAGGAGGCCGAGCAGTGTTTCCGGACGGCCCTCCGCATAAACCCCGGGTACATCGATGCCCTGACCAACCTGGGCGCCACCCTCCACCAGCAGGAGCGGCTGTCCGAGGCCCTGCCTCTGCTGGAGGACGCGGTTCGCCGCGCTCCCGGCTCCGCCCGGGCCCACAACGACCTGGGCGCCGTGCTGCTTGCACTGGGCGAGCAAGCCCGGGCACAAGTGTACCTGCGCGAAGCGATCCGCCTGAATCGTGGCGAGGAGAGCCATCGACCAATCAAGCTCAGCAACCGGCTCATGCAGGCCGGCGTGATTCTGGAGGGCCTGAACCGTGACGAGGAAGCCAGGCGCTGCTTCCAGGAAGCGGTTCGACTGGACCCCGGCTACGTCGCAGCGCGCACCTCCCTGGGTTACGCCCTGGAGATCCAGGGCCGACTGGACGAGGCGGCCGCTGCCTATCGGGAAATTTTGCGCTATGAGCCCAACGACCCGCTGGCGCTGAGCCACCTGATCAACCTGGCCGCCGTCGGCCGCCATCAGCTCAGCGCTGCCGAGGTTCGGGACGTCCAGGCACTGGCAGCGCGTCCGGACCTTTCATTCGATTCCCGCCTGGGGCTGCACCATGCCCTGGCGCACTACCTCGACAAGTCCGGGGCCGCCGACGAAGCCTTTGCTTACGCGCGCCTCGCCAAGGACATGCGCAAGGAAGCCTTCCGGCAGGCCGGCGCGGCATACGACCCTGCCAAGCACAGTCACTACGTCACCCGCCTGATCGCCGCCTTCACGCCGGCCTACTTCGAGCGGCTGACGCAGACTGGCGAAGTCTCCAAGACTTCAGCGGGCGGGGCGAGCGTGCGCGGCTTTGGCGTGGACAGTGAGGTGCCGGTCTTTATCGTCGGCATGATGCGATCCGGCACCACCCTGACCGAGCAAATCCTGGCCAGCCATCCCCGGGTTCACGGCGCCGGAGAGCTGAATGACCTTGGGGATCTGACACGTACCTTGCCCCGGCGCCTCGGGACGCCTGGAGACGCACAAGTGTCCGGGGCAACTGAGGACGACTATCCGGAATGCCTGGCGCGGCTAGATGCGGCGACCGCGCGCGCTGTGGCGAATGAATACCTCCAAAAACTGCGACAACTGGGAGGCACGGCAACCCGGGTCGTCGATAAGATGCCCATGAATTTTTTCCAGCTCGGTCTCATCGCCACGCTGTTTCCCGGGGCACGGGTCATCCACTGCCGGCGCGACCCGGTCGATGTTTGTCTGTCGTGCTATTTCCAGAACTTTGCGCACCCCCATCTGTTCACGCTGGATTTGAGGCACCTGGGACACTTTTACCGGGAGTACGAGCGGCTGATGGCCCACTGGGTGAAGGTCTTACCTTTGCCCCTCCTGGACCTGCACTACGAGGAATTGACGGCCGACCCGGAAGTAGTCAGCCGGCGGCTGCTCGCCTTCTGCGGGCTGGAGTGGGACGAGCGCTGCCTGCGTTTCCACGACACCCAGCGGGTGGTACACACGTCCAGCGTCCTACAGGTGCGGCAGCCGATGTACCGCAGCTCGGTCGGCCGGTGGAAACGCTACGAGGCCCATCTGCAACCGTTGCTCGAAGCGATGCGCAAGGGTGAGCCGGGCTCGGGTGGGGAATAAACGAAAACACCGAGCTGACCGCCCTGACAACCCTGCTCATCCGCAACCACAATGACATCGCGAGTGAACTGCACAGCGCGGCAGAGCCGCAATGGAATAAGAGATGAAGTCTGGACACAAGCCTGAAGCGCCAGCGAAGAGAAAGCTCTCCTTCGCTGGCGCTTCAGGCTTGTGAAAACTTGCCTGCCGAGGGAATAGCCGAAATCCCTGCAAACGCCGAAGAGAGTCGACGAAAATTGGCTCAGCATTCAAACAAATCGGGGGGTGACTATGCAGGAAAACCCCACGTGGACCGACGAGCAGCCTTCCAAAAGCCCCACAAACTCAACATCGCCGAGTATCAACACATCATCCCGATGAAACATGCAGCGGAACCGGGAAGTGAAAGGAACCGAGAAAAGGTTCCTGACACTTTTTCTCCCCATAGGTACAGATCATTCGCTCGCGTCGGTCTGATCGACCGCGTTTCCTTTCGGTTTCGGTTCGCTTGCGGCGTCTTCCCCATCCGACCAAAGGCTAGGTGTCGAGAACAGGCAATTCTTCGGCGGTTGCAAGGCACAACCCTAGCTTCGAAGTTGCTACACTTGTGTCACTTCGGCCTGTGAACGGCTAAAATTGGGGAATCTGAGCGGATTCTCGACTTTCACCGATCCGCTGGCTGGAGGATCGGGTTAGACAACCAGAGTGGGAACCAGAGGGGAGGGCTGCAATGGTCAGGATCATGATGCTCATCATCGTCGGAATTCCCCCCTTCCTGGCTGTGATCACTGCCGGAGGGTTGCCCGCCCAGCCAGCAGACCAACCGAAGACACCGGCCCCGCCATTCCCTGTCCGCCACATGGAGAAGTTGGGGCGGGGAGTGGTCGCCCTCCACCAAGGCGAGGGAAAAGTGACCGTCAGTTGGCGCTTGCTCGGCACCGATCCGGACGGGATCGGGTTCAATCTCTACCGCGCTGCCGGTGAGGCTCAGCCGGTCAAACTCACCCCCGAGCCGCTCACGAAAGCCACCTTTTTCGCAGATACGGGGGTTGATTTCTCCAAAGCTGTCCGCTACTTCGTCCGCCCGGTGATTGATGGCAAGGAGCAGGAGCCGAGCGCAGCGTTCACACTCCCCGCAAACGCACCGACCCAACCATACCTGTCGATCCCCCTGAAGACGCTCCCTGGCCACACCCCCAACGATGCGAGCGTCGGCGACCTGGACGGCGACGGCGAGTACGAGATCGTGCTCAAGCAGGAGCAGCGGCCACGCGACAACTCGCAGAAAGGGACAACCGGTGAGACAAAACTCGAAGCGTACAAGCTTGATGGCACCTTCCTCTGGCGGATCAACCTTGGCAAGAACATCCGTGAGGGGGCTCACTACACGCAATTCCTCGTTTACGATCTCGATGGCGATGGCAAGGCCGAGGTGATCTGCAAGACCGCCGACGGGACTGTGGATGGGGTGGGCACGGTTATTGGCGACAAGGACGCCGACCATCGCAACGCAGACGGATACGTCCTCTCCGGTCCGGAGTTCCTGACGGTGTTTGATGGGATGACGGGCAAGGCTCTGGCGACCGTCGATTACCTCCCCGAGCGTGGGAGAGTGACAGATTGGGGCGACGCCTACGGGAACCGCGTGGATCGCTTCCTGGCTGGCATCGCGTACCTCGACGGGGAACGCCCGAGTGCCGTCTTCTGCCGCGGTTACTACACACGCACCGTTCTTGTGGCGTGGGACTGGCGCGATGGCAAGCTCACCCGTCGCTGGACATTCGATAGCCACGACGGAACGCCGGGCAACCGCGCCTACGCCGGGCAAGGGGACCACAGCCTCAGCGTCGCCGATGTCGACGGGAATGGGAAAGACGACATTATCTATGGGGCCATGTGCGTTGGCTCCGATGGCAAGGGGTTGTACTCAACCGGCCTCGGGCACGGTGACGCACTCCATGTCTCGGATCTCGATCCCGAGCGCCCGGGGCTCGAAGTCTTCAACATCCATGAGAGGAAGCCGGCAGTTGGTGTGTCATTCCGCGAGGCGAAGACAGGTAAGATCATCTGGAGCAAGCCATCGACCGATGTCGGTCGCGGGGTGGCCATCGACATCGACCCCCGGCACAAGGGGTACGAGTTCTGGGCGTCGGGTCCGGGGTTGACGGGGGTGTGGAACTGTAAGGGGGAGCAGGTTTCGGCCCGCAAGCCACGGTCGTGCAACTTTGCCGTGTGGTGGGATGGCGACCCGCTGCGCGAACTGCTCGACCGCACCACGATTTCCAAGTGGGACTGGGATCACGAGACCGAGACGACTCTGCTCAGCGCGACCGGCTGTGCCTCAAACAACGGGACGAAGGCGACCCCGGCCCTCTCCGCGGACATTCTGGGAGACTGGCGCGAAGAGGTGATGTGGCGGTCGGCAGACAACAAGGAATTGCGGATCTACACAACGCCAATCCCAACCGACCGGCGGCTCCCGACGCTGATGCACGACTCGCAATACCGCGTCGCGATTGCCTGGCAAAATGTCGGCTACAACCAGCCCCCACACCCCAGCTTCTTCCTCGGTGACGGCATGAAGCCCCCGCCCCGTCCCCGCATCACAACGACATCGGTTCGACCGTGATGAGTTTTGTGGCAATCATTCGACTGGAAATGTTCCGACGTTCGGCTCGATCCTTCAGGCCCACCGAGGCAATCAACGGCACGACTACTTCTTCGTCGAACGACGGAAGGAAGCATAATCTTCTTCGTCCCATCGATAGTCAACGAAAATCTGCTCGTCCGGTTCGATCACGCGGAGAGCCCGAAAGACGATGTCGTCCTTGGAGAATCGCGGCTGGAACGCCGCGTTCGGGTTCGCGGAGTGGTTGTAGAGTGATCCGTACCCGAGAGCAACGGCGAGGGCATCGTCGTTTTTGCCCCACTTAAACACGTAATGCGCGAGACTCCCTTCAACATTGTTCTCGTCTGTCCCCTTGGGCAACGCGATGACCGGGCATATCTCAATGATCTCGCCCGCGAGGAACTGCCGCCCTGCGAATACGCCGCGGCCCATGCCGCGAACCTTCTTGATGTAAAGGGCCGGTGAGTGGTTCGCAGTAGTCATTCGAAGACAATGGAATGCCGGAGTATAATCGAGTCGAAAAGAAGGATCGAATCGACGGATCGAACGACTTGAGGTTCTCTCGGGCTCTCGGAACCCATCCGCGCGGATGTCACATCGTGACCCCTATAACCCGTGTCAGAAACCTAACCCCCCCAACCCCCTTCCCTAAATAGGAAGGGGGAGAAGAATCGGAACCTAACCCCCCAACCCCCTTCCCTAAATAGGAAGGGGGAGAAGATTACTGCTAAAGCTTCAGGTCGTAGCTGCAATAGCTCGACGCAAGAGATTGTAATAGCTACACTTACGGAGTTAATTCCCACCTTGCCCACACTCTGCCCACCTAACGCCCGGTCCAGGGTGTCGCTCGGGTCTGTTCCGGCCGGATGGAGGTACGTCTTGACGACCGTCTCGACCGTGTCGCCCAGGAACTTGGCCACATCGCCGAGCGGGACGCTCTCCGAAATCAGAAAGGTTGCCACGCTGTGGCGGATTTGGTGAATATTCCGGAACTCGATCGCGAGGTCGCGACAGGTCAAAATCCACGTATGCCGAACGGCCGGGTTGGCGTGGCGGTTCCCGACCCTGTGGCGAACAGTGGCCCTGTCGTTCGCTCCCCGATCGCAGCAATGAGAATCGGAACAACACATGAGGGAACCCGAATTGTCCGGATACTGTGGCGAGACTTCGGCGGGCCAAGGCCGTGTGCGTGCGACCAAGTTTTGGTGATCGACAGCAGGCCCGTAGCTGGGTCGAAATCGGTGACGTCGAGCCCCATCGCCTCACCCACGCGACACCCACACGCCGCAAGTAACGCAAGGATTCCACCAGCGCTGTAGGTGTGAGCGTGGGCGATGATCCGCACTAGATCCGACATCGGATAGGGTTCGATCTTCTTCGCCTCTCCCCGTGGCTTCCTGGCCAATGTGCAGGGGTTCGAGGGAATCAGGCCATCCCGGACCGCGGTGGTCAACATGGTGCGGAGGTGGGTCAGGACAAGCCGGGCGGTCGTCGCCTGAAGTCCCCCTTTCACCATGCCGACCCCAAACGACTCGACTCGGCCAATAGTGAGATCCTTCATCTTGAGCGGACCGAGTGTGGGCTTGATGTAGAGTCGGATACTCTTTTCGTAGTTGTTCACGGTCGCCGGGCGAACGTCGATCGATGTCATCCACCGATCGGCCCACTGGCTTATCGTGGTGTCCGGGCCGGGCGGACCCGCGGCCGCCAGCTTCTTCACCACTTCGGCTTGAGTCGAAGCCCACACCTCGATCTTGACCGGCTTGCCCTTCGCATTCTTGCCGACAGTTCGGCGGCCGATCCACACCTGGCGGGCCTTGGAGAAGAAGATCGCGCCGGTTCCCCGGGCGCGGCGGCCCTTTCGTTTCTTGTCCTTCGCCATGATGAAAATCCTCAGTGTAGAGGAACGCGCCTGCTTCTATCGTCGGACCCCGGGCAGGCCGGTCAATGGTCGTGTTGACTCAGCGAGGGTTCCCGCCGTTGGACCCAGCCGTCACCCAGGGAGTATCGTCGGGCGGTGAGTCGGGGGTACTTCCCTCCCGCCGCAACAATACTTAGAGGGGGTTCAGATGGTGTTCCACAAGGTACCGAGCAATTCGGGCCAGGCCAGTTTCCGGCAGAGAGCGAAGCGTTTCCTCCTCGCCTTGGCCGAGGAGGTAGTGAGGCGGGAACTGGTCGCGCTCCTGCTGAAGCTGTTCGCGAGGTTGACCGACTGAATCACGAATTGACGGGCCTCGCCCCCAACGACAACGCCTGGGAAGGCCCAGGCGTGTCGCCGCGGCGAAAATGCGGCGGACGCATCGTCGACTTCTCCCATCGCATCACATAAGCCCGCGACAGGCGAGCAGGGAGGGGTATCCTGAAAGTGTTGCGACCCGGATTCCGGTAGTTCGACATGAGCAGCTTGAACCCCTTCCTCAGCGCGATCCTCCACAACCCCGCCGATGACGGCGCGCGGCTGGGGGTGCGCTGACTAGCTCCAGGAGGATGGCGGTTCGCCGATCTGGGGCCGGTTCATCGCTGCATCGCTCGTGCTGGCCCGCTACAGGGATATCCGGCTGCCGATCGTCGAGCCTGAATACACCCGGGCGGTGGTCGAGTTGGATGCGACGGCCCTGACGGTCGTTCAGCAGATGAGCTGAGCGATTGGCCTTCGGGCCGAGGGTGAGCGGTGGATCTGGGATGCGAAGGATGACGCGGTCACAGGCGTAGAGGTGATCCCCAAGGGTCAACCCAGCCGAAGGCAGAGTCGGCG
Organism: Gemmataceae bacterium; assembly: GCA_003136315.1. Taxonomy (GTDB): domain Bacteria; phylum Planctomycetota; class Planctomycetia; order Gemmatales; family Gemmataceae; genus Urbifossiella. The sequence continues at coordinate 48,469 of PLDW01000183.1, read as the reverse complement.
GATCATCCTCCGTCGTGGCCTGCTCTCGGAGGTCCGGGCGTCCCTGCGCTGGTGCTTAGACCTCTTCGCCAAGACGCTCACCCGCTGCCCGCTGGAGAAGGTGGAAGTTCTCGACGTTCCGGGGCTGGTCTTCGAGGTCGCTCTCCTCGGGGAAGATCACTGGGAACTGAAGACCACATTGAGCGTTCGGCCGCAAATTGTTGGCGTGGACAACGGGTACGAGCAATTGAGGCCGGCCGATCGATGGAGTTGGGGGCGGGAGTACAAAAGCCGGGACGATCTGGTTGCGGACGCCAACCACGCGATCCCGGACATGATCGAGCGGATTCAGCAGATGGCCGGGGAGCGCTGGCCCGGGCCTCGGGAAGACGAGGGCGGGTAAGGTCACAGCCCCACCCCTCCCGGGCGGCTTTCCGGGCCTGTGGCGGCCGGTGTACACTGAACCTCATCAGCCGGCCCTTGCTTCGCAGATGTGACCCAATGTCTCGTGCTGCCCTCTTGTTTGCTCTCGTTCTGCCGGCGACCGCCGCGGACCCCGACCCCGTGAAGACCCGGCTCGACACCGCGCAGGACGCCTACCGTGCCGAGATGAAGGTCTACCGAGAGAAGGGGACCGCTTGGCTGGAGACCCGCGAGGGGACTGCCCGCAAATCGGGGGACAAGAAGGCAGTGGACCGTGTCCACGAGGAGCAACGGGTGTTCCGGACGGTGAGCGACCTACCTGCGGCCGCCCCACCGGACCTCCGACAGCGTCCCGTAGACGCCAAGGCCAAGCTGGTCAAAGCATACGCTGCCGCGGTAAAGGATTGGACGAAAGCCGGAGACGACAAAGCCGCCGCCGAGGCCGACAAGGAACTGGGGCTCATCAAGGCGTGGAAAGACATCAGTGTGACGCGCAGGGTGTGGACGGCTGACAACTGGGGGTTCCGGCTTGTGGGGAAGGGAGTTTGGGAGGAAACTCGACCGGATGGGTCGACTGTTCGGTGGATGGAGACCGACCGGACCCCGGAGTACGTCGAGATCCGAGCGATCTTCAAGAACCTGAAGTACGTCTACCGATTCACGACTACGACCGTCGACACTCAGATTGAGCCAGCAATGGAGTTCAAACTTGGTGCCGCGGGCAAATGGGCTGAGTAACTCAGCGGTGGTGTGGCCGGAGTTGAGTCTTCGAAACCACGGGAAATGACCCGGGAAGCGCTGCAGGCTGCCCTCCATCTCAGGCCGTCCAGAAGTCGTCTTGAGCGGAGATCGTGGCCTGGGCGCGAAGCTGTGCGTTGGGCGGGTGAGGAACGGCCCTCGGCACGACAACATCCGGGGAGTCTGGGGCGTGTTGCATTCTCATCCTGGCCGACTGTCCCAGGAGGTCGGTTGGAATTCCAACCAACCTGGATCCAGGGGCGCGGCATGGCCGAACCCAGCAACCTTCAATGTCCCTCACTGTCCTGGATCTGAGAATCTACACCGACCACTTTTCCATCCTCAACTCGCAAGGTGCTCGACTTGTTCCGCGATCGGGCTGCGCCAACGACGCCGCGCGCAATACAGGCAATCTCCAAGGCCGGAGTAGCCAAGTAGAACCACCGGCCGCGCGGGAAGTCGCCCTTGGGGAACCGATCGACACTGTTTGCCCAAAGATCGAACGAGACGAGCCCCACGAAGCATGCAATCGCACAGCAGCCGACCAGCACGCGCCACCGCCAACCTACAGCGGAGTAGATTAGGCAAGATGTCGCCAGCAGGAGGCTGCCGATAAAGGCAAAGAACAGCGTGAGTTCAAGCCATTCGCTTCCGCTCCCAGGCATCGCAAAGTCCCCTCAGCCGAACGCAAAAGAATCTATGTGACTCGGGCTGGCGCGACCGGATACGGGCTGGAGACTGAGGTTCGCGGCGGCAGATCAGCCGCGTAGCTGATTGTGATGGGACGACCGCACCGCCGTCAAGCGAATTGCCGAGGAACTTGGGGCTCACACTACCTTCGTGCTCAGCGGCACAAGAGAGTCGATCCCGAAGTGGCAGGCCGGGGCGGTCGTGACGCCAGGTCGGCCGAGAAATGTACACCACATGATGTTGCTGTCAGTGAGGAGCACTGACCCGCAGCGGGGGCAGAGGACGCCCGCCACGAGGGTAGGCGGAACAATCGGTACGAGGTGTGTGTCATTCGATTTGGCCATGTGAACGACTCGGTCCCGCGCAAAGCATATTCACCGACTGTAGAACCAATATCGAGGTGTCGCCCTGAAAAGTTGCACGGCGGGCGGGTTGGGCTCACCTGCCCATAATCGCTCTGGCCATCCTCCGGCCGTACCGCTCCTCGATGAACCGCCGAATGGCCTTCTCGGAATACCCGTAGTATCGTCCGCTCTCGATATCGTATCGAGCGAGTTTGCGTCTCAAGAACCAGCCCCGGGGGTATGCCGGTTCCGGTTCACCCCATCGGACGATCCCCAGGGAGTCTTCGCCCTCTGGCCCGGGGATAAACCGCAGATTCGGGAACCCCGGTAGTTTGCTCAACCTCGCCATCACAGCACGCCCGACGTCCGCATCGGGAACGCAGAGTTCCCCGCCGCGACTTCTCCACTCGAAAGGAAAAAGGCGAGTAACACTCGGCGAGAATTCCCGCTGAGTACGTTGGGGGCAAGCAACAACGCTCAACCCAAACAACACCTCACCTCACGAGCCAAGGGAGATGCGATGCGACGCTTCTTGAACAACCTGTTCCGAACCATTCTCACCACCAGCAAAGCCAGTGAGCGCAACCACTCGACCCGCCGAGCGAGACTCCAGTTGCATGGACTGGAGGACCGCATGGTTCTGTCCAGTGCCGCCACGGTCGGAAATATCCTGTCCATCGGGGTTTCGGCGGGCGTAAGTCCCGCGCAGATCCGCACCCTCACTCTCACCGAACTGAACGCGGCCAGTAAGAACCCTCTGATCAAGGTGAGCGACAGTGTCCAGGGCGTTCTCGGGCAGTTCCCCATCAACCAGATCGCTACCTACGAGATCGCCGTGAATGGTAATGACAACGTCACCATCAACGACAGCCAAGGGTTCCCGACCGCCCCCCTGCCGTTCGCCAACGGAAGCAACATCATACTCATTAGCCCTCAAGGCGCGGCGGGCGGCACAAATAACTCGTTCACGCTGGACGGGAATGTTCCCCTTCCCAGCAGCATCCTGGAGACGTACACCGCAAGTCCAACGTCAGCCGCTGCCAGCACTCTCGCTGTGGACGGCCTCAATTTCAGGATCTCCAGCGCCATCAGTGCGGTGACCGACACCATTCCACTTCAGGGCGGAGGCGTTCTCGTCGTGAATGCGTCAGGCAGCCAGAACGTGACCCTGACCCCCCAGATCCTCGCCGATACGCAGACGCTCAGCGGCCTGGGTGGGGGCGGCGGCAGTACCCTCACCTATGCCAACAAGAACTTCATCAAGTTGAACGAATCCGCGCCGAGCGTCACGGTCACCGTGAATGCCCCGTTCGCGACAATCCTTGAGGAAGGTATTTCGGTCAATACGAGTGGCGTGGGTGACGATGTCGTCGTCGCTGCGGCTGGTGTGGTCACCTCTGTCGTGACCAAGGGCAGTGGTTCGGAAGTGCTTGTACAATCCAACGCGGCCCAAGTGAATGTCGAGGGCGACTCCTCGACGAACCCAACGACGACGGTGGTCATCGGAAAATCCCTGGGCAACAATACGGACGTGACATCGGGTATTCAGGCGAATGTCTTGGTAATCGACGCGAAAACCCTGGACGTAGCGAACAACGGCAACGATTCGACGCAGGAGAAGGTGACAGTGACGCAGCAGAGTATCTCCGGTACTGGCTTCTTCGGCAACAGCTCCGTCGTCGTCAACTACGGTGGGGTCGGCGTTGTGAACATCTCCGGCGGTCAGTTGGCAAACACGTACACCGTGGAGGCGTCCTCCCTGAATGCCAGCTTTGGCAGTCAAATCAACCTCAACGACGATTCCGACAAGTTTTTTGCTGTCAACGTCGATGTGGATGCCAGGAGCGGCCTCGACCTGGACGTGATCAAACGCACGTTGCAGGCCACGGGTGAAATCAACATCAACGCGCCGGCTGGTAAGTTCACCAATCAGTCGGATGGAGACATCCTGGTGTCTTTCGCTGGCGGGCTCACCAGCCAGATCGACAACGATGGCTTCACCGTCAGTGAGGAGCATAGCTGAGGCGGCCTGGACCAACCCCGCAGGACGTGGTTCCGGGGGCGTACCGGTCGAGAAGTAGATTGCCCCGATAGAAGAGCAGGCCCACAGGATTGTTCCTGTGGGCCTGCTCGTTTTCACAACATGCTATGTTCGAGTTTGGCGGGGATTAGAAAGATGCCGCGATTGCCGCTGCCAGCCTCAACGAGCACAGGAGGCATCTCACCCACCCGTAACCCAACATTTCCGCCACGCCTCACAGACCGCACCGTCAGCAGCTCGGCCACGATCGCGGCGAGCCTGGTCGCCACCGGGGCGAAAAAGTAGACGGAATTGGACATCCAGAACTCCGACCCTGACTCACCGCGACCGTCACTTCGGGTCGGGTGGGGGAGGTTCCTTTTTCCCCCGCAGTTGCTTCAAAAGGAGGATCACAGCGATCACGATGTTGATGGCCACCACGTAAACCACTGGATGGGTGATTTTCTCGCCATCAAAGTACACCAAGAAGATGACTACCAGATAGATAATCGCGATCCCGATCACGAATATGAGAAGCAGCCGCCCTCTTTTCTGGTGATCCACTGCTGACCTCCTACATTGGGAACCCTTTGGGGTTTGGATGCGCTGACTGGCTGACCGGGTCGTCACTTCTTACCACTCCGCCGAGGTCGCGGTGCAAGTTCGGGTTGTGGAGCGACAGGAGCGGGGGCCACGGCGGCTACTCGCCCCCTACCACGATAGATCCGCCACAACTGCCCCTTGTACCGCTTCCGGGCGATCTTCCGGGCATCTGCGCCGCAGTCCGCCTCGATCGTCTCGGCATGTACCCAGACCCCTCGTCTAGTGGGGTGCGCGGTCACCCACGCTTGCTCCTCGGCCGTGAGGTCAGTGCTCTTGCGGATCTGAACCAAGTATTGCATCGGTCGCCTTTGGGGATAGGGTTCGGCCAGCGGGTGAGCTTCCACGGCTGAGCCTCAAGCGGGGCAGTGACGCAACATCACCCCGTCTCTTCAGCGATTCGCTGAGGGACGTCAAGCGGATCATTGGCGGATAACAGTGTCCTTTCCTGCCGAGCAACGATGAGTTCGAGTTGATCCCCGCTCAACGGAGGATCGCCGGTCCAATGGACGGGGCCGAGGCAGTAGCGGTTTACGACTTCGGCCGGGATCACGTATTCGTAGATGGGCCAGGTTGAACAGTCCCAGTTCTCCGCCGGATCGTCGTCGAGATTCTCCGGGATATTGTCACCCAGATCGTCGGGCGTAGGAACTTTCTCCCGAACTTCGTACTGTACCGCGACCTCGTCGGGCACCTCGAACGCAAACGCAACCTCATCGGGCAGGAGGAAGTCGAAGTCCAATTCATCCATTCCCCCGGCGACCCAGAGCTTCCCCGGGGGAGCAAGGTTGACGCCAGTTACCATGCGGTGGGAGTCACGAAACCCGTGTTCAGCGATCGATGGGCAGCGTTCCCGGGAAGTGACATGATGAAGTCGCATGGGAGCCCTCGTGGACGGTTTTTCTTGGTTGTCCGGGGTGGTTGGGGGTCACATCTCCTTGATGGCCCGTCTCGCCCGTTCCACAGCTGCCTCAATCTCTTCGGATGTCCGCGCCCGCGGTGTTGGTGGCGGCGAACCCGCCGTTCGGGCGGCCTCGCAAGCGTCGTGGAACTCCTTGATCGCTTCTCGCGGAATCTGGTAACTTGTCCCCACCTACCGACATCGGAGCCGGATTCGTTGGCCCGCGACCTTGCGCCCCTTGTTGCACCAGAGGGTGATCGTGGGGGTGTCGACCTTGAGTTCTTTCGCAGCCCCAAGAGTGTTCAGGTATCCAGTAATCCCGCTCAGCACAGCCTTTCTCCTTGGGTGAGGTCGGGTGCGATTTCTTGCCGCAGGGGGGCCGGCGAGCGAGGCGTTTTCATAACGTCCCTGCCGGTGGGGGAAATGGTTGGCTGCGTTGGTTTGGGGTGGTCAGGCTCCCACGGGCTTCCGACCCTTTTTTGCCAAGTACTCTCGCGTTTCCTCATCGGCCGCTCGCTGTTGGGCTGGCCTGGTGGGTACGAATGGCACGGTCTGGGTCGCCTGGTTGGCCCGTTCACACGCCGCAGTGAAGTCGGCGAGATCCTTCTCCGTGAAGCGATATTTCCGGCCGAGCCGGATGCAGTTCAGCTTGACGAGTTGACCCTTGATCCTGGTCCCGACGTTGCAGTAGAACCGCACACCCGCTGTCGTGATCCCCCAGCGAGTAGCCACGTCCTCGGTCGTGAGATTTGCTGGCGCGGGTGCGTTGTCGTTCATTGGCTTCCTACCCGCGGGATTCTCTGGCGATGGGGGCGGTCACTTCTTCCCACGGGGACGCTTCGGGGCCGGCGGGGGAGGAGTGGGGTCGGGAGTTTGGGGTTCTACTGGGGCGAACTCAGCAACTGATACCCCCAAAGCTTTGGCGAGTTTAAGAACCGTCTCCCACGATGGATCGTTAGAGCCCTTCTCCAACTGAGAAAGTGTCTGCTTGGCAAGACCCGACAGTTGGGCGAGCCGATATTGGCTCACACCTGCGGCTTCCCGCAGTTCCTTCAAGCGGGCTGCAAAACTCGATGGCTCAGCCACAAGCACGACTCCGGCCCTCCCGTCGCGCCGTAGTGAAAAGTTTTTGTCTAGTCTATCACTTCGGACGGGTCCAAGGGAAATATCGGTTGTAAGGAGTTTTCACTTGAACCCTACCCCGTCCGCGGTTATAGACTAGTCCTTAACTACGGACGCAATGCGGCCGATACTACTTCTGGAAAGAAGTTGACCCGAGGGAGTCGTTACCTCCCTCGGGTCGGTAGGCTCCCCCATCCCCTTGAAGGAGTGAGAACCCGAGATGAGTGTATCGACATCCACTGCCCGCGCCAATCGCGGGGCGGCCCGTCCGCGCTGCCGAGGTCGAATCCCGGCCCCCCGGTCATCTTCAGCCGACTGCATCCTGCGAGTCGTGAACCGTGCAGGTTCGGCGAAGGAACTCGACCTCGGCCCCTGCGACTTCGACACCGCCCACAAACGAGCGGAGAGAGTCGCTGCGCTGGTCGGCCGCATCGTGGCCCCGAAGCTCGCCCGTGGCGGAGTTGTGATCGTTATCGCGATCGAGACGGGGGCCGAGGTCGAGCGGATCCCGGTCAAGATCCCCCGTCGCAAGCCTGCCACCCCCCAAGCCCGCCGCAACCCCTCTCACCGATCCCGAGGCGATCCAGGCCGAGAAACGCCGACGCTACAACGTCCTGCGGACCGCAAGTGCCAATCGGCTCGGCTGGAAGCTTCACGACGCGGCCAGCAACCTGCTGGACATGCTCCAGGAGTTCGAGATCGAGGCCCACAGTGGGGTAACTTGGTGGGAGTTTCGCACGGCCGGCATCGACCCGGACGCCGCCCCCCTCCCCGGCTCGCTCGGGGGAGAATATTCGGCCGACTTCTTCAACCCCCTGTTTGCCGATGTGACCGGCTTCGAGTGCTCGCTCCGGACGTTCATCAACCTCGTTCGATGTGGCCTCGCCCGCCGACCCGAGGAGCAGGAAGAGCCCACCCCGGCCCGTCGGAGAAAGGCGGTGCGATCATGACGACCCTCAACGGCACGACCCCCGATCTGGTCGTTCACGCCCCAGTCGACGATCCAGCTTCACTCGTTGAATCCACCGTGGTGGAATCGCAGCCGGCTGAGGCCCTCGTCGACTGGACCGGCGTCCCGTTCGTCTCGGGGCCGATGACTGACGAGAAACTCGCGGTGATACTCGACTCTTACCCCGGCCGTCGCGATGTATTCGAGTCCTACACCCCGGAGAAACAAGCGGAGGAACGAGCCAGGCTCGCCCGGATGTTGGCCCTACGCGCAAGCCCAATGCCCAGGGATCTTGATCGGGTCAGGACGATGACCCGTGAGCTTCAGGAAGCAATGCAGGGCATCGTCGACCATTACGCCCCCCTTGAGGTCGAGAGGATTCTCACAGCCGCAGGGCTAGAAGAACCCAGTGATGGCATTTCGTGCGACGCTGAGTTGTTCACCGATGCCCGTTCCCGGTGCCAAAAGCTGGCCAAGAAGCTCGGCAAGTTCCTCGATCTCACGGAAGACACAACCTTAAGTCTCGTCCCCCAACCCCCCAAGCGGAGGGCCGCATGACCGCACCTGCCGCCGACACTACGCCGGCCGCGAACTCGACGCTTCCGCCTCGGCAGTCGAACTACGAGATCCACAGTCGCATCGAGTATGGCCACACGCCAGAGACATGGGGAGCGATCGTTGCCAGTCCTGCGGCCGCCCTGGCTCGCGAGATCAGCAATCAGATGGGGGAACTGCTGGAGAAACTCCGGGAGCGGGAGAAGGCTTACGGAAGCTCGGACGATCCCGGGGTGGATGTGCTCATCGCCGCCGGCCTGGCCATCCCGCCCTACACCCAAGAGTGGGGTACGTCGATGAAGCATCTCGACAAGGATTTCCAGGGCTTGCAGTGGGTTCTTTGGGTGATCGACGACGCCGTTCGCCACCTGGTACCCGAGCCAGTCGACGAAGATGCTGCCCCAACAGCAGTGGAAGCCGCCGCGTAACCACCACACGACCCGCTCCGGGAGTTCACCGGGCGGCTCATCACCTACCAACTTCACCTTGCCTTGTGAAAGGAAAAGCATGTCGACCATCACAACGCCAGAGGCCCCAGCGCTGCGGAAGGCCAGCCTCAGCGAGCGGAGGGAGATCCTCCAGCGCTCGCCAATCAACCTGCGCATCTGGCAATTGATCACCGCCGCCCGGGAACTGCGGGAGGGTATCCTGGCGCTACTGGCAGACAACCCAGAAGACACGGACCCGGCAGTCGAGGCCCTTGCCGCGGCCGGGGTGGCAAGTCCCAAAGGGGTAGCCGATTTTGCGGGCGGTACCTTCACGGCATCCCTCGAAAACCTGGAGGGCATTGCCGAGCAGATCGCCGAGAACCTGGGGTGTGCGGTCGGCGAGATGCCTCCGGCCCCGTAACGACCTGGCTCACCCGGGTGGGGAATCCCTCGCTCAGGTGGGCTCCCCACCACTCACCACCGGCACTGTGAAGTGAGATGAAGCCTGTTCCGCCGATCACACCAGAATGCGAACTGATCGCTGCCTGTTTCGAGCACGCGCGTGCTGTCGGCGGGGCAGCTCTGACGTTCATTTCGTTGAAGTACGCAGATGGCCGCCGGGTGCGATTTGGCAACCCGCACGGGTTTCTTCCGCCGGAGGTGGCCGGCGACTCCCATCGGACACCTCAGCCCGCAAGCAGCATCCTCCTGGCCCGCTTCCTCTCCCGTGATTCCCGAACCCTCCTACGGGCAATTGCCGAGCGTGGGCCAATCGCAGGCAAGGTGCTCGCCGAGAGTATGGAGATCGAGCGCAGCCGGGCGTATGTGCTGCTCAGCGACCTCAAGGAGCGGCAACTGGTCCGGGATGGCCCGGAAGGGTACGAGATGAACGACATCGAGTTGTGGGAGAGGCTCAAGGCGGCTTGAAAGCTGAACGAGACTGCGTTGGAAGCCTTAGGACTAACGGACAAAACCCCTGACGCCCTGCGTTTCCCCAGCGATTCTTGGAGTTGGCAAGGGTTTTGTCCGTGAGTCCTTGTCCAGGAGGTGCCGATGCCCTCGCTCAGCCCAGAGCGCGCGATGATCGATGCGTGCGCTCGTTACGCCCTGACGGTTTCCCAGGCGGTCATCACGGCGATCAAATTGATCTATGCCGACGGGCGCACCTACTGCATGCAACTCGGCCGGGGCCAGCCTTCCACATTGGCCGTTTACCAGCCTCCGGCGGATGGTGCGACTCTCACTCGACTTCTCTCGGCCGAAGGTGTCCGGATTTGCCAGGCGGTCGCCGATCATGCTCCGGTGGCCATCAAGGCTCTCATCGACGCGACCGGTATTGAGCGGTCCAAGCTCTACATTCTCGTGGCCGATCTTACCGAGCGGGGGATGCTCGCCGACCGCGGCGAGGGGCTTGTCATCGCTGATGTCCACGGATGGGAGATGTCCCGAGCCGCATGAGAGCCGAGCGAGTTCGAGGTGTCTGGACTCCCGACGTTCAAGCGATTGCTCAGGTGGTGGGTGACCCACCACCTGAGCCGAAGTTAGAAGGTCGTCCGGAAACGTGGGTAGTTTTGTTGAGAACACCAGGTGAAGGTAGTCCGATCGCCGCGCGGGTCGCGGGGAGAAAGTAGACGGAAGTGCCCCGGGGGTCGACAGGGTGAAGGTTCCAGGGGGCCGAGGATCGGGTATCATCGGGGCAACGCGACTCCGAGGACGGGCAATGACCGAGACGGAATGGCTGGTGGCGCCCGACCCGCAGCCAATGCTGGAGTTTCTCCAAGGCAAGGCGAGCGACCGGAAGTTGCGGCTATTCGCTTGTTCGTGTGTACGTAATATAGAATATTGTACCATCAGAGAGGGCCGCATATCCGTATCGGAACTCGTCGAGCGGTATGAGGCGGGCAAGCCAAACCAATCGAAGTTCAGACCGCTGCTGACAAAGCAGAATATGCGGCTTACGGACAGGTCTATGCGGTTGGGGATGCCTTCGGTGTGATTCAAGCGGCCCTCCGACTCAACGCATTTGAATCAGCGGCAGAAGCCGCCAGGTGGCTCAACGGCTTCTATTCCTACGACGGACCAGAATACCCTGGCCGCTTACGGCCCAGTGCTTTCTGCCAAGATATCTTCGGCAACCCCTTCCGCCCCGTCGCCCTCGACCCCTCCTGGCTCACCTCGACCGTCGTTGCCCTCGCCGAAGGTATCTACGCCGAGCGTGCCTTCGACCGCCTCCCGATCCTCGCTGATGCCCTCCAGGATGCCGGGTGCGAGAATCCCGATGTCCTCGACCACTGCCGGGGACCGGGGCCGCATGTGAGGGGATGCTTTGTGGTGGACCTGCTGATGGGGAGGAAGTGAAACGGCTGTGTGGTTCCTCGAAGGCCCGGCCTGCGACCTTCGAGAACCCTCCGTCAACGCCGATGTCTTTCGCTATCACCCCACCCATTCATGCTCCCGCGACCTTTGGTTTCCACAGCCCGAGAACGTTGCCATCCGGATCGGCAAACCAGGCGAAGGTTCCGGTCGGAATGTCCACAGGTCGCACGATGACTTTGCCACCAAGCGACTCGACCTTGGCGAGGTATGCGGGCAGGTCATCGACCTGAACGTACACAGTAACGTAGTGGTGCGGTTCGTGACCAAGGGATGTGATGTGGCCGTTGATCCCCGCACCCGCGCCGGTGTCGATCATCGACGCTGGCCCTGTTCTCTGAATGGACCAGCCGAACAGGTCGGAGAAGAACTGTTCGGATCGACCCTTGTCCTTACAACCGATCTCGAAATGTACGACGGGCTGCCCCATATCCTTTGCTCCGGCTTCAGAAAGAGTGGCTGGTGAGGAAATGAAGGTGTTGATACCCGACAACGGGCTCGACGGGCAATGTCAACCGGCAGATTGGTCGAAGCTGAGGTCACGTCGCGGTTTGCGCNNGTTGTGGAATCAGACAATTGGGCGATTTGAAGGAAGCCCTGGAATCTTTTTCGCCGTTTCCCAAGGGGTTTCAGGTATTCCCAGAGCCTTTCGGCCCCTGGCGCGCAAACCGCGGCGTGACCTCGTCGAAGCTCGGCGAGTTCGCCGCAAATGGACAACCGTGTCGATCATCGACACGGTTGCGGAAGAAGGGAGAGTGGGAGAGGACGCAGCCCCAGGTTCCGCCGGGGCTGCGTAACCGGAGTTCGTCCAGACTCGACGGCGGGCGGCTTCTACCCGAGGGGTCGACGAGCAGTCAAGACGACCCCGGCCTGTTGTTCGATCGGCAAACGACACGACCCTGGATTGCTCCAGGGTTGCTCGTGCCGATGTCGCCCATTCATCGACATCACTATCATCGCAGAACCGGACTGAAAGCGGGCGCGGAAAGGTGAAGAAGTTGAAGTTGAAGTTGTGGCCGTCCGCCTGCGCGTTGCGGATCCGCCCGGCTGAGGCTACGCTACTGTCCGGAGCCACAACCCCCGGAGCCCAATCATGACCTCCCGCCGCTGCCGATCCCTGTGCGTGGCCGCGTCCGCCTTAGCCTTCGTTGGGGTGTTGCTGGCGGTGGGGCAGGTGTTGTCTCCTGATCTCTTCGCCGCCCCAGTGCCGCCAGGACTGAAGCCTGGTAACACGCGGGAATACACAATCGCTGCGGGTGTGAAGATGGTGTTCTGCTGGATTCCCCCAGGGACAGCGCAGTTGGGCTCACCCAAGGCCGAGCAGGACTACCAGACCAAGACGCTCTTCGAGGGGAAGCGGCCGACCTGGCTAGACGGTGAGAATGAGTCGGCCCGGGGGCAATTCACCAGCAAGGGGTTCTGGCTGGGCAAGTACGAGGTGACGCAGGGGGAGTGGGTGGCGGTGATGAATGGGCCAAACCCCAGTGATTTCAATGGTTTGAAGGAGAACACGTCAAAAGGGATGGTCACGATCCGATTCCCGGTGGAGAACGTCTCGTGGGACGACTGCCAGGGTTTCCTGAAGGTGTTGAACGAGCGGGGCGGGGCGGCGGGAGTGTTTGGGGGTGCGGGCCGGTTCGTGCTTCCTCACGAGGATGAATGGGAATACGCCTGTCGCGGTGGGAAGGGGAATGGTCGAGCGTTTTATTGGGGTGATACTTTGAACGGGACCGAGGCGAATTCCCACGGCAACTTCCCCTACGATGGCGCGACGAAGGGGCCGTACCTGGAACGAACGGCAGAGGTGGGGAGCTACGAGTCGAAATCGCCGCATCCGTGGGGGTTATGCGACATGACGGGGAACGTATGGGAATGGTGCGAGAATAAGTATGAACAGTCTGAAGATCGCCGTGTCCTTCGTGGTGGTTCCTGGATCAACTACGCCGGGTTCTGTCGCGTAGCATACCGCGTCAATTTCACGCCCGATAACCGCGACAACATCCACGGGTTCCGGGTCTGTTTCCGCCTGGACTGAGTTACGCTTGTCGGCCGGGAAGCGCGATCACTGAGTATCTGGGCCGGACCCATCACGACCTCGGCCCAGGGAGCGTTCCCCCACTCCCCCGCTGGCTCAATTTCGCACTAATGCCCCTACAGCGAACCGTCGGGTGTGGTGATTTCCCCGGTCGACGGCCGATCGGCCCACAGGCACGCGCTGTGCGCGTCGGGGGGGGTTCCTCGGCTCACCCGCTGAGGTCAGTCGGGATCACGACCAACCCCCGTCAGGGCAGGTGGACGCCTTGAGTGTGTCGCAATCGGTGGATTCTGACTTTCGGTCAGAATCATGCTGGGCGCCACACGGTCCGTGTGGTCGAATATCTCCTATGTCAGCGGCGAAGCACGCAAAATGCTCTTAACAAGGGAAAAACCATGTCAACAGGCACGGGAACAGGTACGGGAACAGGCTATGGTGGTCCACCGATCGACCTTTCGGACCTGGCTCTTAAAATCATCACTGACCCAGAATTCGTCACCCGATTGAAGTCAAACCCACGCGAAGCGCTTGGTGAGGTCGCCAAAAAACCCCTTGAGTCGGATGTTTGGATCTATCGCATTGTGGTGATATCGCTCGGTTTGACGATCCTGACAACAGCGGTCGGCTTCATCTACATTACCCTCAGCGCTACGTCCAAAGAGCCTCCCGCTGGTTTAGTGGCTCTGGGCTCAGGGGCGATCGGCGCCTTGGCAGGCCTGCTCGCTCCGTCGCCAGCCAGCAAAAGTTAGTGTCGATTCTTGTGGGCGGTGGGGAAGAGGTGGAATAACTACAGCAAAACCCAGCCGGCCAAGGACTTCGTTCAGGCTCTGGCGACCGATACTCTTAAAGGAGTATCGACCCTAATCAGCGTAACCAAGGAAGGTAAGGGCAAGCAGGGCACCTGGATTCACCCCCAGGTTGCGATCCATCTGGCCCAGTGGTGCAGTCCCGAATTCGCAGTCGTCGTGAGCGGGTGGATCTTCAAGCTGATGACCGAAGGCCCCACCTTCCGGGTTGAAGTCGAGACGGCTCCGGCCACCCTCGCGCCCACACAGCCTGACCCCATGCTCGCCGTTCTCATTAAGCAGACCCAGCAGACCAACGAACTGATCGGGCGGCTGGCGGAGTTGTCATGGTCCGGCGATGTCCCGGATCGCATCCAGAGCACGCCGAAGCTCGGCTGCCTTCGAGTCGTCGATCAGTGATTCGTCAATCAACGCGATCCGTTGCTCTTTCCCCTTCACACCAAGAAGGGCGAAAATCAGGGCGGAGCGGAGGTATGTGAGGCAGTCGGATAGGAGTGAGTCGAGCCCGCTGTACCGATCGCTCATCTTCTTCATTTCACTCCCACTCAGGCTGTCGCCGTGGACGTATTTGCTCCGAATCGTGTAGGCATCGCCCACTGTTTTCTTCACCTTCATCGGCTCAAAGCCAAGATATCCAAGTGACTTAGCAAGCCGCATCGCAAGTTTGTACCCGATCACGTCCTTGTCACTCATGTACAAACTCTCGACCCCCATCACTGCACTCGCGATCCGCCGCTCGACGACCCCGCGCGTAAACAAGGCGTCCGAGAACCTGTGAAGGGCGACTGCCAACGGATCGACTTTTGACCGCTCCTCCTCCGCGATGTCTGACGGCAGTTCCTTACCGACTCTTTCGCAGGTCGCAATGAACCGATCTTGGTTGGCTCCGTTGACGCGGCCAACACGATGTTTCCCACCCATCATCCCGCAAACGAGTCGCACTGGCATTCCTGGGAACCGGCAGGAATTAGAGTCGATGGTGTAGCTACTGTTCTGCACGCTCCCGCTGGTTGCCAGGCGGAAGAGAGCCAGAAGCCACTCTATCTTCTTTTGAGCCTGACCTACGCTGATCGCGGTTGTATCGTACACGGCCACAGCGTCGAAATTCTCAAGGAATCCTTGGCCCATTGAGACTGGCCGATCGACAGCGATGTCCTCCGGACGGGTTGGTCGGAGGCGAACAGAACCATCCCCGAGTCGCATGCTCAAGGGGTCGGTCATGACTGACAAACCACTGATGTGGACATCGAGTTGATAATGGATCGGTTGACCTTGGGATTCTGCCAGGAAGTCATCACGAATTGCTTCTAGGTCGGTATCGGTCAACTCGCCGCGGTTCAGCCTCTTTGATGCAAGGCAGACGACAAAGGACCAGAGGGGCTGCGTATTGTCAAACTCGTCCGCCAATGCTCTCCATTCGTCAGACTCTGTCGTAGATTCCACCCCTCTGAGCCAGGCGCGGCCCCATTCCTCCTTTTCGATCTCCTGGATTTCTTCCCGGTAGTTACCGAGCCCGTTCTCTCCGTACTCAAACCGTGTGAACGAGTAGCGGAACACACGAATCCGTTCGGGTTGAAGTAGTCCCTTGGCGATCTGCTCCTCAATGTGCTGGCGGACCCGCCTTCCGAGCCCCATCAAAAGTGGGGCAAGCGTTTTGGCCTTCTCGGAGTTCATTCGACCTCCTCTTTGCTGTGAATCATCCAACTCGGAACACGCCTCTGCGGTGAAGATTCCGATTATACCGGCACATGGCCGACCAGGGGGCAACTCGGGTTCATCACCCGGACGCCGCAGTCGGCTTGCTGCGGGGTAGACTCTCCCATCGGGGCAGCCGGAGTAGCTACCGGCTGAAAGTCTCGGAGGTCGGGCAGGGTCTTCACCTTCCCTGCCCGATCTCCGGGACCGCCTCGAACCCCAAGGTGAGCTATGCCCCCCGAGCAAGCTGCGTTAGAGCGCGTCGATACACCCCAATCATCAGCGCCGGCCCGCGGCCCCAATCCACTCCTCCGCCCCGCAGCACCCCGGCTGCAATTCGAGGATGTGCGATCACGCAGCCCGATCAAGTTCGGGCCAACCTGAGCGCGTCGAGCAGCATAACCCGATGCCCCATC
Organism: Gemmataceae bacterium; assembly: GCA_003136315.1. Lineage (GTDB taxonomy): Bacteria > Planctomycetota > Planctomycetia > Gemmatales > Gemmataceae > Urbifossiella. The sequence continues at coordinate 32,395 of PLDW01000183.1, read as the reverse complement.
GCGGATGGGGCAGATTAAACGCTCATTTACACTTACATCCATGAGGTTCCTACTATGGCAGGCTCTTTCCTCAACTACGGCGGTTTTCTCTTCCCCGAGAGTCGCGTCCTCACCAACCTGACGGGCGAGCCGGTCTAAGACTCGTCAGGCCGAACGGTCACGCATGTCAATTACACCATCACGGCCAAACTCAAGTATGGACTTGTCGGCGCGGTGCTCAACGGCTCGACCGACCCAACGTTCTTGCAAGCCCGTCGCTATCTGCTGAAACAGGGGTTACGCTTGCAGTATGGCGGGCAGGGACTCGGCGGCCTCATTCTCAACGTCGCCTCACCGCCCAACGACGTGGTCTGGGGGCCGAAGCCCAAGCCCCTCGTCATGAAGACGTACGGTTCGGGGCAGTCGGGGGAAATGGAGTGGTCGGTGAGCGAGGGGATTCCTGAGTGCGACCCGGCGAGATTTACGGGAGTCGCCGAGTTCACCTATGACCTCACTTTCGATACTGACAAATGGGGCTTTTCGAGCCGGACGTTCACCTACAAATTGCGCATCGCCAGCAGTCGCGGACTGGATGGGAGGAGTGTCCAGGACAGCCCCGACTACTACATCGCCAACTATTTACCGGCACTCTTACCAGGGTTTCGCAGGAGTTACGGCCCGCGGAAGATCAATGAGGCGAAGGATACGGTGACGGGCGCCGTGGTTGATGCACCGTTTGGCGGGGTATATCCGCCGATTGGGATCGCCGACTGGGACTTCAGCGAGAGCATCCACAGTATCAAGCCCGGCGGTACCATGTGGGCCGGGATGCTGACTGCGTGGTACGAGGCGGCCGCCGATTGTCCGGACCTGGCGATTGCGGCCTATCACTTTTTCGTTATCCTGGCGCGCTGGCGACTCAGCGCCGTAAACGTCAACATTCTCGAGAATCGGGCAGCGTGGCCAGCCGGCCCCGGTAGCGCGGCTCCAAGGGGTAACTGTGCCTGGCCCATCAAATGGGGGGGCCAACGAGCCGGGCGGTGGGAGGCACTGCCGCCGCATGGAGTTCACCCTGGTCTTCCAGGTAATCTGCGCTCTCGCCTGGATCTTGAAGGCGGCAAATATCTGGCAGGCAATCCCCAACGATGCGGGGTGGAAAGGCTGGGCGACCTCGGTGTCCGGGAGCGTCATCAACCCGTTCGGGAACGCGCAATTTATCTTCAACCCGGGCGATGACTACATTACCGACCTCTGTGACCCCAAAGCGGGACTCACCGGGAGTAGTGGCGGGGACCAGAGCGACCCCACGACGATCGTTATCGACGACACCGTCGACCCCATCGCCGAGCTGATGAGCACGCTGCTGGCGGCCATCACGCCGGCCAACTCGTGGCTCGACTACCGCAACCGCATCGAGATCCTGCCCCGAAGTGGGAGTGTCATGATCAATACCCTGACCCCCAAGCCACTGCCACCCCAGACGGGGCTCGGCTCGGGCGGCCCGGCGTTCTTCGGCACGCCGATGGATGCCGTCAACGACCCGCTGCCGCCAGTCGAAGGGGGAACGCAGGCCCCGACCGACCCGAACCAGCAGACGCTCTACCCCCAGAATAAGTCCACAAGCGGCCCCCAGGTGCGTACGGCCGACACCTACCGCATCCGGATGCGGGGGTTTGCCAGGCGGGCGATCTACCAGATCCCGACGCCCTGCTTGAGCCAGGTGGCGGGGGTCGCGCCGCAGTTAATGTGGGACGAGACGACCGACTATTGGGTGCAAGAGGCCACGGCCAATATGGCGGGCGGTGTGGAGTATCGGGCCGAGTGGTGCATCACGTACGTCGTGGTCGGGCCGTTCACGCAGCCGAACGCGCCGCTGCCCAACCCGATCATTGGGAGTTGATGTCGTACTCAGCCACGGCCTCAGTCGGGGCCGTGGATGGAGATGCCGGCGTACATGCGATCACTTCTTGAGGGCAGGGATGCCGAGGAGAAAATGGGCGGCTCACGGGAGCCTGGCTTTGTCCATCAATGCCAAGTGGCTGGTCCGTTGGTAGAGTACCTGTAACGGCCATCGGGAGTATCTACCCGGTGCAAAGTCGGCGTGGGGGAGCGGGCTGATTCCTCCCCGTTCTTCCCACGCCGACCCGCCGTCGCAGGGGAATCCCGATGTCGATGGTCAAATGTGCCGAGTGTGGGTTTCTGGCAACGCGACGGATAGACACTCAGGAAGAATGTGAAACAAAACAGGAGACACGAGAAACCGGGAGCTTTCCCGCTGGGACCGATCCGAAGCCTTACTGTTTCAAGGGAATCCATCAGATAAGTAAAGATTGGTACAAGCTAAAAGAAGAGAAACACAGAGGCGATTCAAGACTGGCGGTCTTAGAGGTGATTCGATCTGAACGTGAGTGCAGCGAGTTTTGTCGCTGGGAGCACGGGCGAAATCCGAAGGAGCACAGAGAGATGGTAGAGACTCAACTACTTCGCGAATCCTTGCAGAAACGAATGGCACGTAGAGCAAAAAGAAGCGGACAGGAAGTGGCAGGTCGAACAAGATGAGCGGAGGAAGGAAGATGAGCGGCGATGGTTGATGAAGCTAGAAAAAGAGAGGAGACGGTTTACGGTCATCATAGCGGTTGTGGGGATTGTCACCAGCCTGTTGGGCATACTTCTTGGGGCCTTCATCAAAAAGTAACACCTCTCCAGGACCACTGCGACCAGCAAAGGCGATACCGCATGGTGGCCACCCACGTTGACTTTAGCCCGACCGGGGACGAGACTTATCTTTATTCACGCACGGGGAGGTTGGCCGCCCGCGAGGAGCAGAGCATGGACCACGATCAGCCGGAGCGCATTCGCTCTCAATGCCCGATGTGCGGGAAGATCATCGGCGTTCGAGCCGACCAACTTGGCCTACGTCTCCGTTGTCCAGCCTGCCGCCACGTGTTCACTCTGCAAGCCGCTGCCGATCCCCCGACGGAGCCGATCCAGAACGCCGGGGGTCGCCAGGCATCAACCGCGGAATGGCTCACGGCGGAGAATGCGAACGAACTCACCCGACCAGAGCCTCTGCCCTCGTCTTGCCCAACAGCCAAGGTGACGGCAACCTTTCGCCGACCAAAGCAGGTCGTGTTTCAGGCCGCGATACAGGTCTTGCGGAGTTCGCGTTGCATCATTGCCAGCATTGATCAAGCCGGTCGACACGTCCGATTCTCGTTCCCCAGCACTCCCGGAGAACACAATCTGTTCGTGTTCGATGGTTCTAATCAATCGTGCGAGATGGATATCTCCAGTGTCAGCCAGAACGATAATAATCGGTACGATTTGCATTACCAACTGATTATCCGCGAGATGGGCAAGTACCTTCAGTTCGCTCCCGAAGCAGAGGCAAGCCCTCCACCCAGGCCCGCTACCGCTTACCCGGTCCAGAAGTCAATTTCTCGGCGACGGCGTCGGCGAAGGGGTGATGACGACGACGACCCGGCCCGCGAACGTCGGGATGCTCAGGCAAGACGCCAAACGACCACCCTCATCCTGGTGATTCTCGGGGTGATCTTTGTCCTACCGATCATTGCGTGTGGGGGCATCTTCTTTTTCGCAGCCTTGACCCCCAACAACGCCCAATGTCCGGGATGCGGCAAGGAGTTCCACATTTCCAATGAGCACAGGGGGAACAATTCGATGTGGACCCGCGAATACCGCTGCCCCCGCTGCCACAATAGTTGGCCCGCCGCGGTGCTCTACAAGTAGCAGGATCATCGATCGGGACACCAGCCCTGCGAGGGAGTTCGTCAAGGCTTTGGAGGCGTCTCTTGGCGCTGCCGTGCCTCATCTGCGCCGTACATCTGACAGACCTCATTGAAGATCGAGAAGAGCAATTCAGCGATCGCCTCCGCTTCCTCGTCGGTCATAACGCGACACGTTGCGGCGATTGTCCCCTCGTCGCCGGTTGCAGCCACGCAGGTTGCCCGATTAAGGGCCTCCAGGTATTTCTCGGCGAGTTCGGCCGGCAAGTCCTCGTGAGGCTATAGGAGGCGTGAGACCGTATACGAGAAGGCATACTCAAGACGAGTTTGTAGACGCTCTCGGCTGGTCGCCAGCCCCCTGGCAACAAGGTAAAACACCTCCCACACGTACCCGATCGACTTCACAGCTTCCTCCTTGATTCTGGCCCTCAATGACATCCCCAACTCTGGTCGCCGTCAGCGCTGACCGGGTCATGTAACTGGTGGGCGGAATCCGGTCACGAACGGCCTAGCTTTGCCATCGGTTGGCCCGTTGGTTTTGCGCTATCCTGTCACGCCAACCCAACCCGCGATAATACCCGCCTGTTCGGGCAAGTCCATCGCAGTTTTGAAGGCGGCCGACACCCTCGTGAGCGTGGCCGGGATTCTGGCCTCGGCCCTGACGACTCGCCACCGCCTGCGGGGCTGCGCTCGAGACGGACCATCGCTGCCGGGTGGTTGAGGTGATGACGCTCGCCGAGGTCGGGGAGCGATCGAGACCCCGGGGGAACGATCCCGGTGAGTGGTTGCCGAGGGCCTCGGCGAACCCGGGGGGAAGCGTCACGGGGGGCAGCGATTCACCCCTTTACCCACTCTACGCCCACCTTACAGGGCGCACTATGGCGGAGTATCGCGAACGGATGGGATTCGGAAAGTGCTGGTTTTCCAGGCATGGCGAACCATCGCGAACCGTGGCGAACCCCATCCTAAAGCTTCAGGTCGTAGCTGCTCGTGAGCGGTGCCAGGTCTGCCAGTAGCGCTGCGGGGGTTGGATAGCGATCCTCCTGGTGGTGGGCCAGCAGTTTCATCACAACCCCATCGAACGCGGCCGGAACCTTTTTGTAGTACGAACCCGGTCGGACGACTCGCCCCGCGTGGATCTCGGCCAGAATGTCCGCTGGCGAATCACCGGTCACCGGCGGGCGACCGGTGATCAGCGCGTAGACCACCGCGCCAACGGCGTAGAGGTCGGCCAGTTGGTCTACAAAGGCCCCCGGCTCGGCCTGCTCAGGGGCAAGGTAAGGCAGTTCCGCGAGGAGTTTCTTTTCCTGCACCGCCCGATACATCTGGCTCCCCTCGACTGCCTGCACCAGTCGCAAGTCGGCGAGTTTCGTGGTGTGGTCGGCCGTTCCGAGCAGAACATTGTGGGGGGTGATATTCCCGTGGACCATCTGGTTTTGGTGGAGGCAATCGAGTGCTCGGGCGAGGTGGATGGCAACCCGCGCGGCCCGGGTCCAGCTCGGCTTGTCTCCTTCGGCGATCCGTGCGATCACACTGGCTGCGCTTTCTCCATCGACGAACTCGCGGGCGATCCAGCAGTGGGTTCCGGACCTGCCCGCCCCAAGAGGAGTCACAAGGTTCGGATGCCGGAGATGGTGGATGGCCTTGAGGGCTTGAGCGAGATGCTCCAGCTCGGCGGTCGAGGCCGGGAAGTCCGCCGACAGGACTTTCAGCGCGACGACCTGCCCGGTCTTCGCGTGAGTCGCCTTGTAGACGACCCCGGTGTGACCGCGGCCGAGTACCGGTCCGAGTTGATACGGCCCCATCACCTGGGCTTCGGTCCGGACCGGCGGATCGGCCGATTTCGCTGGTGGAGGTGGGGCTTTTCCAGGAGCCCGGAGCACCCCGCTGCCCCCCGCCACAGGCTCTGGCTCCGAGGCGGTCGGTGTATCATCCGCGAAAGGACCGAATTCGAGCCGGAGATGGGAGTTACCGACACGGAGTATGCTGCCGGGCTCAAGACCACGCGGGCGGTTGATCCGCTGACCATCAATTAGGGTGCCATTCTGCCCGTCCAGGTGAGTGACGGTGATCGTGTGATGGTCGACCTGGATCGAGCAGTGGACTCGCATGACGTACAGGTCGTGCAGGCCGATGTTCGCGGGGCCACCGTGCTTCCCGATTGTTGCCGTGCCGGAATCGGGCAATCGGAATGTCTGGCCCTGATCGCCGCCATCGATCACCCGGAATCGCTTCGGTCCTGTCGCCGCCGGGACTGGCGGAGGTGGGACCGCTGGCTCGACTGGTGGTGTTGCCACCACTGATCGAGGGGCCGACAGCACCAGATGGGAGTGGGCAAGATGTGCCGGTGTACCAACTCGGAGAACCTGGGGCGCGATCACTCCGGGCTGATCGATCGGCACACTGTCGCGGTCTTCCTCGACCTCGACCTCACAGTGGATGCGGACAACCTTCATGCCACGGAGCGTGCCCTCAACATGAGCAGGCGTACGACCGACGCGGAGACTCTCGGAGTCGACCGCCAGGAAGAAGGGCTCCTGATCGTGACCGTCGATGACCAGTGTGTAATTCGCCACGAGAGACCTCTTCAGGGGGAGGACTGAAGCAAGGGCGATCAGACAAAGCCGTTCGGGATAATCCGCGAGTCCGTCGGAGTCTTTAACAAGTGTCGCCGGACCAGGAGGGGGATGTCAAGTCAAGACCCCAAGCATTCACCATTCCGCCACGAAATCATTCCCACCGGTGGATAACGGCCCTGATGCACACGGCCTGTCGTTTCCGTCAATGTCCACAGGCTCTTGGCCCTGCGTTGACCCCACCGCCCGTGGGGCTCGACCGGGGGCGGACAAGGGTTTTGGGAAGGCGCGTAACCTCCCGTGTCAAGGGGTGTCAACAGAGTCCACTGCGTTTCCTTGCGATTCCCATGACGACTCCCAGCACCGCATGAATAGTGTTGATGTCTCACGACAATCTTGCCCGCAACTCGGGCCGAAGTCGGAAATGTATACCTCGTCCGTTAACATCTCCTAACGCCTACGACCGGAAGAAGCGATTTCATCCGCACAGCCCCTAAGTTCTGCCAGATCTGTTCTAAAAAATCACTGTAGACGCAGCCGCACTCGACCCCTGAGTGGGTGTGGTTGGAGCGGGTAGAGAGACCCGCCGGCCGGCGCAGGCCCCACCCGTCACTCGCCGCCGACTCGTTTGCCCCACCGCCGATGCGATGCGCGGTTGGGACCGGACTAACACCAGGATCGATTACTCGACCGTACCGGACTTGCTGACTCCGATCACGTCGGACTGAGCCCTTCGTTGCCTTTCGGAAGTTGTGGACCCCTGCCGGCCGTGACCCGGTCTGGCTCTGGGAGTCTGCGCGCCTGAGGCAACCCCGAAGGTGATTCTGATGATCGAGGCAGCCACCGAGACGGTCATCGTAGGTGACCCAGATGCGAATTCGGATGAGCAATTTGTTGACACATCGGACGTCTCGCACTCTTCTCGCCCTGGAGACGCTGGAGGCGCGAGAAGTCCCGGCGATCACGATCCTGATCGATTACTCGCACGACACCACCGGGTTCTTTCTCAACAACCCGACGGCTCAGGCGACCCTTCAAACAGCTGCGAACGACCTGGCCGCGCAGCTTTCGGCATCGTTACCAGCGATCAATCCGGGTGGGGGAAATACCTGGTCGGAATCGTTCTTCGATCCGTCGACTGGGCAAGAGGTGTCGGTCAATAATCCGTCCGTCGCTTCGAACACGATAGTGGTCTATGCCGGAGCGCGAGTTCTCGGCGGGGATCAGGTCAGCGTCGGTGGGTTTGGAGGGTATTCCGCGACGGGCACCCAGGCCTGGCAGAATGCACTGACCTCCCGTGGGCCGTTGGGGACGCTGTTGTGGGGTGGGAGCGTCGCATTTGACACGACGACGAACTGGTACTTCGGGACATCGGCTGCGGGGCTCGGAGCCAACCAGGAAGACTTCTTCACGTGCGCGACTCACGAACTGGGTCACGTCCTCGGGTTTGGGACAGCTTCGACGTGGTTCTCGCAGGTCAGCAACGGGACATTCACCGGACCCATCTCCGAGTCGGTGTACGGGGGGCCGGTGCCGGTCACCTGGGGCGCAGGAGCGGAACTGGCGGATGTGACGGTGGGGGCAGTCCGTCCAGTGTTTGACCTGACCCTCCCCCCCGGGATGCAGACGGCTCCGGCCACCACTCTCGATTGGGCCACCCTCGCAGACATCGGCTGGACAGTCTCCGGGGTTCCGGGCGTTTCGGCAGGCGTTTCTCCCGCCTCACCTCCAGTTGCCTCGACGCTCGCTCCGTTCACACCACCAGCGCTGGCGACTCCCGGGGCCACTCCCATCGTGTTGACGGGGGAGACCGACGGGTCGGCCCAGGTGTTCACTCTGGGGTCAAACGACACCCTCGTCGCAGCCGGTGGGCCGATGGCTCCGTTCCCCGGCTTTACTGGGGTCATCCGTTCGACGACTGCCGACTTCACCGGAGACGGCACCCAGGACTACGCCTTCGTGACCGGTGCTGGCACCGCCGCCGAGGTGGAGATCATTGACGGGGCGACCGGTACCGATCTGGTCGCACCGACTCTCGTGCTGGGTGGGTTCACCGGCGGGGCGTTTATCGCGGCAGGGGACATCCAGGGAGATGGGAAGGCGGATCTGGTGGTATCGGCCGACGCTGGGGGTAGCCCGCGGGTGCAGGTGTTCCAGGTGGAGAACGGTGCGTTGGTCACCGTGGCCGATTTCATCGCGTTCGACAGTCCGAACTTCCGGGGAGGCGCGAGGGTAGCAGTGGGGGATGTCAACCGAGATGGCTACGACGACCTGATCGTCGGCGCGGGTGTCGGCGGTGGACCACGGGTGAGCGTCTACTCCGGAGCGGCTCTGGCCCAGGGTCAGCTCGTCAACCTCGTCCCCGACTTCTTCGCCTTTGATTCGACCCTCCGCAGTGGTGTGTTCGTGACCGCCGGGGATTTCAACGGAGACGGCTACGCGGACATCGCCTACAGCACTGGCGACACTGGCGGGCCGCGGGTGCGGGTGGTCAGCGGAGCCGAGTTGGTGGCCAACCCGGGGGCGGATGTCGCCACACTCCCGGCCCTCGCCGACTTCTACGCCCTCGACCCGAACGACCGCAACGGCATCAACATCGCAGCCGTGGATATGACAGGGAGTAGCCAGGCGGTCCTGATCGTCGGCAGCGGCAATACGACGGACGACATCGTCCGGGTCATCCCACTGTCCCAGATGAACGTCCCAACGACCCCTCTCCAGAACCCCTTCAGTAACCCGAATACGATCGATGGGGTCGATGTTGGGTGAGCAGTGTTCAGTGTTCAGTGTTCNNCAGCGATTAGCGATTAGCCGGTGGTCGAGCTGCGCTCGACCACCGGTTTGCGGCCGCAATCACCCCAACCCGAACCGCTTACAGCGATTAGCCCAACCGCGGAAAGGTCACCGTCACCGCCTCCGGTGGTATCGCTGCGCTCAACCACCGGCTAATTGCTGTGACCCCTCCGGGGTCATTTCGACCGACTCCGCTATCTCGGCGACACTTCCGTTCGTCCTGATCACGGCTTCTTGACCGGTTCCGGGGGAGCAAACTTCCGCAATTCAATCTCAGTCTTCTGATATTCCTCCCCGAGCGTCACCACTTTATAAACCACGTCCCTTGCTTTGATCTCGGTGACCACCGGTTTCCGGTATATTAAGCGATCGGTCCGCGGGACAGGAGGCCCAATGAACACCGCCCTCGTGTAACCGGCCGCAGCGCACGCTGAGCAGACTGCGCGAATACGATCATCCGAGAAATGCTCATCGGCCTCGATCCGGAGGGTTCTTGGACCCTTGGGGTCGTTGAAGATCCGGGTTATGTAAGTCGCGAGCATCTCCAGGTCGGAGCAATTCATCTCGCCCACTTTCCCGCCAATCACTTCACGCACCGTGTAGGCTGGTTTCCCCTTCACAACCGTGACGACGACCGCGAGGTCTGACCCCAGGGCAGCGACGGCCGCCTTCTCCGCTTTCGCTCGCTCCAGCGCGGCCTTCTCGGCCGCTACCGCTGCGACGGCCCGGTCAAGTTCTTCCTTTTGCTTCTGCAAATCGGCCAGCCGTAGCTCCAGTCGCTTGCTCGGGTCGCTCTGGTCGTCAGGTCCAGTCGCTCGACTCGCAGGTGGGGGATCTGCTGCCCGTGCCGCCATGTCGGTCCGGCCTCCCAGACCGGCAGCCAGCACGCCGCCGACCACAACCAGCCCCACCATCACCGCCGCTGTCACCAGTTTCTTCATCAGGAACATCTGGAGCACTCCGTTTGTGAGCCCGGCCACCGTCGGGGACACCCCGGCTGCGGACAGGGTCGAGGTTGCGTAAATCGTGGCTGATCGGTTTGTCGCGTCAGCCTGTCATGGTTTCTTGACTGGTTCCGGGGGAGCAAACCTCCGTAATTCGATTTCGGTCTTCGGATATTCCTCCCAGAGTCCCACCTCTACACCAACGCCCTTGATCATGAATTTCCTGGTGCCGGGCACCAATCCAACGACAGCGGTATGGGTACGCGGGACCGCAGGTCCAATGAACACCGCCCGCGTGTAGCCGGCCGTAGCGCACGCTGAGCAGACTGCGCGAATACGATCATCCGAGAAATGCTCATCGGCCTCGATCCGGAGGGTTCTTGGACCCTTGGGGTCGTTGAAGATCCGGGTCAAGTATGTCGCAAGCATCTCCAGATCGGAGCAATTCATCTCGCCGACTTTCCCGCCAATCACTTCACGCACTGTATAGGTCGGTTTCCCCTTCACAACCGTGAAGACGACAGCGAGATCCGACCCCAGAGCAGCGACAGCCGCCTTCTCCGCTTTCGCTCGCTCCAGCGCGGCCTTCTCAGCCGCTACTGCTGCGACTGCCCGGTCAAGTTCCTCTTTCTGCTTCTGCAAATCGGCCAGCCGTAGCTCCAGTCGCTTGGTTGGGTCGTTCTGGTCGTTTGGTCCGGTCGCACGGCTGGTGGGTGGGGGATCAGCGGCCCGTGCGGCCATATCGGTCCGGCCTCCGAGACTGGCAGCCAACACGCCGCCGACCACAACCAGCCCCACCATCACCGCCGCTGTCACCAGTTTCTTCATCAGGAACATCTGGAGCACTCCGTTTGTGAGCCCGGCCACCGTCGGGGACACCCCGGCTGCGGACAAAGTGGAAACTGCGTAAATCGTCGCCGATCGATTCGTGGCGGCCGCCAGCCCGGCGGGGACCAAGGCCGTTCCGCAGAGCGCCAGAACTGCCGCCGGATCACGCCCGCCGAGTTTGACTCGCAGCTTGCGGAGGGCCGCGGCCAACACCGCCGAAAGCGTTCCTTCTGGGCATCCGAGCCGAGTTGCAGCCTCACGTCGCGAGAGTCCCTGGAGGTGGCACAAAACCACCGCCGCCCGATCTCGCTCGGGCAACTCCAGGAGGGCATCATCGAGATCGAGCCGGGCGTCGATGCGCTCCACCGAGGCAGGCTCGGGGATGTCGTGCCGGAGCGTGCCACCCACCACGGCCCGCCGACGATTCGACCGGTTCAGGTTCCGCGCGGTCATCAAGGCAACCCGATAGAGCCACGGGCCGAGCGCGGGGTGGGACATGAGCCGATCGGCCCGACGGACGAGGACCAGGAAGGTGGCCTGGAACGCATCCTCAGCATCGACTGTCGCGGCCAAAGCGCGTCGGCATGCGCCCCAAACAACGGGGGTGTACCGGCGCACCAACTCGGCGAATGCCTCCCCATCGCGATCGGCAAGGAACCGTTCGAGGAGATGGTGATCGGAGGTTTCCGCCAGCCCGCCGCGGGCCAGGGTCAGGAATCGCTTCATACCCTCATAATGTCCGCATCCTGCCCCGCGCGTATCGAAAAAAACCGTGAGGGGGGCTGATTCGGTGCGCCCAAGGTTGTGAGGGGGAATCGCAAACCCCACAACGGCCCCTGTCGAAAAACTATAGTCTGTGGGAAGTGTGCGGCTAAGGTTGCCTGCTGGATAGGGAGAGCTTGATCGGATGGGAGGGAAGCCCGGCTGAAACTCGAACCCGTCCCAGGTGTCACTAATATATAAAAACAAGTATATACTCAAAAAAGTATTGCGGACATCGGCTGATAAATCTGAACCAAGTGGCGATTGGTCTATTGACACGAGTTGATGGTGCGGTACTATTTGGAAATGGTTAGTACGACTCCAGAGACTCGGACCCTGATTCCGTTCACCGTTCGTGTCGTTCTCGGTGGCCTGCTGATCGCCACTGCTGCGGCCAAACTGAATGGTTTGGGCGTTACCGCCGTCCCCCAGATCGGGTGGTTCGCCCAGCCCTGGGTGCAACTCGCCGCCGCCGAGTGGGAGGTGGTTCTCGGACTCTGGCTGGTCGCGGGTGCGTACCCGCTCTGCTCGTGGGCCGCAGCCATCGCGACGTTCGCGGCTTTCGCCGCCGTGAGCGGGTCTCTCGGCTGGTCCGGTGTCGCATCGTGTGGGTGCTTCGGTCTCGTCGAGGCGAGCCCGTGGTGGGCGTTTGGGGTGGATGTGACAGCGTTGGCAGCATTGTCTCTCGCCCGTCCGGCCGGGAAGAATGTCCCACCGTCGCGGGCTGTGCTCGTCACCGCTGGCGCGACCGTCGCCCTGCTGGTTGCGGCAGTCGCCGTGGGATCGGCGGTCTACGGCTCACCCCAGGCCGCCCTGGCCCGCCTCCGCGGCGAGCCAATCACCGTCACGCCGGTCCCCGTCGATCTGGGGACTGGTACACCGGGGATGAAGCTTGAGTCCCGCGTCGAAGTGAAGAACTGGTCTGATCGCACCGTCCGTCTCGTCGGCGGGACGTCGGATTGCTCCTGCGTCACCCACCGAGACTTGCCTGTGGCCATCCCACCCGGGGAGTCCCGATGGGTGACCATCGAGATGCGTGTCCCCCCGGCCAACTCTGGCCGTCTGACCAAACGGGCCGAACTGTTTACCGACCACGACCGGCAACCTCTGGTCCATCTCACGATCGGTTGCTGGGTGGAGTGACCCGTTTCGGCGTGGTGGAACGGGCCGCCTGATCCCAGGCTGACCACGCGGAGAGAATGTCATGCGGAACGTCTGCAAGGTGTTGTCCTGGCTGTCCAGTTCCACAGCCGCCGCGCTGCTGGTACTGGCTGTGCTGGCGACCCCATCGGCCGCGCTGGCCGACTCGCCCGATCCGGGCTCCAACCCGATCCTGTGCTTCACATGCACTGACACCTGCCCGGACCGGGGGCCGCGCGCCGTGGGATGCTCGCAGGATCCCAGTTACTGTGACGGTGACGCCTGTATCTGTAACTGTGACCCTGTCCCAGGCAGTAACACGAGTTGCAGGTGTAACAACTGAGCCGACGACGGGCAGTCGGCCGGGGCGGCGGCCTTCGAGTCGCCGCCCGTTCCTGTTGCTCGCGGGGCCGCTGGCTCCAGTGATGCCCCAGGTCGGACGACCGCGACAGTGCTGCACATATGATTGTACAATAATTCACTTAATATAATCTAAATCTGGTATTTTTATGATTACCGTTTGGGTTCGATCCGCGTGTGGGGTTGTTCTCACTGCTGCGCTGATGGTCAGCCCGAGTCAAATGGCAGCGGGCCAGACCGACTTCGCAACCGTGAAAACCGAGGTGGCAGCAGGGCAGGCCCGCCATATGGCGCAGGCCGAGTACGTGCAATTCGACAGGGTCGGGGAACAGTACGACGAGCTGAACAAACATGCCCTCGTCTCCAGGGTCCGGTCGCGGTTGCGGCGGACCGGCCAGTGGTACCTGGCCGAAGAAAGCGTCGATGTGACCCCACCGCCCGATCTCAAGGGCTTGATGCCACGACGAAAGTCTGGGGTGGTTGCGCTCAACTCCCGCTACGGGTTTGAACTAGGGCGACCTGGGGGGCCGACGGAATGGCGTCTGAAAGACGTTCATCTCACGGACTCGACGGATCCGTCACCTCCCAACCTGAAGGCCGAGTTCCTGGCGCGAGGTACCCTTTTCGCTCAGCCATACGAGATATCATCGACCCTCACGGACCTGTTCAACGCTCCTTCGTTCCGCCTGCTCGGGTGCGCTCCGTCACCCCGCAACCCCGCCCTCGTCCGCGTCAAATTTGAGAACAACCCGCCCCCGGTCGGAAAAAGACATCCGACTCAACTGATCGGGTGGTGTGACCTCGATCCAGGCGCCGGGTGGTCGATCCGCGGGTTTGAGGTGACATCCGATGACCGGGTTCTCAGGGACACGACCAGCACCGATGTGACATCCTCCATTGATAAGGACGGGCTTGTGCGGATCGACGAAGAGCGGCAGGAAGTCAGGATCGTGAAAGGGGAGACCTTGCTGGCGCATCGAACCCAGTTCACCACATATAAGATCTGGGTGGACCGTGATGTCCCAGAACGAGAATTCTCGCTAACTGCCTATGGTCTGCCAGAACCTCCCGGGATTAGCTTCGTTCGGCCGACACCGATGTACGTCTGGCTCCTGATCGGAGCCGGGGGCTTCGCGATCCTGGCGCTGGTGTTTCGGTGGCTCACTCACCGCAAGCCAGCCCCCTCGACCCTTTGAGGACGGGTATCATGTTGCGTAGTGCGTTCCGGGCGTCCGTGTTCGCTGCCCTACTCCTGGTGGGGTTGGCCGGGTGGGCGGCCTCGCGGGGGCACCCGCTTGGCGGTGCCGAATTCACCCAATTGAGTGCGGACCAGCCCACCCAGCCAGCCGAGGGGTTGTGTATCGAATGCCCCGACCAAGACCTCGGCAACGTGCCTGTCGGTCAGCGATTCGTGGAGTTCGTGGTCAGCAACCCCTCGGCAGTCGAAGGCCGCCTCCTCGGGGCAACCGGGTCATGCGGCTGGACCTGTTGCTTCAAGCCGGTCGATGATGTGCCGGTCGTCACGATCGGGGCTGGGAAGACTTACACCATGCGCTGTACAGTCTTGATCTTCAAGACTGGTCCCTTCGACGGGAAGCTGACCGTATTCGTGGATCGTGGTGGTGCTCGCCCGATCCCGCTCACCGTTCGGGGGGTCGGCATCGGTCCTTAGCTGATGGGAGAACGGGAACGCGCGTGGCGTCAAATATGTCCGTTGGGGAGTCTGCGGGCCGAGGCTGCCTGTCGGAGCGGAGGGCTTGATCGGATGTGGGGGGAGGGCAGTGTGAAACACGAACTCGTCTCAGGCGTCACTGTTTCGACCGGCCGCATTCTTTCCCGATTTGCTGAGATCTCATCGGCAGGGGTTGATCGGTATGAATCCCTTTCTTGCAATGCTACTTGTTGTAGCCGCTGACCCCGCCGGAGGGGTCGATCAGGACTGGGCGAATAAGGCCCGCTCCGCACTGCCCGACCTGATCGAGCGACGTCTCCAACTCTCGGCTCACCTCGACGAAGTCAACGAACGCATCGCTGCACCCCAGCCTGGGGCTCCGCCGGGTTCGATGATTTCCCGCTTTGGAACGACCGTAAACGAGACATCGCGGCACGGCCGCGACCTACTCGTCAAGACCACGACAAAGCCGGACGATGGGAGTGAGGAGGAGACGTTGATACTCTGCCGTAACGAGTATTATAACTTCAAATTGACTAAGAAGGGTGCGGATGGGAAGTACGTTCTGATCGCCCACTCCAACGAGCCCCCCAAGGGGGCTTGGGAGGCTGGTAGATGTGCCCACCTGATGATGATCGAGCCCATGCAGAACTTGTTGAAGGCTCTGGAGTCCAGGGATCATCATGTCCTCCGTCACCTCGCCTGGGACGCTCAGCGGTCGCTCGTCGTGGCGGAGTACGAGGTTCGGCGCGACGAGCCGAAGGGGTTCGTGGAGTACCGATGTCTATTCGACCCCGCGCGCGGCTGGGCTCCGGTGGAGGGCGTTACGAAGACCTGGGCAGGCAAGTTCGAGACACGGTACGACTATGGGTTCGACATTGAGGGCTTGGCGTTCCCATCTGCTGAAGAGACAAAGATGTCGTACCATGTCACGCCTGCGCCGACAGCGAGCGTCATCCGGTCTGAGATCCGCTCCCTGGGTCCAAGTCACACGACCGAACGCGATTTCCGCCTGACCGCGTTCGGCTTCCCGGAACCCACGGACGCGCCACCACTCCCACGCTCGGGCCTGCCCACATACGTGTATATCCTGGTGGGAGCTGCCGTGTGTGCCGCTCTCTCACTCCTCTTCCGGCACTTCGCCAAACGCACTCAGAAAGTGACGTGAGTTCCACCATGCTGCGCACGATTTCCCGCACTTTCGCGGTAGCAGCTCTCATTCTGGCAGGCGTCGGGGCTTACCAACTGCTCGCGCCTCATGCTCCGCCCGGCCACCTTGCCGTCGACCGGACAACGACGGACTTCGGGACGTTGCCGGTCGGCGAGCACCGGATTGTCGTGGCTCGCGTGACGAACACCGGCGGTAGCCCCGCAAGCGTACTCGGGGTATCCGAAAGTTGCCGCGGTGGTGTGTGTCACGCGCCTGCTGACCCCGGCCCGTTGGTGGTTCCACCGGGCGAGACGGTAGACATCGTCTGTTTGGTCACCCTCCACGAGGAAGGGCGCGCAGGCTTCAATGTCCACATGTACCTCGACAACGGTACGTTCGACCGTGCTGAAGTTCAAGTGAGTGGCATCGCCATTGCCAGCCCCGGGAGGACCGAGAGTGGATCCCACAACCAGCCGTAGACGACTGGCCTTCACGAGCCTGGAGTTGCTGGTCGTCATCGCCATTATCTCGATTCTGATGGGACTGCTCCTGTCGGCTGTGCAGAATGTGCGCAACGCCGCAGCGCGGGTCGATTGCCAGAACCGCATCAAACAACTGGCCTTTGCGCTTCACAATTACCACGACTCCCGGCAAGCGTTCCCGCCCGGTCACCGCTCGCCGACCTACCCGGACCACATGCCGTACTCGGGGTGGTCCCTCTCGGTGCTGCCATATCTCGAACAACCCGCCCTCGCCGCACAAGCCGAGGCTGCGTACCTGGCCAACCCCAATCCGTTCAAGCCGCAGTACCCCGGTTTGAGCATTGTCGTACCAGCATTCATTTGTCCCACCGACCCGCGCATCTTCACAGCTCAAATCTCACAACGCACCCACAATCTGGTCGCCTTCACCAGCTACCTTGGCGTCGCCGGGCTGGACGCCGTGGCCACTCGCGACGGCGTGCTGTATCAGGACTCCGGGACGCGCTTCGCCGACGTGACCGATGGCACCAGCAACACACTCCTGCTCGGTGAACGACCCCCCAGCGCGGACTTCCAGTTCGGCTGGTGGTACGCAGGGGTGGGCCAAAAACTGACGGGTTCGGCGGACATTGTTTTGGGGGTACGTGAACCGAATGTCCTGCCCATCGTTTCCGGCTCGACGTGTGGTCCCGGCCGCTATCCTTTTGGCCCGGCGAGTGGCTTCAGCGATCCTTGTGGCATGTTTCACTTCTGGTCGCCGCATCCGGGCGGCGCGAACTTCGCGCTCGTCGATGGCAGCGTGCGGTTCCTCGCGTACTCTGCCAATCCCCTCATGCCCGCACTCGCCAGCCGCGCTGGCGGAGAAACCGTTTCAGTCCCGGATTGATCCGTTCCTCACACTTGGCCGAAGTTGCTCAGCCTTGCACAGGTGGGGTTGGGGATCGCCCTCGATCAGGCGGTAGGTTCTGCCCGTGACGAGGCCGGTCCACTCCTGCGTCAGCCCGTCCTGCCCTGGCCAGCGAACGACCACCAAGTCGATCTGGCACCTCCGATCCTTTCTCGCCCAGTCCCCCCATTTTGGTTCACCTCTCACCCGAATACGGCCGTACAGGATTCGGATCCTGCCTGACTCATCTGAATTTTCGCTTTGGACGGAATCCAGTACTGCTACTGCCATCTCAATTTTCAGGTCGGGGATGAAATTACCACGAATAATATTCGCGACATGATGAAAATGTACCCGGATGGTGAAAAATTCTCTTGTCACGAAATCGTGGCCCGGCCAAACTACGAACACTCGCAGTTAACTCCTCGCCCGATTCCCGTCCCCCCTCACATAGGGTTGTCAAATGTCGTTCCGTACCCGTCTGTCGTTCCTGACTCTCGAATCCCGGGATAACCCGGACGCGACCACACCTGCTCAGGTGATCGCGACCGTCCCCGATCCCACCACTGCCCTGGCTGGTCTCATCGGCGCGGCCGCCACCACCCCGACGACGACCACAACTGTCCCGACCGTCTCTCCCCTCCCACCGATCTCAACGACCTCCTCCTCGTGATCACGTCGAGCCAGTGACCTTCTGGATTGTTTGGATACGGGTATCGCCTTGTCCAAACGAAGAGCCCCCGCGGAAGTCCGCGGGGGCTCTTCGTTTGGCCGAAAAGTGTGAGAAAATTGTTACAGGAAGAGATAACGAATCGAGATTAGTATGGCTTTGAAGTCGGGGAACTCTCGGATCGGTTCGAGGTTTCGATCGGTTTGGAGAATCGTTGTGTCATGGAACCCGTCGCGAACAGCCTTCCGCAAGAATGTGAATGCTTTAACACGGTCGTCCGGGTGGGTTCGGCTAGTCAGAGAATAGACGCAGCCGAGTTGGAAGGTGAGAAGTGATTCCTTAGCTGTAAGGTGCACTCCCTCAGCCTCGCGATGGGCCTCCTCCCGCTTCCCCATCCTGGCCAGGATGATCGCCCGACCGACTCGAAATTCCATGTGTTCGGGAAATAACTCCACCGACCGGGTCGCAACAATGAGAGCACCAGGGTCATCTCGGAGGTGATCGGCTAGGACGTGGATCTGGTTCCGCAACGCTACGAGGGAACCGGGGTTGATTCGCTCGGCCGCACGGAAATCGGCCAACGCGGTAGCTGGTTTCGGTACCAGATTTGTTGTGCCGCGGGCAAGATAATCCTCCTCCGTCACTGGTTGCATCTCACTCGCAGCCGCCCGATCCGCGTCGGCTCCATCGCTATCGTGGAGAGCGTCCCGGGCCTGCGCCCGGAGTGTATGCACCCTGACCGGAGGTGCTTTCTTCGCTAGGGCGGCGGTAAAGTCGCTCTCGGCTTCCTCATACTTCCCCATCTCCAACCGCGCCCATCCACGATTGATGTGGGCCGTGACGTACTCCGTATCGATTTCCAGAACCCGTGAGAACTCCGCCTCGCTCTCTTCATGCCGATTTTGAAAGGCGAACATGACCCCTCGCTGGAAGAACGGCCGGAGGTCATTGGGCATGAGAACCCGCGCCATGTCGTACCGTTCAGCTGCTCGCTCAAACTCGCCTCGCTGCTGTCGACAGAAGCCCAAGCAGAAGTGGGCGGCGGCATGGTCGGGTTGAGCGGCGATGGACCGTTCCAACGATTCCGTTGCCTTCGCATATCGACCCGCTGCGATCGCATCGACGCCGTTCAGGAAATGGTCACGGGCGCTAGAGGCGGTTCGGGGTGTCTCGGCCGGGACGGGGTCGCCAACCACAGCGGCCAATGCCGCCCGCTGGCGATAAAGGAACGGCGGGGCCGCAGCGCCATCAAAACAGCCCTCCGCCAAATGGTTCAGCCGGAGCAATTCGCGCGCGACGCCTCGGCGCCTGGGTTCGTCCTGGCCGCGGGACTCTTCCCATCGGGCGTGGGCCAGCAGGAGTAAAAACTCCCCGAGATTCTCTGCCGCAGAGACTCGGTCGGCAGCGGGAATCTGCCGGAAGACTGCACGCTGACGCCAGTTCGGATCGCCGGGAAGACCGAACTCGCTCAAGAGTTCGTTCGCCCGGCTGATCCCCCGGCTCCGGTCTGATGGCCCAGGGAGGATCAGGTCGAGCCGGGTCGTTTCGAGTGCCTCCCGACTTCGCCGAGCCCGGGCGACTCCTTCGGCTGCGGCTCGGGCCTCGGCGTGGTGGTAGGCGAGTGTGAAGGATCCACCCGCCAGGGTCAGGGCAACGACGAGTCCCATGACAAGGAGAGAACGTGGGTGCCGCCGTCGCCACTTGCCGACACGTTCGATGGGGGATCGGTCGCGGGCAAAACGCAGTGGCCGATCCGCCAGTTGTCGCTCCAGATCCTCACGCAAGTCCGCGGCCGTTTGGTAGCGGTGACCAGGGTCGGGAGCCAGCAGTTTGCGGACAATCGATGCGAGGGCAGGGGACACATCCGGGTTCGCCTCCCGCAAGGGCAGGAGGCATTTGTGTCGGGCAGCCAGCAGCCCTTCAAAATCGCTCAGCCCACGCGACTCGAGCGGGAAGGGTACGGTCCCGGTCAGCATCTCGTAGGCCATCACCCCGAGGGAGTAGAGATCGCTCCGCGCATCGATCCGGCCCCGGCCACGGGACCGCAGGTCGATGAGCTGTTCAGGGGCCATGTAGGGGATCGTCCCACCGACCATCTCACGGTTTTTTTCCGTCGCATCCACCGAGAGATTGAAGTCCAGAAGCATCGGCTCGCCGGTGTCAGCCAGGAGGACATTCGCCGGCTTCAGATCGAGATGAAGGATGCCCCGCTGATGGGCGTGGTCGAGTCCAGCAGCCAGTTCGGCAAGGATTTGCAACACAGCCCGAGTGTTTCCGACGAGATCCCCGGCAGGAGGCGCTCCCGTCACCGGGATTCGCATCCGCATCGAATCCTGGCTGCCCGAAGGACTGGCTCCTGCCGGACTCCCGGCGGTTGTCGTGGACGCCCTGCGAGTGCGAACCGCCTTCCGTGTCGAGAGCCCCGCGGCCTGGTGACTCTTGCGATGGGTCTGGAGCAGATCCCCGATTGTCTGCCGGCCCAGGTACGGCATGCAGATGGCTTGTACCGGAGCGGCGTTGTGGACGGAATAAACGGGGACGATGTTGGTGTGTTGAAGGCGAGCCAAACGCTCGGCTTCGCGAGTCGGGCGAAGGCTGATCTTGAGGACGACCTCACGGTCGGAGAGGGCCTGCTGATTGGCCAGGAACACCCGAGCAAACGACCCCCGGCCCAGTTCCTCGATCAAACGGAAGCCGAGGAACGTGTCTCCGGGCCGAGGCATCACGGCCTGGGGACCCTGCTCGGCGATATCACTGAACAGGGAGGAGCGCGAGAGATCACGGACCGGCGCGGGGGTGATCACGAGATTGGGGATCGGCAGCGGTGGGAAGGCGCCAGTAACGTGAAGGGTGGCAGGCG
The DNA here is from genome assembly GCA_003136315.1 of Gemmataceae bacterium. Taxonomy (GTDB): domain Bacteria; phylum Planctomycetota; class Planctomycetia; order Gemmatales; family Gemmataceae; genus Urbifossiella. The sequence continues at coordinate 11,547 of PLDW01000183.1, read as the reverse complement.
GGGCCACTCCACCCCGGTTCATGAACTCTCGCCGCGGTGCGGGTCTCGGAATGGTTGGGGTGGGGGTCATTGAGCACCTGGACGAAGGCTTTCAAGACCCGTTGGCGGATCTTGGGGGTGTTCGACATCCCGAGAGAGGGGAAGACACCCGGGCTCCATCCCGGTCAGGCCAAGCAACAAGTCAACTGATGACCGTTTCTGCGGGTGAGGCGCAAAGTAGCGATGGCAACGGTTATAGCGAGTTTATGTCCTGGCTACTGGCTTATAGAACGCGACTGGGCAAATGCAATCGGGTGACATGGTTCGAATGGCGGCGAACGGTACCTGTCCGCCAATTCGTGATAGGAGCAGAAATGTCCTGGGGGGAGCGTAAAACATCGCTCAGGTGCCTCGGCCTCCTGTTCTGGCGATGACCCAGCGAATGCATGGATCGGAGCGACCTACGACAGCTTATCGGTCTAACGGGAGTGCGAGGCTCCTGACGAGCGTGAGNNTACAGCTCGGCAGGAGCCTCGCCTGCCATGTCTACGTCCCATCGTCTTTCCGGAGATGCGACAGTCTCCGTGGGTTCCTGGATCAGTCCAAATTCCCAACCTCACCCCCAGACGGTGTGACGGCCGACCAGAACGATTCTGGGCTAACCCCTGGCCGGATCGTCCGGACACTCCCATCGAACATCGCCACCGAGAGACCCGCCGTGAACGGAGTTTGGAGTTGGTAGGCGTCGGCGAAATGGAGTGGTGGCTGGACCTGGAACGTGACCCCGGGGACCGAGGGCTGGGTGACCGGGGGGTCGCCGCGAGTGACCGGCACCACGTCACCCCATCCAGCGTCCGCGAACGAGGGCCGCCTCAGTCCCCGGTCATTCATGGGGAAAGGAGGGAACGGAGACGGGAACGCACAATTGATCTCTCCGTAACCTAACCAAGACGCGGGATAAAAATCGCCGTACAACGGCTCGGTACTGAAGTACCGCTCATAATACCGTTCTGCGAATGCGATCGTGTTCGATGTCCCGTCCCGAATATTGGTCGGGAAACGGGGCGGGCCGATGAACGCCATCATGTTAAAGGCGTAGCTGGTCGGCCCGCCGGATACGTACTCCAGTGTCAATGTCCCATTGGGTCCAAGCACGCGTGTCTTCGGACCCGACATATTTGACAGATCAGCGGGACAGACCAGATACTTGCGAAATCCCCCCTCAGACCCGATCGGCGACCCATCGAGCAACTCGACGATCAACGGATGTGGGTTCCCCTGGGTCGTTTGTAAGTAGAGCGAGAATGCCTCATCCTGGCTCTTCGGATCCGCCTTGATATATCCTCCAATATATCCGTTGTTGTTGTCGCCGACCTGATTCAACCCCAGGGCAAGTTGCTTCAGATTGTTGAGCGACTGCATCCGAACCGCGTTCTCGCGCACCTTCTGGAGGGCTGGCAAGAGGAGCGCGATCAAGACACCGATGATCGCAACGACTACCACTAACTCCAGCAGGGTGAATCCGTTCCGCTTGATCATTGCCACTTCCTCTGGGAATTTTCGACACTTCTCTCTCCACCTGGGAACCAGGTGAGATTCTGTCGCGTCGAGCGAGAAGTGCCCGATTTCTTCCGCCGATCGCCTGACTGGAGTCGCCTTCCCTGAACCCGCCATTCAGCCTGGAAAGGGGTCTTCAGAGTTATCGGTCGATCACAGTGAAGTTCCCCGCCAGAACGGACTTCGCTGCGTCGGATGTGCAAAGGTAAATTCTTCCGGTGGTGTACCCGTCCTTGTCCTTGGCACTGAAGGTCAGCTTGAGTGCGTAATTGCTGAGGATCGGGTCGGTATCCGGCACCTTGCCATTTGGTGCCAGTGTGGACAGCCGCAAGTGGGGAGATCCCGCAGGGTTGAAGTTGGCCGGCGCGATTGTGATGGTCTTGTTCGCAAGCGCCTCTCCAGGCTTCAGGAAGAGAACAATGTCCACTTGAACGTCGGCGAAGAACCCCTGGCCCTGCCGAAACACAAGGGTTCCAGCCGGATCCAGTTCAATTTTGTCGGGTCGGAACTCCCGCCCCCGAATCAGGCCGACCACCGGGGCATCGGGAAAGGTCATCGCCTTGAGATTCAGGGTCCATTTGACCCCCACCTTCTCCTGGCCTGCTTTCGCCGCCTGCTGGTTCTTATCGGATTTATCCTTGGCAGCAGCCCGCATAACATCCGGTGGGACCAAGACGAACGAACTCAGGAATGTGTCGGCGGCCTTGGTGTCGAGTTGGTTCTGGCCGGCGGCAGCAACGTCCATCAGGAAGATGCGTGGGGGCGTGGCAAAGAGGACAACCCGCCGGGACACCCCGCCCTTGGTCATCCGGTACTCCCGGGCCTTGATCTTGCCGACTGTAACCTCCTTGGGATCGGAGACGGTGTATCCAGCTTCTTTCTCCGTGTTCAGCCAGATGTCGGTCAGGTCGTTCTCCGTCAGACCCTTCACTGCGGCCCCGGTCACACTGGCCGACTGCATCGTCATCTCGGTCCCATCGTTGAGCACGAAATAGTCGACCTGAACCCGGACCCGGATCCCGCCAGTGGTGTACGATCGTTCGCGTGTTCCCGTCCGCCGGGCTTCTTTCGGGGCCGCGAACATATAGACCCCGTCTTTGCTCGTAACCGACCGCCAGCCGTTCGGAACCGCTGGTGGCTCCCACTTTTTGTCCTGTGCCAGCGCCAGGGCTGTGACAGTCGCACAGAAGAGGCTTGCAGCTGCGAAACGGTACATACGTTCGACTCCGGGTTTCGGGGGTGGCCCATCAGGCATCGTAGGAGTGCCCAGGAGCAGTGGCCAGCGATACTGAGCGTGGAGAAAACGCTCGTGGGCAGATAAGCCTCGTAACGAATGACCACACTCTCAGATTCATAACAGCGATTTTGGTGGGTCGAGGTGGATTCCGTCGGTTGTTTTCATTGGCTCCTGGCACGGCTGTGGTACAATCCACGCGGCCCATTTCGCCCGCCACTTCTCCCGGAGTTGAACATGGCCGCCTCTCCTGATCGCCGCGCCTTCCTCCAGACGTCCGCTGCCCTCAGCGCTACCAGCCTCGTGTTCCCACACGGCCTTCCCACCGTCTCCGCCGACGATGCCAGGGTCGACCCCAACCTTGTCCAGCTTGATCCGGAGATCGAGCCCGTCGTCCGACTGATCGAGGACACCCCCCGCAACACGCTCCTCGAAGAGATGGCCAGCCGGGTGAAAAAGGGGTTGCCTTATCGGGATGTCCTCGCTTCGCTGCTGCTCGCCGGTGTGCGAAACATCCAGCCGCGGCCAAGCGTCGGCTTCAAGTTTCACGCCGTCTTGGTGGTGAACTCGGCCCACCTCGCCAGTCAAGCCGGACCGGACCGCGAGCGCTGGCTGCCGATCTTCTGGGCTCTCGATAACTTCAAGTCGGCCCAGGCCCAGAACCAAAAGGAGAGTGGCTGGAGGATGAAGCCAGCAGCTGAGATGAAACTCCCCCCGCCTCACTCGGCTCGCGAGGCTTTCATCCGGGCGATGGATTCATGGGATGTCGAAGCTGCCGACGTGGCGACCGCTGCCCTGGCCAGGTCTGCGAGCACCAACGAGCTGTTCGAACTCTTCGTCCGGTACGGCTGCCGGGACTTCCGAGACATCGGGCACAAGGCGATCTTCGTCGCCAACGCCTTCCGCACCCTCGCCACAATCGGCAGGCAGCACGCCGAGCCTGTACTCCGGTCGCTCGCCTATGCCCTACTCGCCCACGAGGGCGACAACCCGGCCAAGCGAGACGCCGAACCCGACCGCCCGGGTCGTCGGAACATCGAACTGGCCCGAAGAATCCCACCCGAGTGGCGCGATGGGAAGCCCAGCCTGGAGGCCACCGCGGATGTGCTCGCTGCCGTCCGGACCGCCGCGAGCGCGGACCTGAGTGATAAGGTGGTCTCCCTCCTCAATGGGGGCGTGGCGGCGGGGAGCGTCTGGGACGGGCTGTTCGTCGCGGCCGCAGAGCTATTGATGCGTCAGCCGGGAATCGTCGGGCTTCACACGCTCACCACGCTCAATGCCCTGCACTACTCCCACGAAACGTCCGACGACGACGAAACTCGAAAACTCCTTCTCCTCCAGGCGGCATCATTCCTGCCCCTGTTCCGCGAGGCAATGAAATCGCGCGGGAAGTTAGCCGATGTGATGATCGACACCCTCAACGGGCCTGAGGACGTGAAGGAGCACGATGTAGGAGCTGTGTTCGCACAACTCTCGAAAGACAAGATGGCGGCGGCCCGGACTGCAATGGGGTATCTCCGGAGCCGCCCGACCGCTGCGCGCGAGTTGATCGATGCCGCCCGCCTGCTGGTGTTCCTGAAGGGAACGGACGCTCACGACTACAAGTTTAGCGCAGCCGTGATGGAAGACTCCACCCACATCGCGCCCGCGTGGCGAGACCGATTTCTGGCGGCGAGCCTGTTCTGGATGAAAGGGAGTGGAGGCCCCGACTCTCCAGTTGCGAAACGCACGCAAGCGGCGATCGGCTAACAAAAGTTTAAAGTTTAAAGTTTAAGAGTTTAAAGACCTGATGATACCGTACTCAACTTTAAATTCTTAAACTTTAAACTTTAAACTCAAGAATTGGTGGATTGCGAACGGAACGAGTGGGAGCAGGCCGAAAGCGAGCAGCACATTGATCGACAGAATGTCACGAAACGTGGTGATTTCGGCAAGGCTCGCTCCGGCGTGACACACCACGAGCGTGATAGGGAGCATCCCAAGTTGGGTCGCCCACCAGTAATCCTTCACGCGAACCGGGGTGAGCGCGAGTCCGATGTTCAGAACCCAAAATGGGATCACCGGCGTGAGTCGAAGCAGAAAGACGTAATACGCGCTGTGAGCCTGGAACCCGCGGTGAATCGCTGCCTGCCAGCGGCCAAGTCGGGGTCGCGATTGGGTCGCCCGGTTGAGAGCATCCGCGAACACATACCGTGCTGCCAGGAACACCAGCACTGCCCCGGCGGTCGATGCGAAATTGACCACTGTTGTCCCGAGCCAGGTTCCGAAGAGGAACCCGGCCAAGACCGTCAGCCAGAATCCGACCGGGATTGAGAACCCAACGAGGATCACTTCCACCACAAAGAAAATCGCGACCGCTTCAACCAGATGGTGACGGGCGGCCGCCCGCCACTGCCCGGACTGCTCGATCACCGCCTTCTCATCTGGGCCGTAGGCGAGGAAGAGGATCAACCCGACGACAACGGCCACGAAGACACCCCACCGGCCCCAGTTCAGTCGACGAGAAGAGGAGGGTTCGGCAGAGATCACTTCAACCGGTGCAAGGGAAGAATTCATCACCCGGGTATGATATCAGCGGCCCAGGGTCGGGGGGTGAATGGTCGGAGTGAAATCGGAGGATATGGTGAGACTCCTGGGCGATCCGCACGTGGAATGGATCCACCACCCGACAATTACGCAGCGACAGCGCCCGAAGTGGCCGACTGGGTCGAGGCAGACCGGGCTGCCGTGAGCGGTTTGAACGCCTTGAGGATCAGAACCCGGCCGATGATCCGCTCCAGGATCGCCAGAGGCAGAACCCGCCACGGGTGCGGGAGTTCGGACCGACGGAGATGACGCTTCGAGACACGATGATCCACGAATCGCGAGAACAGTCGGCGGAGTTCTTTCCGCGTTGTCTTTGGTGTCGATGTAGGGTCGGGTGGCCGACGCCAGTACAATCGCTGGAGAGGAAGGACCAGATCCTGCCAGAATCCGGCGTCGTAGTAGGCCGGGAACAGGCCGATCACTTTTCCGCCGGCCTTGAGAACACGATATACCTCGTCGGGTAGAGCCGAGGTGTCTGGTATTGGGTGGTGAATGGCATTCCAGACCACGATATCGTGCGTGCCGTCTGGGCAGGGAAGGCGGTCCGCTGCGATGGGGATGATTCGGGGTTCGTAACCGTGTCTGGCGAGATTCTCGCGGATCCGCTCGGGGTGGTCCGCCGGACCCGAGGCGATCGTGACCTCGGTTCCTTCCTGGAGGTAGCGCGCAGCATCGCTACCGAGTCCGGGATTCAGGAGAAGTACGGATTCACCGGGATGTCGGCCGAACTCCAAGGCAGAGGGAAGCCAGCCCCCGTGGCGAGCGTATCGCTTTAGCTGAAGCTCATCGTACCAGGCAGCCGAGTACGGCTCGAACTCACGATGGCCGCGGCGGTACGTCGGTGGGCGGAGCAGTTCCCGATTCGCCAGGGTGGTCGGAGGGACAGGCATAACGGCGGCGGTGGCTCCCGGTGCGGCCTCATCGGCTGGACCGGTGGGGCCGCCGGAGAACAACCGCAGGTGACCTAACGCCCTGTCCATACCCCACCTCAACCGGCGGGCCTCCGGAACCATTCCGGGTTGGATTGGGGCGGGACTTAACCCGTTGCCGCAAACGAATCAAGCCCAACCGCCGTCTCGATGAGCCTGTCAGGTGGATTGCACGGTTCGGGCGCAGTCGTCGAAGAAAGTGCTCGACCCTGGACCGTCCGGTCACTGTCCGACTGAGCACCCACTCGGTCTGGTGAGTCTCCCGGTCTGGCGGGTTCCCCTGTGGAACCGTCCCCGTCGGCCGGTTATGATCAAGTTTGCTCTCTCCCATTCCAACCCCGGGATCGCCAGATGCCGACCGACGATCCGAACCGGACTGCCCACCGCCTCCAGTCGAATCCCGAGCCGGAGAATCTGACTCCGTCCACAGTTGGCCTCCCCGCTCGAACAAATAGCCCGGCCGATTCCCTCTCGACTCCGACGGAACCCGATTCTGACGTGGATGTTCGCCGCAGGGAGCAGGAGCTGACGTGTGTGCCCGGGGATTCCGGCATCCGAGAGGCCGGGACAGGCGGATCGACACCGAACAGGTTGGAGGGTCTGTCCACGACGGAGCTTCTGAGACGGGCAGCGCGTTCCACCGTCGAGACCCTGGTTGCGAATCGGCCGACAGTTCCCGGGTACGAGATCGAGGGGGAACTCGGGCGAGGGGCAATGGGCGTTATCTACAAAGCCCGGCACATCGGCCTGAACCGGCCCGTGGCACTGAAGATGATTCTCGCCGGAGCGCATGCCGACCCCGTTGCTCAGGCCAGGTTCTTGATCGAGGCGGAGGCAGTCGCCGCGCTCCAACATGCGCAGATCGTCCAATTGTATGACTTCGGGTCGAACAATGGCCTCCCGTACTTCGCGTTGGAGTTTGTCAACGGGGGCACGTTAGCCGAGAAACTCCGGCGGGACGGACGGTTCTCCCCGACGGATGCGGCCAAGATCGTTGCCATGCTCGCGGATGGGATGGCCGTGGCCCACGCCAAGGGGATCGTCCATCGGGACCTGAAGCCAGCGAACGTGCTGTTGACCCACGAAGGGGAGCCGAAGATCACGGATTTCGGGCTGGCGAAAGTCGGGCACTCGGACATGACTGCGACCGGAGCGATCATGGGGACCCCAAGCTATATGGCCCCAGAACAGGCGGCGGGGAAAGTGCGGGAAGTTGGGACGGCAGCCGACGTCTGGGCACTTGGGGCGATCCTCTACGACCTGCTGATGGGCCGCCCTCCGTTCCGGGGGGACTCGATCATGGGGACGATCCAGTCCGTATTGACCCGGGAGCCTGATCGCCCACGGGCGATCGATGTGAAGATCCCGCGGGATCTGGAGACGATCGGACTGAAGTGTCTGGAGAAGGACCCGAAGAAGCGCTATCCGACGGCTGATGCCCTGGCGGCGGATCTGCGCGCCTTCCTCGACGGGCGACCGATCACGGCCCGGCCGGTGGGCACCGTGGAGAGAGCGTGGAAGTGGTCCAAGCGGCACCCGGGGCGGACCATCGGGATCGCGGCCGGAGTGTTGCTGACAGTCGGGCTGGTTTTAGGTGTACACGATGTCCGCGAGCAGCGGGCGGCCGATCGGCTGGCGGCGGAGGAAGTTGCCCATCGACAGCAGCGGGACACCCGGGCCGCCTCTCTGGTGGAAGCGCTCGTGATGGCGGAGACATCGAGTGTGCCACGGCTCATCGACGATCTGGCCGAGTTCCGCGACTTGACCGGTTCCCAACTGCGTGTTCAGGCGGGCCACCCAGTCCACATGAAGCCGGGCCTGCATGCCCGAATGGCGCTCCTGGGCGAAGAACCTGGACGGGCGAGCGAACTGGCTGACTACCTGCTCAGGTGTCGCTCGGAGGAACTCCTCCCAATCCGTCTGCTGCTCAAACCCCATGCCAACACGGTGGCAGCGGTGTTGTGGAAGGTGCTCCAAGACGCAAACGCGGAGCCTGGGAAACGGGTGCGAGCAGCGAGTACGCTCGCGCTGCTCGCACCGGACGACCCACGGTGGGGCACGGTGGCCGCAGGGGTCGCAGAGGCTGTGGTGCGGGCGAATCCGATCGAATTCGTCGTCTGGTCCGAGGCCCTGATGCCGGTCCGTGGTGTCCTCTTACCAGCTCTGATGAGACGGTATCCGGAGTCGCGGGGTCGGATTGAATCGGGGAGGCTGGTCGTCTCGGACGTCGCGGCGGAGGCCTCGGGGTTCGACCTGACAGCGACCCTTCTGGCGCAGTACATGACCGACCGGCCAGCGGAGTTGGCCGAGATGGCGTTAACCGTGGCCCCCCGTCACTACCGGCTGTTTGAACCTGCGATTGTGGCGAATCGGGCGGCGGTCACCGCGGTACTGCGAACGGAACTGGGCAAGAGCGTGGTCCAGTGTGGCCCAGTGGGGCCGGCAGCAGTGGCGGTCGTGGGTGGCCCGGCAGCGCTCTCTGCTCTCGACCCGGATACGGTGTTCGATGCCCTTACAAAGCGTCAGGGGTACGCAGCGGCGGTGCTACTAGGGTTGGGTGAGGCCGAGCCAGTGTGGCCATTATTCCGGTTCCCTGCCAATGGCGACCCATCGACACGAAGCTATCTGGTGGAGCGGTTGACGGGGGTCACTGCGGATCCGGTGGTTTTGATCCGTCGATTCCGTGATGAACCTGAGGTATCGGGGAAACGGGCATTGTTGATCGCCCTGGGGGAGTTCCCGTTGTCGGCTGAGTGGGCTGCTGAGCGGGAAACGCTGACCGGGGAACTGCTGAGACAGTACCGGGAGCATCCGGACCCGGGGTTACATGGGGCAATTGACTGGGTGTTGCGTCAGCGGTGGGCAAAGGCGAAGGAGTTGGAGCGGATTGATGCTGAGCTGGCAGTGCAGGCAGGTGCGCTCCACACAGCCCCCGTGCAAGCGGATCGGGATTGGTTCGTGAACAGTGTGGGTCAGACGTTTGCCGTGGTACGCGGCCCGGTGGGATTCCTGATGGGCTCTCCATCGACAGAATCCGGGCGGTCGACTGAGGAGTCCGCTGACCGGAAGCAAATTGGGAGATCGTTCGCCATCGCGACGAAGGAAGTGACTGTCGCGCAGTTCCTGCGTCTTCGACCGGGGCATTCGTGGAGGGAGCGATATAGTCCGGACCAGGATGGGCCGGCGGTGTCAGTCACGTGGTACGATGCGGCAGCGTACTGCAACTGGTTGAGCGAACGGGATGGGATTCCACGGGATCAGTGGTGCTATGAGCCAAATGACCAGAAAGAGTACGCTGAGGGGATGCGGATCAAGGCGGGCCATCTGAAGCTGATGGGCTACCGATTGCCAACGGAGGCGGAATGGGAATACGGGTGCCGATCGGGTTCTGTGGTGGCGCGGTACTACGGCCGGTCGGAGGAGTTGTTGCCGCGGTATGGGTGGTATCTGAAGAATGGGGATGCCCGCGCCTGGCCAGTTGGTCGGCTCCGTCCGAACGAACTGGGGCTCTTCGACACTCTGGGAAATACCCTGGAGTGGGTCGAGGAGGCGGAATATCAATCTTACACTCAAACGCAAAATAATAACAAAAATTTGTCATTATTACAAGTAAAAGAGCAACCAAACCGCCTTCTCCGGGGTGGCTCGTTCATTGACTCGGCTGTGGACCTGCGGTGTGCCTTCCACATCGGCTACCGACCCGGTAACCACCGCTATACGGATGGGTTCCGCCCAGCCAGGACGATGCGTCAGTGACGACCGATCCCTCGGCACGAGTCGAACCCCAGACGAGAATGGAAGGAGCCGGTGTCCGGATCAGGACAGACGGCACGCGGTTCGCTGATACAAGGCGATTCGACCGACACCGGGGGGACGGGGATGAGCCAGATTTGGGGCGTAGTGAAGCGGATGTTCTCCGAGGACAACGGCTCCCCGCCCAACCTGGACGCCACTCTCGCCGACCTCCGGACCAAAACCCCCACCCCCGTGTTCTGGCTACTCGGAAAGACCCAATCCGGGAAAACTTCCATCATCCGCCAGCTCACCGGGGCCGAAGAGGCAGTGATCGGGTCGGGGTTCCGGCCGTGTACACGCACCTCTCGCCAATATCATTTCCCCTCCCCAGATGCCCCTCTCCTCACGTTCCTGGACACCCGGGGTGTGGACGAACCGGGATACGACCCAACCGAAGACATCGCTGCCTTCGATCCGCGTGCGCATGTTGTCATTGTCACCGCGAAAGCGACGGATTTTGCTCAGGGGAACATCCGCGCGGCACTGGAACCGGTGCGACGGGCCAGTCCCTCGCGGCCGGTGGTGTTGTGCGTGACCTGCTTGAATGAAGCTATCCCCCGGCAACCCCACCCGACCCCGTACCCCTTCGTCCCTCTTCTCGCCGAGACCGCACTGCCGTCGACCATCCCTGAGGCTTTACAGCGATCCATCGACGAACACCGCCGGGCATTCGCCGGCCTTTTCGACATCTGCGTGCCGATCGACCTGACAAAACCCGAGGACGGGTTTCCTAACCCCAACTACGGCGGGGATGTTCTGAAACAGGTCATCCTCGACGTCCTCCCGGGGGCCTATCGGCAAACGCTCCTGCGGCTGAAAGACGCGACAGACACCCTGAAGGATATCCACCTCCGGCATGCCATACCACTGATCCTCGGATACAGTTCGATGGCAGCGTCAGCCGGGGCGCTGCCGATTCCGTTCGTGGATCTTTTCCTCCTCCCGGGCATCCAGAGCCGGATGATCACCCAACTCGCTCGACTGTACGGGCAACCGATGACAGCCGAGCGGTTCAAGGAGATCGCAGCGACCCTCGGGATCGGGCTTCTCGCCCGGCAGGCGGTTCGGGAAGTGATGAAATTCATCCCGTTCGTCGGGTCGGTCGCCGGGGCGGCGGTCGCTGGTGCATCGACCTACGCCCTCGGCCGGGCATTTTGCTACTATTACCAGGATTTTTATGAGGGGCACGTCCCGGACACGAATACCCTGAAGAAGTATTACCACGAGCAGTACACTGCGGCCGAAAAGGGGTGGGCCGACAGTGAGAACTTGGGGAAGCCAGGGAAGGAGTAGGGAGTACGGGGTTGTCCAGAAACGACATCGTGAAATCTGGTGGCACGGGCATCTTGCCCGTGTCGGCTCAGCATGGCCAGGATGGCCATGCCACAGAGAGTCTGGTGGCACGGGCATCTTGCCCGTGTCAGCCCAGCATGGCCATGCCACAGAGAGTCTGGTGGCACGGGCATC